>JBGPEO010000115.1:0-8944 GCA_041482895.1 Candidatus Dormibacteraceae bacterium | reverse complement strand
GCCGCTGCACGTCGAGCCCGCGGCTCCGTAGCAGTTCCCGGCCAGGTGGAGGGCGGAGTTCACACAGGCGGTGCCGTTCGTGTAGACGTCTCCAAGGACGGTCAGGGTGCCGTTGCCGGCCAGGTTGGTCGCGCAGTTCTGGGTACTCAGCGTGAGAAGGGCCGGCGTCTGACGCTGGTTGCCCACGATCGAGCTCGCCGTAGCCACGATGGTCACGTTCGACGGTCCGCCGAAGATCTGCATGAAGGCGAGCGGGAACGCGTGCGTGCTGTCGAACTGGAACTGATAGCCGTTGAACAGAGTGTTGATGGCGGTGATCGTCAGTTGGTAGCCCTGAGCAGCCCAGGTCTCGGTCCAGGTGTCCTTGGTCAGGGAGCCGTTGAGCCCGTAAAACGGGTCGTGGGTCGTGCTTTCGCTGGGGATGTTGTACAGGTGCACGTTGTTCTCGTAGACCCGCAACGCCTGCGGGATGGTTGTGGCGGCGACGTCCAGGTAATCGGGGTAGTTGTCGTACCAGTCGCCCGCCGCCAGCGCGGCAGCGTCCACGGCGGCCTGCTGGTCGCGCCGGTCGACATAGGAGCGTCCCGAGTCGACTGCCAGGCCAAGCATCCCGAACAGCACGAGAATCAGCAAGGCGATCAGGACAATGGCCTGGCCTTCCTGCAGCTTGCGCTGCGGCGACTTAGTTCGAGTACTCGGCACGGTAGACGGCATATGCAGTGATGACGATCTTGTTGCCGACAACTTGCTGGATGATTGGAGTGAGCGGCTGGAAGTTGAACCAGAGCGTCACCTTGATCGGCTCGTTGCCGGTCGCCGACTTGATGCCCAGGCACGCAGGGCCCGGTGCCGGAAGCGTGCCGAGCCCGCCTTTGGGTCCGTTCGCGACGGCGTAGGTCGCAGGGTTGGCCCCGACGACATTCCCTCCGTTGCCGTCGCCTCCGACGCTCGGGTCGGTGATGAAGATCCAGCCCGTGTTGGATGCGGGCACCTGCAGCGAGTTCACCGGGTTGCCGCCGTTGGGTAGCGGGCCGTTCGGGCAGGGGTTGGCGAGCACCTCGGTGACCGCGTGCGCCTGGATGGCGGCCGCCACGTCGGCGTCAGTCGGCCAGCAGTGGACGTATGCGGGCGACGTACAGCCCACGCCATTCGCGTCGACGTAATCGGACGCATGCACTGCCACGCGGGCGCCCTCGTTGGCCGCCTGCTGAAGGGTGATGTAGAAGTACAGTCCGCGGCCGAAGTCGATGATTCCGAAAGTGAGCAGCAGGATGACCGGGGCGATGAGCGCGAACTCGGTCATGCCCTGGGATCTCTGGCTGCGGAACCAGCGCGCGAGCTTTGCTTTCATGGCTTGCCCTGGATGGTGAAGTGTTCGTTGAAGGCCATGTTGATGCCGTTGCCGAACATGCTCTGGATGAACGGCGTGATCAAACCGAAGTTCATCAGGATCGAGACGTTGATGTCCCCCAGACGCCACGAGTTGTCAGCGGGGTGCACTGTTATCGAGCCTTGCTGCGCTCCACCTGGCGCGGTGTAGCAGATGTAGACATTCACCTGCTGGGTGGTCGCCGGGTAGTTCCCCGCGGCATACGGCTTGTTGTTGACCGTGTTGCCGTCTGCCCCCGGAAGGCACGCGCCCGGCACGAAGCAGTTGATGCCGTTGACGCCGCCGCAGACGATGCCCGATCCCGTGAGCCCGGAGTTGACCGCATCCATGATGTCGGCGTTGTCGAGGTAGATGTTGACTCGGGATTTGGTGTCGAACCAGGCTCCGTGGCGGGCGCCTTCACGCGCCGCACCCTGCAGGCTGACGGCGTAGTAGAAGGCGCGTGAGAGGTCCAGCAAACCCATCATCAGCAAGAGCAGCACGATGGACGAGATCGCGAACTCGACCAGCGACTGACCGCGTTGAGTGCGGAGGCGTGGGCGCTGAACGCCCGTTCGAGGCATTTTGGCCGTCATATTGAACCGGATCGGACCCCAGGATGCACCATGTGTATGGGGTTTAACGCGAATAAGGCCGTTTTCAGTCGCGAAATCGGCGAATAATTAACCGCCTTCACGGAGTGGGTCGACGCCACACCATGAACAACCAGCCCGGCAGCACCCCCTCCAGGCGCTGGCAGGACATCCGCGCCCTGGCCATCGACGCCACGTTCGATGCCGACCGCCGTCGGGTCGGCGAACGCGTGGCGGTGGTCTTTCGGTGGCTGTTCCTGATCGTGCTCGGCGTGCTCAACAACGTGAACCCGCACACCGACGCCAACCAGAAGGTCACCATCGACCTCGTTCTCGCGGCGTGGGGCGTGATGAACATCGGCGTCAACGTCCTCCTCGTGCGGGGATACCAACCGGGAAAGCAGTTCAGCCTCTCCACGATGACGCTGGACATCCTGTTCGCGACCACGCTGGTCTACCTGTCCAACGGTTTCAACAGCCCGTTCTTCCTTGCCCTGTTCCTCGCCGTGATCACCAACGCGGTGCGTTTCGGCGCCACCGCCAGCTTCGTCTCAGCGCTGGTGGTCTCGTTCCTATACCTCTTCGTCGGAGGAAGCTTCACGCCCTCCAACTTCGCGGTCGACCCCAACGCCACGATCGGCAAGATGTTCCTCTTCCTGGTTGTCGCCCTGGCCACCGGATATATGACGCGCGAGCTCGAACGCGAGCGGCGGTCGGCGGTCGAGCGGGCCGCGCAGGCCGACTCGCTGCGAGAGCTGAGCATGAACCTGGTCGGCTCCACCGACATCAAGGACGTGTTCGTGGTGCTGACCGACCACGCCGTCCAGATGACCAGCGCCGAGCGCGGCCGCCTGATCCTCTCCTCGCAGGAAGGCTTCACAGTCGTGGCGATTGCCAATCGAAGCGGTGCCTCGACCCCCGCGGCTGAGGACGAGCCCATGGACGAGCACCAGCTGTCGCAGGCTGCGATCACCGGCGAGGCCGTTTTCGCCGCCGACAACAAGGGCCTGGTCGTCCCGATCGCCTCCGGTGACGGCGTCACCGCGATCCTGAGCCTCAACCAATCGGCCGGCGTTTTCACCAACCAGGACCTCTTCGCGGTCAACGCGCTCTCCGGCAGCACGGCGGTGACGCTCGCCAACGCCCTCCGCTACCAGCACAGCCGCCAGGAGGCGACCACCGACAGCTTGACCGGCCTGGCCAACGTGAGAGAGTTCCGCCGCCGGCTCGAGGGCGCGTTCGCGCGGCCGGACCGTATGACCAGCCCCCTGTCGCTGTTGCTGATCGACTTCGATCACTTCAAGTCCGTGAACGATGAGCTGGGACACCAGCACGGTGACCTGGTGCTCCAGATGGGAGCTCGCATCGTGAAGGCGGCAGCCCGCGCCCAGGACATGGTCGCGCGCTACGGCGGCGACGAGCTCGCGGTGATGGTCGCCGACACCAACGCCACCGGCGCGCAGCGCCTGGCGTATCGAATCGTCGACGCGGTCCACGCGGCGGCAGTGTCGACCACGCCCGACGAACACCTGACCTTCAGCGTCGGCGTCGCGTCATACCCGGAGGATGCCTTCAGCGCCGGCGAGCTGATCGCGGCCGCTGACCAGGCTCTCTACCTCGCCAAGCGCGAGGGCAAGGACCGAGCCTGCACCTTCCCTCAGCTGGTCACCGAGCTCGAGCTTGCCGACGGCAGCCTGGTGGCGATGCTCGCCGATGCGGGACCGCAGGTGATGGTCGCCGTGGCGCATGCCGTCGATCATCGCAACCCGCTCACCCAGGGCCATTCGAGCCGCGTGGCGTCGATCGCGGAGGCGATCGGGCGCCGTTCCGGCCTTTCCTCCAACCAGATGGAGGACCTTCGCACGGCCGCCTTCCTCCACGACGTTGGCCATATGACGCTTTCGGCCGGCGGGCAGAATGTGGAAGCCCCTGGCCACGCTGAGGAGGGCGAGAAGATCGTCGCAGGGGCAAAGTTCCCGCTCGACGTCGTGGCGGCGGTGCGCCATCACCACGATCGTTGGGACACTGGCCCGGGGACGGCGGACACGACCGGAAAAGACATCCCGGTGCTGGCGCGCATCCTGGCCGTCGCGGAGAGATTCGAGGCGGCGACAGCCGGGAGGGGTTGCGCGCGGGCGACGCCGCAGGTCGCCCAGGAGCAGGTCGTAGGCGGGGCCGGCACGGAGTTCGATCCGGCCGTGGTCGATGCGCTAGGCAGGGCTGTCCGCGATGGGAGCTTCGAGCTGAACCTCCCTGACCTGGCGCTTCCGGCTGTGGTTGCGATTCCGGTTCCGGCCGCGGTCTGACTCGACTTTCCGGCGGAGTCTCTCCCGCCGGTGTTCGAGACCTGGCGCCTCCTCCGGCATGCGCCGCTGCGCGGCCTCGACGATGCTCAGCGCCTGGTGAGGGTCACGCCGGCGCCACTCGAGAAGGCACGCGCGTGCGATGGAAACGCGAATGTCTTCCGCAGCGCTTGCCTCCAGCCAGTCCAGGAGGCGGTCCGCCGCCGCGACCGAACCGCGTCTGAGCAGGCGCCGCGAGATGAGCAGCCCGGCCGTGGCGGACGCCTCGCCTTTCGCAAACGAGGTCGCGTTGCGCAGCGCCCTCCAGCCATCGGCACGGGCACCGCGCCGGAAACGGTGACGTCCGAGCGCCAGCCAATCGGCGGCGTCCATGCCGGCTTCATCCCCCCGCAGCCGCACCAGCAGCCGCGAGTGAAGGTGGACGAGGCTGATCACGTCCAGCCGGTTGTGCTCGAGGGCAGCCTCCAGGAATTCGAGAGATCCCGCTCGCAGGTATGTGAAGTAAGCGTCCGGCACCAGGGCGCTCGGGATGGGGTCATCGCGCTCGTAGCCCAGCACCCGCTCCTCGACCATTCGGAGCGTGCAGCTCTCGAGCCGATGCCGGTACAGGGCGCGCACGAGCGTGAGCAGGTCGACGTGCGGCGCCGCATTGAGCTCGCCCGGCATGCGCGCCATGACCCATCGTGTCCGGAGCACCGGCAGGTCGAACGAAGCGCCGTTGAAGGTGGCGATCGCGCCGGCCGGCTCGAGCTCCGTGCGCAGGACATCCAGGAATGCCGCCTCCAGGCCCGGCTGCGGCAGGAAGAGCTGCGCCACACGCAGCCCGCAGTCGATCGGCCGCGCGATGGCGGCGGCGAAAACCAGCGTTCCCGATCCACCGCTCAGGCCTGTCGTCTCGGTGTCGAGGTAGGCGACGTTGCCGGGATGGGATTCCAGCGGAGGCAGCGGAATGACGTCCTGGCGGAATGCGGCCAGGCCGTAGGGAGTCGGAATCTCCTCGAAGCCGCGCGGCAGCGGACTCGCGGGACGTGGCCGCGGACTCGGCGGTGCGCCTAGACGGGTAAGGCGGTCGCGGAGAGCAATCGCAGACACGCTTCCTTGGCTCCTTCCACGAGATGAAGCGGACCGACGCACGACGGACAGCCCGCGAGACATGGGCAGTCGCGGACCAGCGCCGCGGCATCGTCGAGGAGCTCACGGTGCAGCTCGTACATCCGCGAGGAGAAACCCACGCCGCCCGGGTAGACCTCGTACACGGTCACGGTCGGCAGCCGCGTCGTGACCGACCGCACCTCCGCGACCGAGCCGAGGTCACGCGGGTCGCACATCAGGTGGAGGCTTGCGACGTGGCGCAACGCGTGCGCCATGCCCTGCAGCCCGGCTTCCAATGTTTCGCGGCCGAGCGACCGCCACAGTCCTTCGTCGACCGTGATCCAGTAGCCGGTCGTGTGCAGCGTCTGCTCCGGGAGGTGGATCGGTCCCGACCCGATGTTCTCGTGGGTATGGAAGCGGATCTTCTTGAACATGCTCGCGAGGCTTGTGATCTTCAATTCGCCATGGCTGCGCGCAACGCATTCCCCTTCTGGGCCGCCAAACGTTTCCAGCACCTGCACCGTCACCGCGGCAAGCGCATCGGTGTAGTAGTCGACCTCGACCGGTCGCACGTAGGCCTTCTTCTCATCCCAGTCCAACCGGTCGACGTGGAACTGCGCACCTTCGTGGAGGTACACGGCCTCTTCGTGCAGCAGGACCGGCGCGGTGAACTGGTCCATCTCGCCGATCACCTGCGGCCGCGGATGCGAGGTGTCGATGATCACGACGTTGTCGGCCAGGATCCGGCGCAGGTGCACCTCCTCTGCCGGGAAAGCCTGCCGGCTCCAGAACCAGCGTCCGGCCGACCGGGTCACGGAGCCGTCCTCCTCGAAAACCTGCAGCAGCTCGTGGACGTCGGCACGCCCGAGCCTCTCCTGTTCTTCGAAGGGCAGCTCGAAAAGTCCTGCCTGTAGATGACCGGCGAGGAGGAGAAGGTTGTCTGGGTCGATCAGGCCTTCCTCCGGGTCGGCGCTGAGGAAGTACTCCGGGTGGCGGACGATGAACTGGTCCAGCGGAGAGCTCGACGCGACGAACACTCCGATCGATCCCGACCGCCGCCCTGCCCTTCCCAGCTGCTGCCACGTCGAGGCGATCGTCCCCGGGTAGCCGACGAGGACAGCCGCCTGCAGGCTGCCGATGTCGATGCCGAGCTCGAGCGCGTTGGTGCTCACGACGCCGGTGATCTCTCCGCTGCGCAGGCCCGCCTCGATCTCGCGTCTGTGCAGCGGCAGGTAGCCCGCCCGGTAACCTCGCACGCGTTGATGGGAATCGAGACGAGGGGCAAGGTCCTGCCTCAGGTAGCTGAGCATCACCTCGACCTGGAGCCGGCTGCGGCAGAACACGATGGTTTGGTGGCCGGCGCGGATCCACGGCGCGGCGATGCGGCGCGCCTCGAGCATGGAGCTGCGACGAACGCCCATCTCCCGGTTCACAAGCGGCGGGTTGTAGAAGATGAGCCGTCGCTCACCGCGCGGGGCGCCGTTGCGCTCCACCAGCTCGACGTTGTCCTCCTCGAGCAGTCGCTTGGCGAGCTCGAGAGGGTTGGCGATGGTCGCCGATGCGCAGATGAAAGTCGGCTTCGAGCCATAGAACGCGCAGATCCGTTTCAGACGCCGGATGACGTTGGCGACCTGGCTTCCGAAGAGCCCTCGATACGTATGGAGCTCGTCGATGACAACGAAATCCAGGCTCGAGAAGAGGCGGCGCCACCTTGTGTGATGCGGAAGCAGCCCCGCATGCAGCATGTCCGGGTTGGTCATCACGACGTGTCCGCCTTCCCGGATCGCGGTGCGGCGGCCGGGAGGCGTGTCACCGTCATAGGTGTCCGCTCGCAGCTCGATCGGCAGACCATGCTTGAGCGCGCTCAGCTCGGCGAGCTGGTCCTGCGCCAGGGCCTTGGTCGGATAGAGGTACAGCGCTCGCCGTTGAGGGTCCTCGAGCAGGCGCTGAAGGACCGGCAGGTTGTAGCAGAGCGTCTTTCCGCTGGCTGTCGGCGTGACGACCACCAGATGCCGGCCCTGGCGGACGGCATGGTAGGCGTCGGCCTGGTGCGAGTAAAGGCGCTGGATGCCACGGCCGGCCAGCGCGGTGACCAGACCGGGCTTCAGGTCGGGGGGCAGGGGGGCAAAATTCGCGGAGGCTTCAGAAATCACGTGATCCAGCGTTATATCCCCTTGGAAGTCGGCCGGGTCAAGCGACGGGAAGCTGGCCATGGTGCGCCAGGAGGTTAGACGAACATTCGTTCGGAGTCAAGCGAGAGCACGGTCGCGCCGGAACGTTACGAGCCGGGGTCGGAAGCCGACTTCGAGCGGCTCTACAGGAACACGTACCGCAGGATCCTCGGCACCCTGATCACCCTCCTGGGAGATCGGGCGGCGGCCGAGGACTGCGCCCAGGACACTTTTGAGCGGGCCTACAAGAGCTGGGCCTCCTGGCGCCCCGATGCGCCGGTCGAAGCATGGCTGCACCGGATCGCGATCAACGTCGCGATCTCAGATCGCAGGCGTTACCGGCTTCGGCAGGCCGGCGAGCTGATCAAGCGCCTGGGCCGGCCGTCGCCCTCACCCGATCCGGCCGCTCTCGCCGAACGATCGGACCTGATCCGAGAGCTGCGCAAGCTTCCGACGAAGCAAGCCGCGGCCCTCGTGATGCGCCACTACCACGGCTACAGCAATCGCGAGATCGCGGCCGCCCTCGGCGTGGCCGAACAGACGGTCGCCTCGCGCATGGCTGCGGCTCGCAAGCAGCTGAAGGTGACCCTTGGCGACCTGAGGGAACAAAAAATGGTTGATCCGGCATGAGTGTGCGTTTCTTCTTCCCGACATGTCAGACATGAACGACTTCGAAAGGGAAATGGAGTACGAGCTGCATCGGATTCTCGATCCGATGACGGGCGGCCCGATCCCCTTTCGGAGACCAATGCAACCAGGAGGAAGCATGAAGAGACTTTTGGGTGGCGCCGGCGCCGCTATCGGCATCAAGATCCTGACGGGGATCGCAGTCGCCGCGGCTGCAACGACCATCGCCGTCGCGGCTACCGAGGTGGCGACCACCGGCAGCGTGAACCCGCTCAACTGGGGCCAGCAGGTGACGACCCAGGTCAACGCTTGCAAGGCCAGCGCCGAGCGCCTGGGCGTGCATGGCATCGGCCAGTGCGTCGCATCGTTTGCGCGGACGCACGGCGACACCGTCAGCAACGGGCAGCCGAAGAACGGCAAGACCAAGACCGGCGTCACTGGCAACGGCAGCCCCAACCCCAACGCCAATGCCAAGAACAAGAACGGGCAGGGCTCCAGCAAGAAGCCAACGACTGCAACGACCGGCGAACCCACGGACCCGGCCGTGATCGTCCACACATCGATCCCGCCGCAGCCATGACCTGGCTTTAACCAGCAAACCCCTTCCTCAAGTGGGGCTGAGCCGCAAGGCCCGGCCCCACCTTATTTCAGGGCCTCCTGGTCGGGACAATCTTCCAGCGCTGGCCCTCCGCCGTATCTGTCACCGCAACGCCCAGCGCCGCCAGCTCGCCGCGCAGCCGGTCCGAGGTCGCGAAGTCCTTTGCTGCGCGTGCCCTTTCGCGTGCCTCG
>JBGPEO010000114.1:0-8979 GCA_041482895.1 Candidatus Dormibacteraceae bacterium | reverse complement strand
GGTGATCGTCCCCGTCGCGTCGTTCGTGTCCACCAGGGTGGCCTGGTCCTTCAAGACGTCGCCGACCTTTGCCGTCTCGGGGATCGGCGTGGTCGAGATGGACGGCTGGACCTCACCCTCGGTGATGACCACCGGCTCGTCAGCCATCTGGCTGTGGACCGCCTTGTTGTTGGCGTCGCCGCTGTACGCGGCCGACCAGTGCCAGGTCCCTACCGTGTTGGCGGCAAAGCCATGAACCGTCGAGTACGGTCCGTTCCCGCTCACGGTGGCGGTCTCCGTGTAGGCCGAAGCGTCGTGCGGGTCGAAGAGCGTGAACGTAATGGTTCCAGTCGGGTGGTTGCCGCCGCTCAGAGTGGCGGTGTCATTCAGCGTCGAGCCCACGATTGCCGACGTCGGGTTGGGCGCTGTGCTGATCGACGGCTGGGCCTGATGCTGCTCCTCGGTAACGACCACCGGCTCGGCAGCGCGATCGCTGGTGACCGGGTTATTGCCGTCATTGCCGCTATACGCGGCTTGCCAGTACCAGGTTCCGACCACGTCGGCGAGATGGCCCGTGGCCGTCGAGTACACGCCGTTGCCGTTCACGTTGACCGACTCGGTGTGGGCGACCACGCCGCTCGGGTCGTAGAGCGTGAAGGTGATATGCCCGGTCGGGCTGAACCCGTTGCTCAGGGTGGCACTGTCGTTCAGCGTGGCTCCGACGGTCGCTGTCGACGGGTTTTGCGTCGTGGCGATCGACACCTGGCAGTCCAGCCAGAACGTCTTCCACTTGCTGTTGTCGTTCTCGAGCTCGAGCTTGAAATGCGGCCCGGTGGCGCTGTGGAAGGCCGACATGCCAATCGTCGCGATCTTCATCGACTCGTGGCCTGAGTAAGCGTAGGTGCCGCGCGCTATCTCCGTTTCGTCGGTGTTGGGTGGCGGCTGGTGGTACAGCACCCACGTTCCGCTGGTGTTGTCCAGCTTGTCGCCCCAGATGTCCACGTTCCCGCATGGCAGGTGAACCTCATGGGAATGGCCCGAGGTCTCTTCCGCTGTGCCCCCCGGCTGAGTCCATATATCCCCCTGATTGGCAGCGGCGGGCAAGGCCCCCACCGCTGACATGATCAAAACCAATCCGGCTGTCAGCGACAGGCCGGCCAACGACCTCCATCTGCGTAACATTTCACTTTCCTCCAAATCGAGCCTGCGCTCGCTGGAGGCTGGCCAACGCGGGACGTGTGTCCCGAGCGCGGGGACCATCGGACTGCCGAAACAGTGCCGGTCGGCCGCCTAGGTCACGAGTCCCTTGTGAACCGCATACAGAATCGCCTGCGCGCGGTCGTGGATCCGCAGCTTCGCGTACATGAGGCTCGCCTGGTTGCGAACCGTTTTCTCGGAGACTCCAAGCTCACGGCCTATCTGCTTCAGGGCGAGCCCCATCCCCATGAGACGCAGGATCTGGAGCTGCCGGAACGTGAGGCCGTCGGGCGGCCGCTGCTGCTCGAGTTTGCCGAGCGCGGCGCCCACAACGGCGATCTGCCCCACCTGATTGAGCACGTGACGGCCTTGCGCCGCCCGCGTTATCGCTGCGACCACCGCTTCGCGGTCGGCGTCCTTGAGCACGTAGCCCACGGCGCCGGCGCGGAGTGCTTGGACCACCGAATCGTCGGTCTGCACCGATGCCAGGATCAGAACGTGAACCGAAGGGTGCTCGGCCACGATACGTGCCGTGGCACGGATGCCGTCCAGCCTGGGCATACCCACGTCCATGAGGACGACGTCTGGGAGCAGGGCGGCCACCCGCTCGATCGCTTCCTCACCATCCTCGGCCTGAGCGACCACATCGACGCTACTCTCGTTCCTGAGCAGCTCGACCAACCCGATGCGGAACAGCCTCTGGTCGTCGACGACCACGACGCGGACTGGAACCGGTTTTGGTCTCGTTGCGCCCATCAGAGCGGCGCCTCGATGCGAACCTCCGTCCCAGGATGAAGGCGGCGTACCACCAATCGGCCGTTGAGCAGCGCCACGCGCTCGCGCATACCGAGAACCCCGGTGCCGCGCCGGGTGCCGGCCGTAATCCCCTGCCCATCGTCCGACACGGTCACCGCGACCTGGTCTTGGCTCGCCGCCAGCTCGAGCAAGATGTGGCAGGCGTCGGCATGCTGGACGGCGTTGTTCACCGCCTCCTGTACGACCCGCAGCAGGTTGAGCGCCGCGGGGCCCGGGATGAGCTCCGGCCAGGCCGGAGAGATCACCAATGTGAACTCCGCGCGAGTGGAAGACCGGTACCTGTCGATCATCGATCGGATCGCCGTCGCCAGGTCCTCCTCGGGGGCCTCGTCACGCAGGTCGCGGATGATGCGGCGCAATGACATCAATGCCGCGCGCGAATGCTCCTCGACCGCAGAGATGGCGACCTGCATCTCAGGGTTCGGACTCGCGACGCGGTAAGCCTCGAGGCGGGCCACGCACGCGGTCAGCTCGCGGATCGGTCCGTCGTGCAACTCCCGAGCGATCGAGGCGCGGAGCTCGCGCCGATAGTCTTGGTCAACGCGGTCCTCTACTCCGGCACGCGGCATCTCACCTTCCCTTACTTGCCAGCGTAATGAAGCCGCCCCCCGCGGACAGGTGGCAGAAGGCGGTGCATTCACGGGCCCTTCGGCCTGAAACTCGTCCGTGACCGCGCGGACAGAATGGGAGAGGTCGTGATGGCGAGCGCGATCGCATGCCTGAGCGCTTGGGAGCTGTCTTGCGATCGGTGGCGAAGTGTAGGACGGTAGCTCCTGGCGTCGTCGGCGGTTGCTGTCGCGGCGTCTCAGCCCTGCTTCGGAGACGGCCCTATCCGTCAGAGATGTCGGACGAAGAGCTCGATGCGCTCATGTCGACTTCATGAGCCCAGGATGTTGGCCCCCTGAAAGCACGCGATTTCCCCCTGCGTCTTCAGGCAATCGGACGTAGTGGTGGACCGCAGCTTACATAACGCGAACCGGGACCTCATGCTCAAAGGCCGACTAATTGCGCTTTAACACTTCGTTGCTTACGCCTGGCGAAGAGGGCCGCATCACTCTCGCCGTGCCCGGCGATACACATCGGCCCGGTGGTCGATCGTGATGATCTGGACGAGTCGCTTGCCTTCGTCAATTCGGTAGACCACCCGGTACGGACCGCGTCTCGCACTCCAGAGGCCCTCGAGCTCGAGACGGAGCGGTTTGCCCATCCGCTGCGGCGCATCCGCGATGTGGTCAATCGCCTCTAATACAGCCGAGGCGGCCGCTTCCTTGAGTCGATTGAGGTCGCGTTTTGCAGAAGGCATTATCTCGATCCGCCAACGGTCTGAGGTCACCCGCGGCGAGGGCTCGCCACGGCTCGCTCTATCGGGATCCCTTGTCCCGCGTCCGCTTCTTTCAAGCCCTTACGAACTTTTGTCATGAGCCGCTTGTCGGACAGAATGGCAAGGGTTTCCTCAAGACTCTCGAGGTCGTCGGGACTAATCAAAACCAGGGCCGGCCGGCCATTACGAGTGACTACGATTCGTTCCTGCTGCTTCTCGACTCGATCGGCTACCTCGGAGAAATGTGCCTTGACAGCTGCAAGCGGCATTGTCTCACTCATGACCAGAATTATAGTCATGTCCTAAGATGATTGGCTGCGGTGGACTCGCACCACGGCACCGCCTGACTTCTACCCCGGACACGGAGTTCCGGCTGGATTTAACAGGCTGACTTGTGCCCAGCTCCACCTCGTGCATGCTTTTAGTCATGGACGAGCATGAACGCGGCTCCCTTGACCCAACGATTGGGCGCTCGATAGTCGCATTTGGCGCGGCAGAGAATTGCGCTCTTGAAAGTCGCACTGCCATCGCGGCCGCCGGCGAAATTCTTACCGACTTCATTAGCCAAGATCTGACCGACGTTGCGTCGAGACGTGAGGCGATCAATGCCGATGCCTATCTGCCGCCTGCTTGGCAGATTGGGCTCGACGAAACCTTCCTTGGCGGCATGGCGAATGCGATGACATTCGTGACGACAGGCTTAACCGACGTTGACTGGGAAGGTCCTGCGAACACTGCTGAAGAGTTGTGCCTGAAGGCGATTCTCGACCACGCATCCGAGGTAATTCCGGACGTCTGGAAGATCGAAGACAGGGCGCGCCTCAAAGCTGACGTCATGGACCTTCGCGAGATCGGCTTTCAGGATATCGACCATGAGTTTCTGTTCGAGCCCGCGATGGACGGTATCGACAAGAGCGATTTGGGCGCCCAGATGGGAATGCAGTCCTTGTCCAGACGTGACGCGTTCAAGAGGTTTGGGAACCGCTAGCGCATCGTCGAAGTCAGTCGAAGGCAAGCCGAATCGGTGGTGGGCCGTAGTTTCCGTAACGCGAACCAATCGACGATGGTTGGTCGACCGATCAGCCTGGGGTCAGCCTGTCAGCTCATCAGAGTTCAGCTGAAGGGCGAGCGGGCAATTGGCACCACCTAGCTCCAGCGTCCAAAGTCCCAATAGGACCGGATTGATTCCGCCCCATCTAACGGGACACCAAGATAGTCGGCTAGCGACTGCAGGCCCGCGCGGCCCCACAAGACCCCGGCCGTGCTCCACAAAGTTGATCCGTCAGATCGGAGAAACACCGTACGGTTCGTGATTGGTGAGCTACTCCCCCTGATCCGGGCCACGTCTCGACGATCGAAGGTTCGGCGGCCGAGGAAGTTAGGCCCGAAAACGACTGTAGAATCGTCCACCCTGATGTAAGCCTTTAGGGGCAAGGCTGCGATGCCAATCAAGACCACGGCGAAAAGGCCAGGGAACCACCAGGGGACCGCGTCGCTTGGTGTTCCATGGATTAGGCCCTGAAGGGCGCTCCACAACATGAAACCGGCCAGCGCGACAAACATGACCGGATAAGCCAAACGAAAAGTGCGAGTTGGCCTCAAGGTCACAGCGCCAGAACATTAATGCTCACCGCAGCCGACTTGATCCGTTTTTCGTGACGGAGCACCACGCCATGGACCTTGACCTCGGGAGCCGCGGCATTCACAACGGAGTCGTAATTTGAGTTGGGGAGTGAATTTGGAAGGGGCCGGCGATCTGACCAAACACCAACCGAGGCCGGGTGCGGCGCCACAGCATCATCGACCTTTCCGCCTGCCAGAGACTCGGTTCGCGTTATGGAATGGACCCCGAATTGGAGTGGGCCGCGGTGGACTCGAACCACCTACCTCCGCGTTATCAGCACGGCGCTCTGCCAGTTGAGCTAGCGGCCCAAGGCCCAGCGGGTCGAGCGGGCTCGAACCCAGGAATTGTGAGTCTAAAGGGTCGCCTGATCCGGGTGATGCCCGGGCCGCCAAAAAGGCCCTGGCGGCCCACCCCGGAGCCGGGCAACCAGAGGCAGATGGCAGGGGCGCAAGGATTCGAACCTTGGGCCCTCGGTTTTGGAGACCGATGCTCTGACCAGACTGAGCTACGCCCCTATTCGGCTTGACGCGCCGCGCGCGCGGGCCGGCCGATTCGAATTCTAGCCGACGCCCAAAGGCTCTTTTCCGCGCCCATTAGCATCGTGCGATGGCGGAAATGGGTCAAGACGATCTGCCCGTCCTCATCGTCGGGGACGTGCACGGCGATCTCGAGCGCCTCTTCCAGGCGCTCAAACCCTATCCGGCGACCGAGTGGCGCACGATCTTCCTCGGCGACCTGGTCGACTACGGGCCGTTCGGCGTCGGCGCCCTGCGCTACGCCCACGACCGCCCCAACACCACCGTTCTGCTCGGCAACCACGAGGTCGCGATGCTCTGGGCGCTGCGCGATCCGACCCGCATCGGTTTCTGGATCGGAATCGGCGGCCAGCGCCACGACCTCGACGAGCTGGCCAAGGATGCCACCCTCCAGCAATGGATGCGCGAGCGGCCCGCTCTGCTCCGGCTCCCGGACAACACGCTCGTGCAGCACTGTGGCAGCGACTCCTACGCCAACCTCCTCGAGAAAGACGACGCCGACCCGGTCGCGGCTGTCAACGAGCGCGTGCACGTGCTGCTCGTCACAGGCGGCGAAGGCAAGCTCTGGGACCTGCTGAGCGGCAAGAACATCTTCACCAGCCAGCCGCTGCGCCTGGAGCGCTGGCTCGAGGTCACCGGCAGCCGCCGCGTCGTGTTCGGTCACAACCCGCACGGCGCTCCGCGGCCCGAGGTGCATCACGACGGCAGAGCGATCAACTTCGACGGCGGCTTCAGCCGCTATCATCGAAAATTCCAGCGCCGCTCGCCACTCGGAGCGACGGTGGCACCGCTGCCCGCTTAGGCGACCGCCCCCGGCCGGCACACCTTGCACGGCCGGAAACCGGCCGCACGCGCGCTCGCCTCGTCGTGCAGCCACACGATGTTCTTCTCCAGTGCGCGCCGCCCCGTATGGCAGGTCGGGTAGCAGAAGATCCCGGTCGTCTTGACCCCCTGGTAGCGCTTCCCCTCCCGCGCCAGTTCCTCTAGGCGCTTCACCCGCACGCCCTCCATCGTCAGGATCGAGCGCTTGGCCTCGGGGCCCCCACCGCCGTAGTTGCCGATCTGCCCATCCATCCGCACCACGCGATGGCACGGGATGAAGTAAGGGATCGGATTGTTGGCGAGCGCGGTTCCCACCGCACGCATGGCCGCCGGGCGGCCGATCTCACGCGCAACCCACCCGTACGGGCGTACCTCGCCCCGCGGAATCTCGCGCGTCTTGCGCAGCACCGCCTGCTCGAATGGAGTCAGGCCGCGCAGATCGAACCGCATCCGGTGCCGGCCTTGCAGCTCGTCCTCGATCTTGGCCGCGAGCTCTTTCGGTGGATCCGCCGCTACCAGCTGCCGGCCGACATCCTTGCGAAACCAGTCCTCGAACTCAGCGGCAGAGGCTGAGCGCGCGGCGGCCGAGACGCCCTGCCGATTCCACGCCACGTACACGGTCCCGAGCACCGTGTCGAAGCGGGCGTACGAATCCGCCATTCCGACGTGGGCCAGCAGGCGATCGGCGAACCCGGCCGGCGCCTTCACCTCGCCCAGCCGCTTCAGGTCATTCGTCAGAGTCGTCATCGTTGTCACCTCTCAGCAATTTGAGCCCTCTGTGCACGTTCGCCTTCACCGTCCCAACCGGCTGCCCCAGCGCGTCCGCCGCCTCCTGGTACGAAAGCTCCTGGACGTGGCGCAGGACGACCGCCTCGCGATAGCGCGCGGGAAGGCCCGCCACCCGGGCCGCCAGCGCGTCCATCTCCATCTTCAGAAGAGCGCCGTCCTCCGGACCGATCGCGTGGTCGGGCTCGCTCCCGTTCAGCTCGACGAGGCGAGGCCGCACGCCCCGCGTGCGGTTGCGCACCACGTTGAGCGCGATCCGGTGAAGCCAGGCTTTCTGCTTCAGCTCACGGATCCGGTCGGGTTCATAAGTCACGAGCGCTCGATAGGCGCGCAGGAACGTGTCTTGGGCGACCTCCTCCGCATCGTGTCGGTTGCCGGTCAGAGCGAGCCCAAACGCGAAGACCCGGTCCTGGTGCTCGTGCACCATCCGCTCGAACAGGCGCTCAGTGCCGTCCATCACTCACCACAACACACGTTGCCACGTTCGGGTTGCAGGCGCTTCTCCTCACCGGCGGCGTCCTTCGAACGAGGCCGGAGCTCCTCACAAGTGGGAAGCCCAGGAACCGTGAACGCCCCGGGAGTGTAATAAGGGCGTTCCGATGGAGGGCCGGCCTGAGGACGATTCCGAGCTGTTCGCGCGCGCCCAGCGCGGGAACACGGCCGCCTATGAGGAGATCGTGCGCCGCTACCAGCAACTTGCGTTCAGGACCGCTTACGTGATCACGGGCTCTGCCCCGGAGGCCGAAGACGCCGCCCAGGACGGGTTCGTGAAAGCCTTCCGCGCGCTCGATCGTTTCCGGCCTGGGGCGCCTCCGCGGCCGTGGTTGCTGCGAATCGTGGCCAACGAAGCACGCAATCGCGTCCGTTCCACCCGGCGAAGGCTCGGGCTCGAGCTTCGCCTGGCGGAAGGATTCCGCCCGGGGGATGCGGCCCCATCCCCCGAGGCGGCGTCCGTGGCGGCCGAGGACAGGGCGCGGCTGCTGGGCCTGGTCAACGCGCTCGGCGAAGAGGACCGGCTCGTGATCGCCACCCGGTATTTCCTGGAGCTGAGCGGCGAGGAGGCCGCGGCCGCGCTCGGCATCCCTGAAGGCACCGTCAAATCCCGCCTGTCCAGGGCGCTGGCGCGACTGCGCGCCAGGTACGAGGAGGCGGCCGGTGCCTGACCTCGAGCAGCAGCTGAGCGCCCTGGGCGGCGCACTGGAATGGCCACCCACCCCCGACCTCACAGGAGTCATTCACCTCCCCGCCATGCGGGGAGGTGGCGCGCAGCGCCGGTGGGGAGTTCCGGTCACCACGATGCCTCGGTGGGCCCTCGCTGCCGCCGCTGCAGTCGTCCTCGCCGCCGCCGGCCTCACGGCCTACCCGCCCAGCCGCGAGGCGATCGCGAACTGGGTCAACGTCCATACCAGCTTCCAGCGGGTCACTCACCTGGCAACTCCCTCCCCGCAGCCACCCGGGCCGCTCGGCGCGCGGCTTGGCCTCGGCGGAAGGACGACGCTCCCGGATGCCCAGAAGCAGATCGCCTGGCACATCGCCATCCCGTCCACGCTGGGCCGGCCTGATGAGGTCTACCTCCAGCCTCCGCCAGACGCCCCCGCCCAGGGCGAGGTCACGCTGGTCTATGCGACGCGGCCCGGCATCCCGGTCGCCGCTCAGACGGGCGTGTCCGTCCTGGTCACCGAGGCGCGCGGAACGGTCGACCAGAACTTCTTCGGCAAGATGCTGGGCCCGGATACCACCCTCGAGCCGGTAACAGTGGCGGGCCACCAGGGCTACTGGATCGCAGGGCCGCTCAACGAGTTCTTCTTCACCGACGCGAACGGCAACTTCAGGAATGAGACGGTCCGCCTGGCCGCCAACACGTTGATCCTCGATTACGGCGGAACTGTGATCCGGAT
>JBGPEO010000113.1:0-9099 GCA_041482895.1 Candidatus Dormibacteraceae bacterium | reverse complement strand
CCTATTTCTGGGGCCTGGCCGGCACGGCGAACGGCCTCTTCACGCCAGATGTCTCAGACCACTTCCCCAGCTTTGGATTCATGCAGTACTTCATCGCCCACGGAGCGATCGTGGCCGCCGCTCTGCTGCTGGTGATCGGGCTGCGGATCGCTCCCCGACCTGGGGCGGTTCTGCGCGTGTTCGCCCTGACGTTTGGGCTTCTCGTGCTCGATGCGGGTATCAATCTGGTGACGGGCGGGAACTACATGTACTTGCGTTACGCGCCGGGCGCCCACAGCCTGCTCGACGTGATCGGTCCGTGGCCCTGGTACATCGTCGCCGCGGCCGCCCTCGCGCTCGTCGTGTTCGCCATTCTGGATCTGCCCTTCACCGTCAGCCGCCATCGCCACAAGCAGCCGGCCGGGTAGAAGAGGTGGAGCGGGCGATGGGAATCGAACCCACGTAAACAGCTTGGAAGGCTGCCGCACTACCATTGTGCTACGCCCGCATCGCGACCATTAGCCTGGTAGCCCGGAGGAGATTCGAACTCCTGATATCCACCTTGAAAGGGTGGCGTCCTAGTCCACTAGACGACCGGGCCGAGGCTCAAGGATTGTGCCCGAAACGCAGCCCCACCTACCGACGAGGCTCGGTCATGGTGGGCGGCGAGGGTTTCGAACCCCCGACCTCCAGCATGTCAAGCTGGCGCTCTCCCAACTGAGCTAGCCGCCCGCATCGACGCTCGGGGCCTCCGGGCCCAGGGGTCCCCGCGAACTCACGGCGTAGCCTCGGAGTTCGTGGGGATTCTTCGTGGGGCCTGCGGAATGGCTACCGAGTGACGACCTATTGTAGTTGCCGTGCCTCCCCACATCGGCCGGCGCACGCGCCGCATCGAGGATGAGCGACTCATCACCGGCGCCGGCCGCTTCGCGGGGGACATCAAGCTCGACCGGCTGCTTCACACCGTCTTCTGCCGGTCGACCCTTCCGCACGCCCGGATCAGGGCCATTGACCGGTCCGCGGCCATCGCGATGCCGGGAGTGATCGCGGTGTGGACCGCTGACGACATCCCCGAGGTCGTCGCGGGCCTGGCTGAGTCGAGCCCTGTCGGTGTCGAGCACCGAGGGCGCCCGATCCTCAACCGCGACGAGGTGAATTACGCCGGCGAGGCATACGCGATGGTGGTCGCCGAGACCTCGTACCAGGCGCAGGACGCGGCAGAGCAGGTCTTGCCGGAGCTCGATCCTCTGCCCGCGGTCGGAGACGTGGTGACGGCCGGCGCCGGCGGCGCGCCGGCGGTCCATGCCGACATGAAATCGAACATTGCTCAATCAGCCTCGATCACCTATGGCGACATCAGTGCCGCATTTGTGCCGGACAGCGTCATCGCGAAGATCCGTCTCACCATGGCGCGCGTCGCCGGCGCCGCCATGGAACCCCGAACCGTTACAGCCACTCCGGACACGGAGACCGACGGGATCAAGATCTGGACCTCGACGCAAAACGTGTTCGGGGTCAAGCGCGCCGTGGCGTCGACGCTCGGCATCGACGAGGCGAAAGTCCGCGTGCTTGCGGAAGACGTGGGCGGCGGTTTCGGCGCAAAGGGGAGCGTCTCCCCGGAGGAGGTCCTCATCGCGCTGGCTGCCTGGCGTTTGAAAAAGCCGGTGCGCTGGGTCGCCACTCGAAGTGAGGACGGCGCCACCACCGCCCAGGGACATGGCTCAGTAATCGAGCTCGAGCTGGCGTCGGGCCGGGACGGCAAGCTGCGCGGCTTGCGCGGCCGGCTGATCCACGACGTTGGTGCGTATGCGGGCTCGGGCACCGGGCAGCCCGAGATCATCATCGCCCACATGATCTCGGCGTACGTGCTGCCGGCGATGGAGATCGACTACCAGCTCGTCTACACAAACGCCGTGCCGAGCGGATTCATCCGCGGCGGCGGCCGGCCTCTCGGCAACTACGCGATGGAGCGTGTCATCGACCGGCTGGCGAGAGCCCTGGACCTGGAACCGGCCGAGCTGCGACGTCGCAACATGATCCAGCCGGAGCAGATCCCCTACACGACCGGCTTCCCCGCGGGCCGGAGAGGCTACGTGTATGACAGCGGAAACTACCCGCGTCTGCTCGAGCTCGCGCTGGAGAAGCTGGGGCCAGACCCGGTTGACGAGGGGCGCGGGGATGGGCGGTTGGTTGGAGTCGGAGTTGCGTGCTGCGTCGAGTCGACCGGGTTCGGGCGCGGCGAACCGGCGAAGATTCATGTCGCCAAGGACGGCACCGCCGACGTGTACGTCGGCTCCACTCCGCAGGGACAGGGCCACGAGACGATGGTCGCGCTCGTCACCGCCGAAAGGCTGGGTTGGCCCTTTGACAAGATTCGCGTCACGACGGGCGACACGCAGCACGTGCCCTTCGCGCTCCTGACTGCGGGCAGTCGCAGCGCGGTGCAGGTCGGCGGCGCGGCGGCACAGGCGGCGACGGCGATGCGCAAGCGCATTCTCGAGCGCGCGGGAGACGTGCTCGAAGCGGACGTGACTGACCTCATCCTGGAAGAGGGCGTGATCGGCGTGCGCGGCGCTCCGGCGCGGCGCGTGCCGGCGACCGACGTGCTGCCGGACGAGGGACTGGAGGTGCTGGAGAGCTTCGATCCGAAACGCTCGCTTGCGTTCTCCAGCGGGTGCCACGCGGCCGTGGTCGCGGTCGATCCCGAGACCGGCCAGGTCGAGGTGCTGAAATATGTGATCGTGCATGACACCGGCAAGGCGATCAATCCCGTCACTCTCGAGGGCCAGCTGCACGGCGGCTTTGCCCATGGCCTCGGCTATGCGCTCTACGAGGCGGCCATCTACGACACCGATGGCTCGTACCGAACCCCGAGCTTTCTCGATTACACCATCGTCACCACTGGTGAGGTCGATGTTGCGCTGGACCTGGTGAGCTTCGAAACGCCGACGGACGCGAATCCCGAAGGCTTCAAAGGTGCGGGCGAGAGCGGAACGATTCCGGTTCCAGCAGCCATCTCGAACGCCGTCGAAGATGCGCTCCGGAAGCGCAATCCGAACGCCATCATCGACCGGCTGCCGATCACGTCCGACCGGATCGTCGAGCTGCTGAGCGCCGGCCGCTGAGCACAGATCCCCGGATGACGAGTCCTCCGCTCGGCCCTGGAGGAATCGACTGGCGGCGCAACCTTGTCGCGCTGTGGTTTGCCGAGTTCATGGCGATCTTCGGTTTCAGCTTCGCCTTCCCGTTCCTTTCGATCTTCATCCACCAGGACCTGGGCGTTCCGAAGGGGTCGCAGCTGGACCTCTGGACAGCCGCGATAGCCAGCGTTTCCGGCCTGTCAATGGCGATCGCAAGTCCGATCTGGGGCATCCTGGGAGATCGGTATGGGCGGAAGCCGATGCTCATCCGGTCTATGGTCGGCGGTGCGATCACGGTCGGCCTCATCTACTTCGCCCGCTCCCCTACCGAGCTCCTCGTCCTGCGCCTTCTTCAGGGCGCCACCAGTGGCACGGTCGCGGCGGCGACAGCGCTCGTGGCCGCCGAGACCCCGCGCAACCGCGTGGGCTGGGCGCTTGGGGTCGTCACCTCGGCGGTCGCTCTTGGAAGCGCAATCGGCCCGGTCGTGGGCGGGCTGGCCGCTGCGCTGCTTGGCTTGAGGCTCATGTTCCTGGGTGGAGGGATCCTGCTGCTTTTATCGACGGTGCCGGTGCTGTTCGTCGTGCGTGAAGGCCCGATCCGGCGCCGCCCAGGACCACAGGTGGGGGTTCTCGATCTCATCAAGCAACGACCGGGGACGCTGCGTGCACTGAGCGTCCTGATCGGCGCCCAGGGCCTCGTCAGTGTGTGCAACTCCGCCACCCAGCAGCTCGTCGTGCTGCGACTCATCGAGATGGTGACGAGCGGGGTCTCGGCGGTCACCGGCGTCGCGTTCGGCCTCGCGGGCGTCGCGAGCAGCGGCGCCGCCATTTTCTATACCCAGGTCACGCGGCGTTTCGGCTACGTGCGGACCACAGCCGTTTGCGCGGTGATGGTCGCGGTGGCCGTTTCGCTCATCGGGTTCGCGCCGTGGGTGGCCGTGGTCGTGGGGGGCGTGGCGCTGAACGGCCTTTTCAGCGGGGTGGTCATACCCGCCACGGCGAGCATGATCGGGCTGGAAACGCCACCTGAGGTGCAGAGCAGCGTCTTCGGGGCCAACGCCAGTTCCGTGGCGCTCGGGTTCAGCATCGGCCCCGCCCTCGGAGGCGGCGTGGCCGCGACGGCGGGGGTGCCCGCCGCATTGATCGTCATCGCCGTCCTGGCCGTGGGGCTGGCAGCGTTGATCGCGTTCGGAGCCCGCGAACCGACCCGTTGATCTCGTAAAGTCTCGCGGGTGAAGCGAATCATCGCCACGACCCTCCTCACGTTTGCGGTCGCCGCTTGCGACGCCGGGGGAGGCGCCCCCGCGGCGAACTCGTTCGCCCCGGGCTGCGACAATGACATCGTTACCTGCATGGAGCAACGCACCACGCCCCCACCCAACGTGATCGACGCGAGCAAGAAGTACACCGCCACCGTGCACACCACGCGCGGCGACTTCGTGATCTCGTTCGTCGATCCGAAGATCGCAGCTCAGACCGTCAACAACTTCGTCTACCTGTCTCAGAACCACTTCTATGACGGCCTCACTTTCCACCGGGTCGTGCCCGGCTTCGTCGTGCAGGGCGGCGACCCGCTCGGCAATGGGACCGGCGGCCCCGCCTACAAGCTCCCCGACGAGAGCAATCCGTCGAAGTGGCCGCGCGGGACGGCGGGCATGGCTTCGAGCCAGGCCGGCGTAAGCGGCTCGCAATTCTTCATCACGATCGGCGACGCCCCGTTTCTCGAGACCAGCGGCGTGTACAACCACTTCGGCCAGGTCACCTCCGGGATGGACGTGCTCGACAAGATCCAGATGGGCGACACGATGAGCTCGATCGACATCGCCGCATCGTGAAAGACCCCACGAACTCAGAGGCTTCGCCGTGAGTTCGTGGGGACCCCTCAAAGGGCGTCTGGTCCTGGCCGTCGTCCCCCTGGTCGCGCTGGCAGTCACCGCCTGCGGCTACCCAGACCCTTACGCCGGGACAGGACCGGTGGCCAACGAAAGCCCGGGGCCGGCGTCTGCGACCAGCCCGTCGCCCGGGACGGACAACTTCAACGACGGCGCCGGGCTGCCTGTCGTCACCTACCCCGACGGACTCAAGTACATCGAGCTCACGGCCGGGACAGGCGACATCGCGAAGAGCGGCATGAACATCTCCGTGCAGTACACAGGATGGCTCGACACCGGGTCGATATTCGACTCGAGCCGCCAGGCGGGACGCAGCCCATTCGCTCTCCAGATCGGACGCGGGCAGGTGATCCCCGGTTGGGATGAAGGAATCCCCGGTATGAAGGTCGGCGGCAAACGCAAGCTGATCATCCCGGGGGCGCTCGGCTACGGCACCCAGGGCCAGACCGATCCGACCACCGGCGCGGTGATCATCCCGCCCAACGCGACCCTGATCTTCGATGTCGAGCTTTTGAGCGTGGCGCCGGGACCGAGCCCGTCGCCGAGCCCATCGCCCTCACCCAGTCCATCACCGTCACCGAGTCCGACTCCAACCTAATAGCAGAGGCTCGGTTCGCCCCCCACCTGCGGGGGAAGGGTGTCAGGTAATCGTCAGCGTCCCTTTCATCCCTGAGGCTTCGTGCCCTGATTGGTCGCAGAAGATCGTGTACGTCCCTGCTGAGATGCCGTTCACGGTGAGGACGAACGTGTCGCCGGCGGAGATCAGCTCGCTGCCGTCGATCCGGTTGTTGGAGCTGTCCCGAATGATCATGTCGTGCGAGGTGGTGCCGGCGTTGACCAGGTAGAACACCACCGTGCCGCTTGGCGCGCTGATCGTCGAAGGGTCGAACTTGAACTCGGTCAGCGTCACCTTGATCGACCCGGCCGGTTGGGGGCTGCTGGCGCCGCCGCACCCGGCGAGCAGGACCAGCGCCGCCACGGCCGCAATCGTGGGCACAAACCTGACCGCTGGCCACCGGATCTTCGGCGCCCATGCGGCCCATCTGCGTCGTTGCGACCTGCGTTTCTCGCTTACGCATCCACGGATGCGCGCGCTGCGATACTCGGCCGCGCCTAGCATCTGGACCACCTGGGTACCGAATCTCTCGGTGTCCACAGTCAGGTCTGCGCCCGCTTTCATCGGAACAGAGCGACTCCGACGTACAGGATCGTGAAGAGGAAGAACCAGACCACGTCCACGAAGTGCCAGTAGAGCGTGACCGCGGCGACTCCGACGTGGTGCTGAGACGAGAACTGGCCCTTGGTGGCTCGATAGAGGATCAGGGTCAGCAGGACAAGGCCGCCTAGAACGTGAGCACCGTGGAAGCCGGTCATGATGAAAAAGGAGCTCGCGAAACTGTTGGCGGTCAGGTTCAAGCCGCGCCCGAAGGCGGCGATGAACTCATACAGCTGGCCGAACTCGAAGGCGAGGCCCAGCAGGATTGTGGCGGTCCACAGTGTGAAAAACCGGCGCCGGTTGTCGTGAGCCAGGGCGTCGGCGGCGAAGTGGCAAGTGAACGCGCTGGAGAACAACACGATCGTGTTGACGACCGGGATCGGGTACCAGTCGACGTAGAACTTGCTGACGTTGCTGGGTGGCGGCGGGGGCCAGACGATGTGCGACCCGAAAAGGTAGAAGTACACCGCGAACAGGCTGCCGAAGAACATCACCTCGGACGCCAGGAAGATGTACATGCCCATCATCCCCGGTTTGATCGAGGGGTACTGGGGCTGGATCTCGGGCCGCATGGTGGCGACCGCCATCAGTGGTGCACCTCTGAATCTACGCTGTCACTCGGGAACATCCGGCTGTCGTCGATCACGACCCAGCCGACAAGTCCCCACAGGAAGATCAGCCCTCCGATCACGGCCAGCACGATGCGAGTCGTGGCCGAAAACGGGATGGCGGCCAGGGAGAGGAAGAGCAGGCCAAAACAGATGATGAAGGGCCAGTTGCTGTTCGGCGAGAGGTGAATGCCGAGCTGGTGAGCTCGCGCCTCATAGTCGATGGTGTTGTCGATGTGGACGGGATAGTCCATGTCGAACCGGGACACCTCGGAGCGTTGCTCGGGGTCGGTCGCCCGCCACGCCTTGAACGCGGCCGAGGCCATCACGCTGGAGGGCCAGAGCTTGTAACCGCAGTTCCGGCACATGTCGACGAAGCGTGCCGTCATCAGACCGCAGCGGGGGCACTCCACCACCAGGCTGGGGTTCGACACGTCTACGTACCGAGTCTGCTTCGAGGCCGCCACAGTCGATTTCGGATTCTATCGGTTCCCCGGCCGGCCTCGCCGGGCGCAGTTCCGGTGATCGATATACTGACGGCCGTGGCAGCACGGGCACGCGCGATTTTCACCACGCTCGGCCTTGCGGCCGCTGCCGTCGCTCTCAGCTCCTGCGGCGGGCTCGGGGGCATCTCCCCCATCTTCCCGACGCCGGTCTCCCCGAACGGTCAGGACATCTACAGCCTCTATGAGCTGATCTCGATCCCAGCGATCATCGTCTTCGTCGGCGTCGAGGTGGCGCTGCTCTGGGTCGTGCTCCGCTACCGGCGGTCGCGACAGCCGGCGGGTTATGTGCCTCCCCAGATCCACGGCCACAACGGTCTCGAGATCGCCTGGACGGTTGCGCCACTGGCGATCGTCCTCGCGATCGCGATCGGCAGCTTCGTGACGCTGCAGAAGGATTTCCAGCCAATCGACAACCAGCAGATGAACGTCACCATCAGCGGCCACCAGTTCGGTTGGATCTACACCTATGACAACGGGGTCGTGGTCGACCAGGAAGGCACACTGGCCGGCGATGTGACGCCGTTCGTGGTGCCGGTAAACACGCTGGTCAAGCTTCGGTTCCAGGGGACGGACGTCATCCATTCCTGGTGGGTGCCCGCGATCTCCGGCAAGACCGATGCCGTGCCCGGCTACGACAACTTTTCATGGCTGAAGATCAGCCAGCCCGGCACCTGGCGCGGCGAGTGCGCAGAGCTGTGCGGCGCAGGGCACAGCACGATGCAGATCATCGTTCAGGCGATGGACCAGACCGACTACGACCAGTGGGTGCAGACGAAGCTGGCCGCGCAGCATCCGCCGCCTTCCCCTTCAGCGTCAGCCTCGCCGAGCCCGGGTTAGGATAGGAATCAGATGGCAGCCACCACAGTCCTGCCTCGTCCCAAGTCTTACGACGACACCTTCTTCAAGCCGATCAGCATCTGGCTGACGACGACCGATCACAAGCTGATCGGGATCATGTACATGGTCACCGGCGTCTTGAGCTTCGTGGTCGGCGGAATCTTCGCGCTGATCATCCGGCTTCAGCTTTCACAGCCCAACGCCAAAGTCGTCGACGCCGAGACATACAACCAGCTGATCTCCGCTCACGGAGTGACGATGATCTTCTTCTTCGTCACGATCTTCCTGACCGGGATCGCTAACTACATGGTCCCGATCATGATCGGGGCACGAGACATGGCCTTCCCGCGCGTGAACCTGCTTGGGTTCTGGCTGGTGCCGGTGTCGATCATCCTTTACTACAGCGGCTTCTTCACTGGCGGCGCGCTGGACGCAGGCTGGACGGGTTACGCGCCGCTGACCGAGAAGGCCTACCAGTCGCACAGCCTCGGCGTGGACTTCTGGGCCCTGAGCATCATCGTCTGGGCGATCAGCGGGATCATGGCGTCGACCAACTTCCTGACGACGATCGTCGCGCTCCGCGCACCGGGGATGAAGCTGACCCGTCTGCCGCTCTTCGTGTGGGCGCAGATCTCGACCTCGATCCTGCTGCTCGTCGTGGGCGCGCCGCTCGCCGCGGCGATGATCCTGCTGGAGTTCGACCGCCAGCTCGGAACGCAGTTCTTCACGACGCAGGGCCGGCCGGTGCTCTACCAGCACCTGTTCTGGTTCTTCGGGCACCCCGAGGTCTACATCATGATTCTGCCCGGATTCGGCATGATCTCGGAGATCATCCCTGTCTTTGCGCGCAAGGTGATCTTCGGCTATATGTCAATGGTCGCCGCGCTCTTCGGCATCGTCTTCCTCTCGATGACGGTCTGG
>JBGPEO010000112.1:0-9109 GCA_041482895.1 Candidatus Dormibacteraceae bacterium | reverse complement strand
TTGGCCGCGTCCTGCACCTGCTGCAGGAGCTTCTGGCGGTCGCGGATCAGCTCCTCGATGGTGAGGGTGCCGACGATCGAGCGGAGCGATCCCTCGAGCACGTTCTTGACGATCGAGTCGACCTGCTCCGGCTTCGCGTCGAGAAAGCGCTCGGCTGCGTTGCGCAGCGACTCCACGTCGCGTCCGATCTTGAACGTGGCCACGCCCTGGACCTGGACCTTGATGCCCTGGCTGGTCACGGCGTCGCTCAGCTGCACGTTGATCTGGCGCGCGGTGAGCTTGAGCCGGCCGATCCGGTTGAGGAGCGGCATCACGATTGTGCCGCCTCCGACGACCACCTTCACTCCCTTGTCGCCTGGAGTCGACACGACATGGCCGTGCTCGTCGCGCACTTTCGCGCCTCGCGAGCCGGCCACGATGATGGCCTCGTTGGCGCCCGCGACCTTGTAGCGGCTCGCCACGAACGCGAGGATCAGTATGAGGATGACCACGCCTGTGACGACGAGAAAAGGCGAGGACGACGCGAAATTAGGCATCGGACCGTGCTCCTTCAGTAGTCGGGATCGAGCTGGGGACGACGACGAGGTTGCCGCCGGCGATCGCCACGACCTTGACCATGCGCCCCGCAGGTATTTCCGAGTCGGCGGTGGCGGTCATGTTGTGCGATGCGCCGGCGAAGCTGATGAGTACCGTGCCGAAATGGCTGGCGGGGATTCCGACCGACACCCGGCCGGTTGACCCGATCATGTCCTCCAGGCTAAAGGTGTCTGTCGACTCGGCCTGCTTCAGGACCTTGTAGGCGCCGAACGCGACGCCTGCTCCGACCAGGCCGGCGCCGGTGGCGATCACCGTGGAGACGCCAACCCCGGCGTTGATGCTGTGGAGGCCGAACAGCCCGCCCGCGCCGAACATGGCGACGAAACCGAGCAGCAGCGGGGTCGGTGAGACGCCGGCGACGTCGAAACCGAGATGTAGGGCGCCGAGGAGGCCGCCGAAGATGTCGTCGACGACCAGGGTCAAGAGGAGCAAGCCGCCCCCCAGCAGAAGGCAGACGCCGAATACGAGATCAGCCGCGCCCATTAAGTAACCACGCCCGAGTCGAATGTTAGGCCGGTAGACGGCCTACCGCAGACAGCTCAGGAGCGCTTCCACGAGCCCCGAGGTGCGGGGGTCCTTGCCGTAGACAGGGCGCATCTGGTTCATCGTGTACCCGAACGAGATGCCGAGCTCCTTGTGCGCGAAGCCGACCGAGCCGCCACTGCCGTAGTGCCCGAAGGACCCCTCGCCGGCCATGGGCCGGAATGGGAACGACAGCTGGAAGCCGGTTCCGAAGCGCGTCTCGTAGCCCTGGACCAGGTCCTCCCCATCGGCCTGCTTCCGGGTGGCTTCCTCGAGGGTTTTGGAGCTCAGCAGGCGGACTCCGTCGACCTCTCCGATGCACGCGGCGTACAGGCGTGAGAGGCCGCGGGCCGTCCCTATGCCGTTGCCCGCCGGGACCTCCGCACCGCGGAACGGGTATTCGTTGAATGCCGCCGGCGGGACGGCCGGGTTGGCCCATGACTTGTGGGCGAGGGAGTTGGGGTCGGCCAAGCGCGCTGCCCACGGATCGACTGCAGCGCCCGGCGCGGCTGGAGCGGGAGGGATCACCGGTGCTACGCGGACATTCATCGCTTCGGGAAGGCCTATCCAGAGCTCTGCCTGAAGCGGCTTCGCGATCCGCTCAGCGACGAACGTTCCCACCGATTTTCCGGTCACTCGCCTGATCACCTCGCCGGCCAGCCAGCCATACGTCCACGTGTGATAACCGTGCGCCGTCCCGGGCTCCCAGTACGGCCGCTGGGCCGCGAGCGCGTCAACGCAGGGGGTCCAGGCGACCACGTCGGCCAAACCGAGCGGGCGATCGACCGCGGCCAGCCCGGATTTGTGGCAGAACAGCCAGCGCACCGGGATGCCGTCCTTGCCCTCCGCCGCGAACTCGGGCCAGTAGTCGGTGACCGGGGCGTCGAAGTCCAGCTTTCCTTCCTGAGCCAGCATGTGCGCGGCAGTGGCCACCACGCCCTTGGTGGTGGACCAGACCATCTGCAGCGTGTCGGTCGTGTAGGGCTCTGAACCTCCGGGCGCGGTGACGCCTCCCCAGAGGTCCACGACACGCTTTCCATGGAGATGGACGCTGCACGCGGCACCGACCTCGCCATGCCGCTCGAAGTTGGCGGCGAACACCTCCTGGACCGGTTCGAAGCCGGCCGCCACGGAGCCGCCGACCTGTGCCTGGATCATCTCGCCAAAGAGCGTACTACTCGCTCTGTGGCGAGTAGCATCGCCGCGTGAGGCGCTGGATCGATGGCTCTTGGCGACTGGGGCTTGCCTCGGTTGTCGTGGTCGCCAGCATCACGGCCTGCGGAGGTTCGACCTCTGCGTCGGCGTCTCCAAGCGCCTCCATTCCATCATCTAGCCCAGTGGCGCTCGTAAGCCCTAAGACCACACCCGCGCCCGCCTCTTGCCCCACCGCTGCCAGGGTCGGATCAGCGCTCGGGATAGTTCTTCCGAAACCAATCGGGGTACCGCCGACTGGTGCATCACCGCTTCCCGCCGGTGTGACTGGCGAGGTTTGTGATTACCACGCCTCCACCTACAACGTGATCATCGAGCGTCTCACGAACATCAGCCCTTCCTTCATAACGCAGTTCAGCAGCAAGTTTCCAGTTGCGTTCACGACTGTGGCCGGGGTGGGAGACCAGGCTCGAGCCTTTTCGGTGCCTCTGGGCGGCGGGAAAGACAACGAGGGGGTCGTGGCAACCAAGGGGACGACTCTCGTCGCGATCATCGCCACCGCCACGCCGGCGACGCTCGCGCAGATCGAAGCCTTGGTCGACCAGCTCCTCTAGAAGCCGCTCGGGACGTAAGCCCTTACGCGACCAATTACGCCCGAAGGGCCGGATCCAGGGCGCGGGTAGCGACCATATGTGCCCGAGTGGCGGGTACAGAGTCGCCAGTCACCATTTGCGGAGCATCAGCACTCAGAAGCTTGATGGTCGGGCGGGCGAGATTTGAACTCGCGGTCTCCTGGTCCCAAACCAGGCGCTTTACCGAGCTAAGCCACCGCCCGCCTTTTGCCTTTTTTCGGCGACGCTCATTCTAGTCAGCGTCTTCCCTCACCACCCGTTGCGGTGGACCATGTCGTCGTACTTGCGGCGCCGTTCTTTGAATCGGGTCAGGTCTACGACCTCGTCTGGCGCGGGATGGCCGAGGCCAATCGCCCCGATTGGCTTGTGACCATCGGGGACTCCAAGCTGACGCAGGGCCTCTTCCTCTCCATAGAAGATGCCGAAGTAGATGGCGCCCACACCGAGGTCCGTCGCGGCCAGCAGGATCAGCATGACCGCCATCGCGGTGTCGAGCTGCCAGTAAGGCACCGGCCAGAGAGACTCATCTATCAGGCCGAATTCCACCTTGTCCGGCCGTGAGTACCGCTCGAGGTAGGCCGCTTTATTGGCCAGTGGGAGAACGACGACAGGCGGAGCTGTGGCCACGAAGTCGGGGGGATTCGGGAAGTCGGGATGATCGGTGGTCTGCCAGAAGCGCGACACCGCTTCGGGCTGATCCAGGACCACGAAGTCGAAGCCTTGACTGAACCCGGCCGATGGCGCGTGGCGCGCGCTCTCGAGGATGCGATCCACCAATTCCCTTTCCAACGGCCGCTGGTCGAACTTGCGCACCATGCGGCGCCGGCGGAGCACGTCCTGGAACGTCGACATTTACAACCTCAGCCAGACAAGCGCTGCAGCGCGCCCGATTCCAGCAGGGCGCCAATGGCGCGAGCGCGATGACTGTACAGCCGCTTTTCCTCCGGCGGCATCTCTCCAAAGGTCTTCCCCGTCCCCGGAACCAGGAAGATCGGGTCGTAGCCGAAGCCGGCCTTGCCCCGCCACTCCGGCACGATCTCGCCGCGACACTCGCCCTCGAAGACCTGGGCCGGCCGGCCCGGGGCCGCCAGCGCGACGACGCACACGAAGCGCGCGTTCCACGGGCGCGGCTTGCCTTCGAGCCTTCGCAGAAGCTCGGCGGTGCGTTCCTCCTGTGTCGGAGCAAGGCGCGCGGAGTGCAGCCCCGGAAAGCCGCCCAGCACCTCGACCTCCACCCCCGAGTCGTCTCCCAGGGCCGGTAGGTCCGACCGGCTGCACGCGGTCTCCGCTTTCAGGCGCGCGTTGTCGGCGTAGGTCTTTCCCACCTCGTCGACCTCGGTGTCGAAAGCCACGAGCTCGAACCCGGTGCCCGCCAGCAGCTCTCGATATTCGCGGAGCTTGCCGGCGTTGCCGGAAGCAATGACCAGCCGCTTAGCCAAGCGTTGCTAGCAGGGCTGTGAAGGTGGCTGGCGAGAGATTCGGCGATCCAGGTGGCCCAGATTCGGGTGAAGCGACGAGCAGCGCAGCGCGCGCATCGTCTATGCGTAAGCGAGCAGCGCAATCGCCGAACCCGAAGATGGGCCGCATGGGCGCCGAAGATCCGTCAGACATCCTTCACAGCCCTGCTATAGCGCGTTTCTGGCCGACGATCAGGTCTTTGATCCCTTTGCCCGCGAGCGCGAGCATGGACTCGAGCTCGGCGCGCGAGTACGGCGCGCCCTCGGCCGTCGCCTGGAGCTCGACCAGCTTGCCGTCCTCCGTCATCACGCAGTTGAGGTCGGTGGACGCGTGGAAGTCCTCGGAGTAGTCCAGGTCCAGCACCGGCGTGCCATCGACGATGCCGCAGCTCACAGCCGCCAGGTACTGCCGCACCGGAACCTCGGTGACCATTCGCGCGTCCTTCATCTTCTTGATCGCCATGTAGAGCGCGCAGAAAGCGCCGGTGATCGAGGCCGTGCGAGTCCCTCCGTCCGCCTGTAGCACGTCGCAGTCGAGCGTGATCGTCCGCTCGCCGATCTTTCCCATGTCGACCGCGGCGCGGAGCGAGCGGCCGATCAGGCGCTGGATCTCGTGCGTCCGCCCGCCGATCCGACCCTGTATCGCCTCGCGCGTCCCGCGGTCGTGCGTGGATCGCGGCAGCATCGAATATTCGGCGGTGATCCAACCCTGCCCCGTGCCGCGGCGGTGCGGCGGCACGCGATCCTCGACGCTCGCCGTGATCCACACACGCGTGCGCCCCATCTCGATCAGGCACGAGCCCTCGGCGTGCACGTTGACGCCCAGCTCGATCTTCAGCGGGCGCAGCTCGTCGGGTTGGCGCCCGTCGTGACGCGCTGCCTCGGTCATCGTTTGAGCAGTTTAAGTAAGAGGGCCGTGCCCTCGAAAAAGACGTACAGCGGGATGAACATGACGAGTGGCGTGAATGGATCTACGCCCGGGGTGAGAAAGTTCGCCAGCAGGCCCAGGCCCAGGAACCACCACACGCGGTTCTTGTACAACCACCGCGAGCTGATGATGCGAAGCATGCCGAGGATGAACAGGATCACCGGGAGCTCGAACACGATGCCGAAACCGATGACCATCACCAGGATGAAAGAGATGAGCTCGCCGATGTCTGCGAAATAAGTTGTGTTCGGCGGGGCCAAAGCCGAAAGCACGTGCACATAGATGGGCAGCGCGAAGATCGCGACCGCGACGCCGAACAGGAAGAACACGATCGTCGCGATGACAACCGGCAAGATGAACCTGCGCTCTCTCGGGTGAAGGCCGGGGCTCACGAACCACCACGCCTGCTGGATCACCACCGGCGCAGCCACAACGAAGCCGATGTACAGGGCGACCTTCAGCTCCGTGATCACCCCACCCGTCAGCTGCAGGTAATAGGCATGGCCGATTCCGGCTCGCTTGATCAGCAGCCCGATGACCTGGCCCGAGACGAAGAAGGAGGCGATCGTGGTCAGCGCCCAGGCGCTGAGCGAGATGATCAGCGCCCTGCGCAACGCCTCGAGGTGCTCGATCACCGACATGCGCGGCTCGTCGACGGGGACCGCCGGGCGGCGCGCGCGCTGAAGGACCCTGTCTAGAAGGGCCACCCGAAGAGCCTGTTTAGCTCTTGGCCTCGGACTGCGAGCCCGTAGCGGTCGAGGTCTCAGCCGCAGGCGCAGGCGCCGGCTGAGGGGCTGCTGCGGGCGGAGGCGGCGTGGCTTGCGCCGCGGTCGTCACCTCGTTGGTCAGCTCAGATGTCGCCTTGCGGAACTCCCGCATGGCCTTCCCCACCGCTCCACCGAGCTCAGGCAGGCGGCCGGGTCCGAAGACGATCAGGACGACTACGAGCAAGATGACGATCCAGAACCAATGTATTGGCATCTCGAGCCGATTATAGGACGCCGGCTGTAAGGCTGAGATCAGAAAACCCCACGAACTCAGAGGCTGCGCCGTGAGTTCGTGGGGACCCCAAGTGATCTGGCGTCAAGAAACTTTGATCGTGATCGAGGTGATCGTGTCCGTCGTCTGGATCAGCTGGACCTTGTCCAGCCCCGAGATCACGGTTCCAAACCGGTTGTAAACGGCATCCGGCCCATTACCAGGCCACGCCCCTTTCTCGATGAAGAACTGGCTGCCGTTGACGGAGCCTCCCGGCACTCGTGCCATCCCCACCGCCCCGAGGCCCCATGGATCGTTGCTGGGTTCGCCGGGAAGGCTGTAGCCCGGACCGCCCCGCCCGTTGCCGAGGGGGTCGCCGCTCTGCACCACCCAGTCCTCGCTCTTCCAGAACGTGAGGCCGTTGTAGTAGCCGTGGATCGCCAGCACGATGAAGTTGTTGACCGTGACCGGGGCGATCTCGGGATGGAGCTGAATGACGACCGGCCCCTGCGTCGTGTTAACGGTCGCCTCGTATTTGCCGGTCGCCGTGATGCAGATCGGTTGAGGGCCGATGAACTCGTGCGGCGCGATCTGCGTCGAGGTCTGGCAGCCCGCGAGAGCAGCCGGCACCTGAGGCTGGAGCGCCTTGTCCACGAGGAGACCCGTGCCCAGCACTGCGGCGACCACGATCGCAACGATCAGAACCGGCGCCCACGCGCGTCCGCGCAATGGTTCGTGCAGGTCGGGTTCAACGGCTTCCGCGACCGCGGGACGGCGCGGTGCGACTTTCGCTTTGGTCACTTGCGGGCGGCCGACTCGGCGATCGCCTGAACCAGCCCATGTGTCGTGTATTCGCGCGCCACGATCGAGACCGTGAGGCCCGCCTTGCGCGCCACGTCCGCCGTGACCGGTCCCATGCACGCGATCTCGGCGTCGCCGAGCACGGCGGGCAGGCGGTCTTCGGGGAACGCGCGGACGAAGTTGACCACGGTGGACGAGCTGGTGAAGGTGATCACATCGACGCCCTCGTTGTTGAAAAGACGAAGCAAGGCGTCACCCGCCCCAGATGGGCACATCGCTCGGTAGACGGGAAGGATCTCGACTTCTGCACCTCGGTTGGCAAGCAGGGATGGTAGTGCGTCCCGCGCGATCTCTGCTCGGGGCACCAGGACGTGCATGCCGTCCATCTCCCAGCCTTCGAGCGCTTTGGCCAGGCCTTCGGCCGTGTACTCGGAGGTGATGAGCTCCGGGCGAAGCCCGTGGCCCTCGAGCGACTCGGCGGTCTCCTGGCCGATCGCGCACAGCTTTGAGCGGTGCAGCGCCCGCGCATCCTTCCCCGACGCCAGCAGCATCTGAAAGAAGATGTGGACAGCGTTGGCCGACGCGAAGATGACCAGGGCCGTCCCCTCCAGGTGCGCGATGGCCTTGTGCACCCGATCGTCCAACGGCATCGCCTGGATCTCGATCGTCGGGATCTCGACCACCGAGGCGCCCAGGTCGACGAGCTCGCTGCGAAACGGGTCGATCTGGTGCCGGGCCCGGGTGATCAGGACGCGCCGGCCGTGCAGCGGCCGCTTCGACATCGTGTCGAGCTGCTCCGCCATCAACACTCCCGGGCCCAGCACGAGCAGCGCGTCGCCTCGCAAGCCGTACGTGGCGGCCTTGCGCGCCAGCTCGCCGAGCGGGGCGCTCACCCGGTGCTGACCCGGCTGGCCTGGGTTGAGGATCAGAGCCGCGAGAGTCTCAGAGTCCCGCCCATCGGCGAGCAGGGCGGAGATCCCCGATTCCCACCAGCCCGACGCCAACCGCAGCACCACGGTTTCCGCGCCCTTGACGAGCCCGAGCCCGATCGAGGCCGACCGACCCTCGATGGTGAGCGGTATGCCGCTCATCACTGGCGCGGCCAGCTCCACGATGAGCCCGGGAACCGCCTCGAAATCGATGCCCGCACTCTCGAGTTTCGCGGCCACATCGCTCCCGTTGGAGAACGCGTACGGGTTACCCGGAAACAGCACTGTGACGCGCTTCCCGGCCCGAGCCAGGCGCACCACCTCTTCGGTCGATTGAAGAGGTGCCACGTCGGCAGTGGCGGCGGCGAGATGCAGAAGACCGACGCCACAGCCATCGCTGTGACGAATGACGTCAGCGTCCTTGATCGCTTCGACTGCCTGGACGGTGGCCAAACCTGGGTGCCCTGGTCCGACACCGACGAGCTTGACCTTGCTCATGTCTTGATCCCCACCCGGGACACGCTGACAGGTTAGAGCTTTCGAGTAACCACGTAGTCGGTCAGCGCCGCCAGTGCGGTGCGTGCATCGCAAGCGGGGATGGCATCGAGCTGCGCGCGCGCCGCCGATGCGTACTCCCGCGCCACATCGGTCGCTTGCTCGGCCCCGCCGCCGGCCCGGACCTCGTCAACGACGCGCCGCGCCTCGTCCGCGCTCAGCTTGCGACCATCGCGGAGCACCGTTTCGAGCCGCTCCGCGCGAACCTTGTCTTTCATTGCAAGCATCAACGGGAGAGTTGCGAAACCCTCGGCGATATCGTGGCCTATGGGTTTGCCGACCTCGCCTTCTGAACCCATGTAATCAAGGACATCGTCTGCGATTTGAAACGCGATCCCCAGCAGTACTCCGTAGCTCTCCAACGCCTTGCGATGCGGCGAGTCGATACCCGCCAGCAGCGCGCCGATGTCGCAGCAGGAGGCCAGCAGCGTCGCCGTCTTGGCGCGAATGCGTCCCATGTATTCCGTGACGTCCGTGCTGTAGCGGTAACGGATCGCCTGCTGGCGGACCTCGCCCGCGCAGATCTCCATAACCGCCCGGGCCAGGATGCCCACGACC
>JBGPEO010000111.1:0-9147 GCA_041482895.1 Candidatus Dormibacteraceae bacterium | reverse complement strand
GCTAGTGCCCGACGACCGCTCGCACACTCTCTAGGACGCAGGGCCTGGTCAAAATCCGCCGCGAGTGGGATCCAGAGGGCCGACAGCAGCCGCCCTCTAGCTGTCATCGGGGCGAGTCTTCCTCGTAGCCCAGGATCGGGCGCAGCCAGCGCTCCGCTTCGGTGACCGGCATCTCTTTGCGACGCGCGTAGTCCTCGACCTGGTCCCGGCCGACCTTCCCGACCATGAAGTACCGCGACCGGGGGTGCGCGAAGTAGAGGCCCGCCACCGCGGCGGTCGGCGTCATGGCGCCCGACTCGGTGAGGTCCATCCCGATCGACCGCGCGCCGAGCAGCTCGAAGAGCTTGTGCTTCTCCGAGTGGTCCGGGCATGCCGGGTAGCCGAAGGCCGGCCGGATGCCGCGGTACTTCTCGCCGATCAGATCTTCGCCTGAAAGCTTCGGTCCCGCTTCGTACCACTCGCGTCGCGCGACCTCATGCAGGTATTCCGCGAAGGCTTCGGCCAGTCGGTCGGCGAGCGCTTTCACCATGATCGCCCGGTAGTCGTCGTGCTCAGCCTGGAATCGCCCGGCCAGCTCGTCAACGCCCAGGCCGGCGGTGACGGCGAACGCTCCGAGGTGATCACTTTGGGGGGCAATGAAATCCGCGAGAGAGAAATACGGCTTGTCGTCACCGTGGTCGACCTGCTGCCGGAGCATGGGGAAGCGCATGCCGTTCTCCAGGACGATGTCGTCGCCCTCGGCGCGCGCCGGCCAGAACCCGTAGACGCCTTTTGCCTGGAGCCAGTGCTTGGAATCGATCTCGTCGAGCAGCTCGTTGGCGTGCTCGAACAGCTCGCGCGCCACCGCGCCGTGCGACGGGCTGTCGAGAATGGCCGGGTACTTTCCCTTCAGCTCCCAGGCGGTGAAGAAGAAGGTCCAGTCGATGTATTCGCGCAGGGTTGAGATCTTCGGTTCGACCACCTTCGTGCCGGTGAACGGCGGCTTCGGCAGGTCGTCGAAGAGGAGCCGCTGCCGTTTCGCGCGGGCGTCCTGGAGCGTGAGCAGCGCGCGCCGGGAGGTCGAGTGCTGCGCGCGCAGCTTCTCCTGGAGCGCCTGGTTGTCGCGATCGAAGGTGTGGCGCCGGTCCTTGTCGAGCAGGTCGGACACCACACCGATGACGCGAGACGCGTCGAGGACGTGAACGGTCGAGCCGTCGTACGCCGGGGCGATGCGGACCGCGGTGTGCTGCTTGGAGGTGGTCGCGCCGCCGATCAGCAGGGGGATCGTGAACTGACGGCGCGTCATCTCTTTGGCGACCACGACCATCTCGTCGAGCGATGGCGTGATGAGACCCGAGAGACCGACTACATCAGCGTTGAGCTCGATCGCGGTGTCCAGGATCTTGTCCACCGGGACCATGACTCCCAGGTCGACGACCTCATAGTTGTTGCACTGGAGCACGACACCGACGATGTTCTTGCCGATGTCATGCACGTCACCTTTGACGGTCGCGAGCACCAGCTTGCCGCGCACGCTCTGACTCCCGGACGCTTCCTTCTCCGCCTGCATGAAGGGTTCCAGGTAGGCCACCGCGCGCTTCATCGCGCGGGCGCTCTTGACGACCTGTGGCAGGAACATCTTGCCGGCGCCGAACAGGTCGCCGACGACTTTCATGCCGTCCATCAGCGGGCCCTCGATAACCAGCAGCCCCCTCTGGTACTTGACGCGCGCCTCCTCGGCGTCCGCCTCGATGAACTCGACCTCGCCGTGCAGCACGGCATGCGCGAGCCGCTCCTCGATTGAGCCCTCGCGCCACGTGAGGTCCTTCTCGCGCTTGGTTCCGGAGCCGGTGACGGACTTCGCGAACTCCACGAGCCGTTCGGTCGCGTCGGGCCGGCGGTCGAAGATGATGTCCTCGACCATCTCGAGGAGGTCCTTCGGGATGTCCTCGTAGACGACCAACTGCCCGGCGTTGACGATGCCCATGTCGAGGCCGGCACGGATCGCGTGGTAGAGGAAAGCGGAGTGGATCGCCTCGCGTACGCGGTCGTTGCCCCGGAAGGAGAAAGACAGGTTCGAGACGCCGCCTGAGACATGCACGCGAGGGAAGCGCTTTTTGATCTCGCGGGTCGCCTCGATGAAATTCTTCGCGTAGGCGGAGTGCTCTTCGATTCCAGTTGCGATCGGCAGGATGTTGGGGTCGAAGATGATGTCCTCGGGCTCGAAGCCGGCCTTTTCGGTGAGCAGCTTGTAGGCCCGGCTGCAGATCTCCACCTTGCGTTCGAACGTGTCGGCCTGGCCGGTTTCGTCGAACGCCATCACGACAGCGGCCGCCCCGTATTCGCGCACCAGGCGGGCCTGTTGGAGAAACGACTCTTCGCCGCCCTTCAGGCTGATCGAGTTGCAGACTCCCTTGCCCTGCACGCATTTCAGGCCGGCCTCGAGCACCGTCCACCTGGAGCTGTCGACCATGATCGGAATGCGAGCGATCTCGGGCTCGGTCGCGATGAGGTTGAGGAACCGGACCATCGCCGCCTCGGAGTCGAGGAGATCCGCGTCCATGTTCACGTCCAGCAGGTTGGCGCCGCCTCGCACCTGCTCCAGCGCAACCTGTACGGCGCCCGTGAAGTCGCCGCTCTCGATGAGGCGGCGGAAGCGGATCGACCCGGTGACGTTGGTGCGCTCCCCGACAACCACGAAGCCTGAGTCCGGACCGATCTCGAACGGCTCGAGGCCGCTGAAGCTGGTCCGTTTGACGCGCTCGGGGACTTCGCGCGCCTGGACGTGCTCGACCGCCTCGCGAATCTGCCGGATGTGTTCGGGTCCTGTGCCGCAACACCCGCCCGCGGCGTTCAGGTAGCCCGCCTCGGCGAACTCCTTGAGCAGCTTGCTCGTGGTGGGTGGCTGCTCGTCGTAACCGCCGAACGCGTTGGGCAGCCCGGCGTTCGGGTAGCAGAAGACGTAGACGGGCGCGACGCGCGACATGGCCGCGATGTACGGCCGCATCTCAGTGGCGCCGAGCGAGCAGTTGATGCCTGCGGCGAAGGGCTGGGCGTGCTCGACGGATGTCCAGAACGCCTCGACGGTCTGGCCCGAGAGGTTGCGGCCGCTGCGGTCGACCACCGTCATCGATACGAAGAGCGGCAGCTCCGGGGCGACCTCTTTCACTGCCGCGATCGCGGCCTTGCTGTTGAGCGTGTCGAAGACGGTCTCGATGAGGAGTAAGTCGACGCCGCCCTCGCGAAGCGCGCGTGTTGCCTCCGCGTATCCCTCTTTGAGCTCATCGAACGTGACTTCGCGATATGAGGGGTCGTCGACCCTGGGCGAAAGCGAGAGGGTGACGTTGGTCGGGCCCAACGAGCCGGCGACGAACCGGTTTTCGAAGTCGTCGGCCGCTTTGCGCGCGAGCCGTGCGCCCTCGAGGTTCATCTCGTAGGCGACGTCGGCCAAGCCGTAGTCGGCCTGCGACACGCGCGTGGCGGTGAACGTGTTGGTCGTGATGATGTCCGCGCCGGCCTCCAGGTACTCGCGGTGGACCTGCGTCACGAGGGCCGGCTGGGTCAGGCAGAGGACGTCGCTGTTGTTCCGGAGCGGCTTGGGGTGATGGCGGAAACGCTCGCCGCGGAAGTCTTCGTCGCTCAACCCCTTGTGCTGGAGCATCACGCCCATTGACCCGTCGAAGATCACGATCCGCTGCTTGAACAGCCGATCGAGACGCTCTCGGGTGGACACCGCGACAGCCATTGGGACCCTTAAGAGTACGAAAAGGGCTCGATCAGTCCCCTACCGGGCTCCAGACCTGGAAGCGGCCGTCGTCGTAGAGCAGGGACCGGCCGCTGGTGGGAAGCTTGGCGATCGCGGCCCGGCGCAAGTCGGGGTGCGTGGGCCCGTCGAGGTATGCCTGACGGTCGATCACCACGTAGCAGCTGCCGTCGAGCATGTCCGGGAAGTCGTTGATGGTGTGGCGGTTGGCGAGCCACACGGCGAGGGCGTCGTCGGCGTTCACCGGCGCGTTCGCGGGGATCATCGAGGTCGCGTTCTGCAGCTCGGCCACGGCGTTGGGGTGTGAGAACAGGTAGTAGCTGCTGTCGAGCGCGGGCGGAAGATGCCCGGTTCCCCACCCCAGGAGCAGGGCCGGCACCGCGGCGAGCAGGGCGGTCGCCGGCCGGACCGACCGCATAGCCAGGAACTTGCGCGCGCCGACGCCTCCCGCGACGAGCAGCGGAAAGAGGAGCAGGAGCACGTAGTGCAGCCTCAGCACGTTTTGCGGGTCGTGCTCGCTGAGCACGTTGGCGAGGTACGGCGGGATGACGAGGAGGAGCCAGCGCCACGCGAGTACCGGAAGCGCGAACATGCCTGCGATCACGATTGCCACCGTCAGCAGCGCGGCCGGCCTGGTGAGGGCCGCGATGACGGCTTCGAGCGAGACGTGGATCGCGGGGTTGAGCCCGAGCAACCAGCGGTAGTAGACGAAGTCCGTGTAACCGAAGTCGCGCAGGTGCTGCTGGATGGTGCCGGTGCCGATGAAGAACCACCCTCCCGCGAGGTACAGGATGAATCGCCAGTGCTTGCGGATGATGGGTGCTCCGTAGGACCGCATCAGCAGCACGAGGACGCCGATCGTGTAGACCTGGTCCTCCTTGCAGGAGAGGACGAGCAGGCACAGAACCCACATGGCGACCCGATGGCCGCGGAGCCCGGCCCACCCGGCGAGAAGGGCGAGCGCGAGAGCCATGTTCTCGGGGTGGAAGAAATCGCGCGCGGCCTCCTGGATCGCCGCCCAGAAGGGAACGGGGGCCGACAGCGCGACCGCGAGCCAGGGCGATGCGGGTCGATCGCCCGGCAAGAGAGCCCGGAAGAACAGGTAGGCGGCCGGTGCGGTGGCGGCCAGCCCCGCCGAGGAGAAGATCAACAAGACCACCGGGTTCGCCCACAGCTTTTCGACCGCGGCGAGCACCACCAGGATCAGCTCGAAATGGATTCCGAGGAAGTTGGCGCGCGCGTAGCTCGAATAGAAGCCCTGCCCGACCGAGATGTTCCAGACGACCTGCTGGTCGTACCCGAGGTCCCACGACGGGCCGGTCATGCCGTAGAGGCGCAGGAGCATGAGGTGGAGCGTCCAGCCAAAGGCGATCGCCGCCGCCATCAGCGGGAGGGTGGGGAAGATCCACCAGGCCACGGGACGTGCTTCGGTCCGCTCCTGCCCTGTCGTGGTGATCGCGCCGACGGTCATCTCGTTTTGAGATTAATTGATGCGTCGGTGGGAGAACTTCTGCTTTGTAGCACCCTCTCCCCGACCCTCTCCCCTGCGGGGAGAGGGGGATTCTGCCCCCTTACAATCCGGGGATGGCTACGCGTACACGGCATGCCGCCACTGTGGCGCCGCGACTTTCGGTGATCGTGCTCGTTTACAACGAGGTCGAAAGCGTCGCGCCGCTGCACGAGGAGCTGATCGGCGTGCTCGAGGCGATCGACATGTCGTACGAGGTCCTTTACATCGACGACGGCAGCCGCGACGGCAGCACTGAACGGCTCGGTCAGTTCGCGTCGCGCGATCCGCATGTGCGCGTGGTCAGCTTTCGTCGCAACTTTGGCCAGACCGCGGCGGTGCAGGCCGGGATAGATAACAGCCGCGGCGAGATCCTTGTCTTCATGGATGGCGACCTGCAGAACGACCCGCACGACATCCCGCGTTTGCTCGAGAAGATCGACGAGGGAAATGACGTGGTCAGTGGCTGGCGCAAAGACCGGCAGGACGACGCGATGAGGGTGCTGCCGTCGAGGATCGCCAACTGGATCATCGCTCGCGTCACGGGGATCCCGCTGCGTGACTTCGGCTGCACGCTCAAGGCCTACCAGCGAGAGGTCATCCAGGACGTGAAGCTGTACGGCGAGATGCACCGGTTCATCCCGGTCTATGCGTCATGGGTCGGCGCGCGGATCACCGAGCTGCCCGTCAACCACCGGCCGCGAGAGTTCGGCCAGTCGAAGTACTCGCTCGCGCGAACCTCGCGCGTGCTGCTCGATCTCATGACCGTGAAGCTGCTGGGCAGCTACTCCACCAAGCCGATCTATTTCTTCGGCTTCGCCGCCTTCGGATTGTGGGCGATCGCTCTCCTCTTTGCCGCGATCGTCATCATCCAGAGGCTCGTGCCGCCTTATCCGTACGCGCACGACAACCCGCTGCTGCTGCTCTCGGTCTTTCTCGCCATCGTCGGCGTCCAGTTCATCCTGATGGGACTCCTGGCCGAGCTATCGATCCGCACCTACCACGAGTCGCAGGCGAAGACGACGTACGTGGTGCGGGAGATCATCGAACGGGCTCCGCGCGGTCACCGGGATGGGAGCTTAAGCCCCTCACCCCGACCCTCTCCCCGAGGGGGAGAGGGAGAAGACCGCCCACACCGACCCTCTCCCCGAGGGGGAGAGGGAGCAGACGGGAGGCCGACTGTAAGGCGCGTTCGCTGATGTGCGGCATATGCGGAGTCGCCGGGGGCGATCCGGCTGCCGGCCGCGACCTGGTCCACCGGATGTGCTCCGCGATGGTTCATCGCGGACCTGATGACGAGGGGACCGTGCAGCTCGACGGCGTTTCGCTGGGCATCCGCCGGCTGTCGATCATCGACCTGGAAGGTGGACATCAGCCGATGCACAACGAGGACTCGACCATCTGGGTCGTCCAGAACGGCGAGATCTACAACCACCTCGAGCTGCGGAAGCTCCTGGTCGCGGCAGGCCACTCCTTTAATACGCGGTCCGACACAGAGGTCCTGGTCCACGGCTATGAGGAGTGGGGCGGAGAGATGGTCGAGCGCCTGAACGGGATGTTCGCCTTCGCAGTGCTCGACTGCCGCCAGGGCAGCGTCCTGCTGGCGCGTGACCGCATGGGCATCAAGCCTCTCCACTACGCGATCGACGGCGACCGCCTGGTCTTCGCCTCCGAGCTCAAAGCCCTGCTCCGCGACCCGAAGCTGCGCAAGGGAATCGACCCCGTGGCGCTGGACGACTACCTCGCGTACGAGTTCGTCCCCTCGCCGAGCAGCATCGTGCGCGGAATCAGCAAGCTGCAGCCCGGCCACACGCTGACCTGGTCGCTGGCGGAGTCGCGTCATGAGCTGCGCCGCTACTGGTCCCCGCAGCTGAACCTCGACGGGGGCGGCGATCGCCGGAGCATCGAACGCCCGCGCAGCCTTGAAGATGACTGCGAAGAGCTGCGGTCCGTGCTCCGGGAGTCGGTGCGCAAGGAGTTGATCAGCGACGTCCCGCTGGGCGTGTTCCTCTCGGGCGGGATCGACTCGAGCGCGGTGGCGGCGATGATGACGCAGCTCGCCGGCGAGGTTAAGAGCTTCTCGGTCGGCTTCGCGGAACGATCCTTCGACGAATCCGCGCACGCACGCCTGGTGGCCCGCCACCTTGGCACCGAGCACCACGAGCTCACGCTGGAGCCGGCGATGCTGCTCGACCTGGTGCCGAAGCTGCCAGAGCTGCTTGACGAGCCGCTGGGCGACGCATCGATCATCCCGACCTTTCTCCTGTCGGAGTTCACGCGGCGGCATGTCAAGGTGGCCCTGGGCGGCGACGGGGGAGACGAGCTGTTCGCGGGCTATCCCACGCTGCAGGCTCACCGCCTCGCGGGCTATTACCTGCGCGCTCCGCGTCTGCTCCGCGAGGGCCTGGTCGAACCGGTTGTGCGGCGTCTCCCCGTTTCACGAGGCAACCTGAGCTTCGACTTTCGAGCCAAGCGGTTTGTCAGCGGGGCCGCCCATCCGACCGCCGAGCGCCACCAGCGATGGATGGGCTCGTTCGATCGGGAGGAGCGGATGGCGCTGCTTGCGCGGGACGTCCGACACGTGGAGACCGAAGTCCCCGAAGTGGATCCGCTCAACCAGGTGCTGCTGCTGGACATGAGGCTTTACCTGGAAAACGACATCCTGGTCAAGCTGGACCGCGCCTCGATGATGGCCTCGCTCGAGGGGCGCGTCCCGTTGCTCAACAACGATTTCGTCGAGTACGCGACCCGGCTTCCGCTCAACATGAAGCTGCGCGGGCTTCGCTCCAAGTTCTTGTTGAAGCGCGCACTGCGCGGCGTCCTACCGGACGCAATCCTGAACCGGCCCAAGAAGGGGTTCGGCATCCCCGTGGCGAATTGGTTTCGCGGCCCGTTGAAGGAGCAGTTGCTGTCGGTGCTGTCGCCCGCGCGGATCGCGCGCGAAGGCTTCTTCGATCCGGGCGCGGTCAGGCGGCTGATCGACGATCACCTGGACGGGCGCCGCGACAACCGCAAGCAGCTCTGGACGCTGTTCGCGTTCGAGCTGTGGCACGACGGTTACCTCAAGACATCCGCTTCCACTTGATGGGGATGATTTGGCAAACAATCCGTCAGCCAGTGCTCGCCAGCAGGCAAGCGCCCTGGATATCCATGATCCTATGAACACCGGGCACCCGCTCGATCCGGGGGCTCAAGGGGAAGGTGGACGGATGGGCAGCTACGTGCTGGGTTTCCAGGAGATCGACCAGATGCAGGTCGCGATCGTTGGCGGCAAGGGCGCGCACCTAGGAGAGCTTTCGCGGATCGAAGGCATCCGCGTACCGGCTGGCTTCTGTGTGACGACGGATGCCTTCCGGCGGATCATGACGGAAGCGCCGTCGATCGACGATCGGCTTGATCGGCTGTCGCGCCTGAAACCGGACGACAGGGAGGCAATCAGCGCGCTCAGCGCGGAGATCCGCCGGACCCTCGAAGGGGTCGCCATCCCCGACGATCTCGCGTCGGCGATCACGCGCTCGCTCGCCCGGCTCGGCGAGCGATCCGCCTACGCGGTCCGATCGAGCGCGACGGCAGAGGACCTGCCGACGGCCTCCTTCGCCGGCCAGCAGGACACGTACCTGAACGTTGTGGGGCCCGCGGCGATACTCGAGCACATCAGCCGGTGCTGGGGATCGCTCTTCACCGAGCGGGCCGTGACCTACCGCCTGCGGAATGGATTCGACCAGCGGAAAGTCCAGATGGCCGTGGTCGTGCAGCAGATGGTCTTCCCGTATGCGGCCGGCATCCTGTTCACGGCCGACCCCGTCACGTCCAACCGGAAGGTCGTCTCCGTGGAGGCCAGCTTCGGTCTCGGCGAGGCTTTGGTCTCAGGCCTGGTGAACGCGGACGTCTTCAAGGT
>JBGPEO010000110.1:0-9156 GCA_041482895.1 Candidatus Dormibacteraceae bacterium | reverse complement strand
GAATCCCTGCCTGTAAAGGAGACCGACCGCGACCAGGGGAAGTCCGAGGTCGCTCGTCGCCTTCAGGTGGTCGCCGGCCAGGACGCCGAGACCGCCCGAGTAGATGGGCAGGCATTCGGCGAGCCCGAACTCGAGCGAGAAATAGGCGACGACGAGAGGAGCCTTCGCGTCCATGAAGCGTGGATTGCGGTCGTAGTACTCGCTGCGGGCGGCACGGGCGCCGGCGAGCGCGGCCTGCACGTCTGGCCGTTCGCACGCCGCGGCGACTCTAGCCTCGCCCAGCTGGCTGAGCAGCAGGATGGGGTTCTGGCGGGTCGAGTCCCAGAGCTCGGGGTCGATGGTGCGAAAGAGATTTTCGATTCGGGGCTGCCAGGTCCACAACAGATCGAGAGCGAATTCTTTGAGTTCTTGCACGACGGACTTAGGGGTGTCGTTCAGGTGTTCAGCCGGAGCTTCGGCGCCCATGCGGCCGCATTGCGTCGTTGCCTTCTGCGCGCGCTCGGTCACGCATCAACGGATGCGCTCCCTCGCGTGCTCGAAGGCGCCTGGCACTGCGACCACCTAGACACCGAATCCCTCGGCCGAAACCCGAACGCCACCCCTACGATGGTAACGAGATGAAGGCGGTGGTCATGGCGGGAGGGGAGGGTTCGCGCCTCCGGCCGCTCACCAGCCGCACTCCCAAGCCGCTGGTCCCTGTCGCGGGCCGGCCGATCATGGAGCACATCCTTCTGCACCTGCGCCGCCACCAGATGCGGGACGTGGTGGCCACCGTGCAGTACCTGGGCGCCTCGATCCGCAACTATTTCGGCGACGGGTCCGAGCAAGGCGTCGCCCTCAGCTACTCGGTCGAGGACTCGCCGCTCGGCACGGCCGGCTCAGTGATGCTCGCCCGCCAGGCCCTGACGGAAACGTTCGTCGTCATCTCGGGCGATTCGCTCACCGACATCGACCTGGCCGCGGCGACTCGTTTCCACAGAGAGCGGCGGGCCATCGCAACCATCGTCCTGAAGCCGGTGCCGAACCCGCTCGAGTACGGCGTCGTTGCCATCGACGAGGGGGGAGCGGTCCAGCGCTTCATCGAAAAGCCGAGCTGGGGCGAGGTGATCTCGGACCTCGCCAACACCGGCATCTACATCCTCGACCCGGCTGTGTTCGGTTTCTTCCGCGCGGGCGAGGTGACGGACTGGTCGGGCGACGTCTTCCCCAAGCTGCTCAAGCAGGGCGAGCACGTCTTCGGCTGGGTGGCCTCGGGTTACTGGGAAGACGTCGGGAGCCACGCGGCCTACGTCAAGGCGAACTTCGACTGCCTCGAGGGCAAAGTCAAAGTTCAGATTCCCGGCGACCGCGTGGGCGACTCGACGTGGATCCACCCGGACGCGGAGGTCTCGCGCGACGCCCGCATCGACGGCCCGGCCCTCATCTGCGCGGGGGCGAAGGTGCGCTCGGGCGCGTGGGTCAACGGGCCGTGCGTGATCGGCGCCTACACCACCGTCGACTCCGGTGTGAAGGTCTCCAACTCGATCACGTGGGACCACACCTACATCGGGTTGAACTCGCGGCTTCGCGGCGCGGTGGTCTGCAAGTCGGTCACGATCAAGAACGGCTGCCTCCTCGAAGAGGGAAGCGTGATCGGCAGCGACGTCGTCATCGGCGCCGGCTCGACCATCAACCCGAATGTGCGCATCTGGCCGAACAAAGAGGTCGAGCCGGGGGCCGTGGTCCACGAATCGATCATCTGGGCCGGCTCGTGGAAGCGAGGCCTGTTCAGCTCGTACGGGCTCAACGGGTTGATCAACGTGGAGTTCACGCCGGAGTTCGCCTCCCGGCTGGGCGCAGCGATCGGCGCTCTCGCGCCGAAGGGCACCGAGATCGGGATCTCGCGCGACTACACGAGGTCGGCCCGCATGATCGGCCGCGCCTTGATGTCGGGGATGATCTCCTCTGGCACGAGCGTCATCGACCTGTCGGTGCTCCCGGCCCCGGTGTCGCGCTACTGGGCCCGCGCCAATCACGTCGCGGCCGTGCACGTGCAGACCTCGCCGGTGGATCCGCGATCGGCGGACATCCGCCTGTTCGACGACCACGGTCTCAACCCGGACAAGCGCAGCGAGCGGCGCCTCGAGGGCCTCTTCTTCCGCGAGGACATCCGCCGCGTGTCGCACTACGAGATGGGCCGCATCGTGCGCCGGGACGGGCAGACGGAGCGCTACGTCCAGGACATGATCGCGAAGATCGACCTGGAGGCGGTGCGCGGTGCGGCCTTCAAGGTGCTCATCGACTACAACAACGGCGCGGCGGCCACCGTGCTGCCCGGGATGTTCCAGGAGATGAACTGCACCGTCATCCCGCTCAATGCCTCGCCGGCCGAGATCGTGATGGAACAGGACGAGGGGACGTTTCGCGAGCACCTCAAGGAGATGGGCCTGATCGTCTCGGCGGTGAAGGCCAAGGTCGGGGTGCTGATCGACACGCCTGGGGAGAGATGCTTCCTCATCGACGAGACCGGAACGGTGCTGGACCATGACATGGCATTCGCGGTGCTGGCCCAGCTCGCGCTCGCGAACAGGGTCGGCACCGTGCTCGGCCCGGCGTCGACGTCCCTGGCGTTTTCCATGATCGCGGACCAGATGCACAGCAGGTTCGTGCCGACCAAGATCACGCCGGGTGCGGTGCTGCGCGCGGCCCAGCATGCCGACACGGTGGTGGCGTCTGACGGCGGGGGCGGCTACTGCTGGCCGGACTTCGCCGTGTCGTTCGACGCCATTTTCACGACCGTGCGGATGCTCGAGCTGCTGGCGCAGACCGGTTCTTCGCTGGGCGCGCTGCGCGAGCGGATCCCATCCGTCTCACATCGAACCGCGGTCGAGTTCTGCCCCTGGGAGGTCAAGGGCCGCGTCATGCGAACCATGATGGAGACGCACATGAAGGACCGCGTCGACCTGACCGACGGCGTGAAGGTGTTCGTCGAAGGTGGGTGGGTGCTGGTGGTCCCGGACGCCGACCGGCCCGAATACCACATCATCGCGTCCACGCTGGACCCCGCCCAGTCCGACCGCCTGGTCAGGGACTATTCGCTCCTGGTCCGCTCGGTCGTGGCAGAAGCCGCCCCGCAGGCCGAAGCCGTGGTTGAAACGTAGTCACCTAGAATCGTGTCCGGGATGCGGGAGTAGCTCACCTGGTAGAGCGCAACCTTCCCAAGGTTGAGGTAGCGAGTTCGAGGCTCGTCTCCCGCTCCATTTTTCATCGGGCAATGGCTGGAGGTGGACGTTGAAGAAGCTCGCGAAGGGTGGCTTCGAGATCAAGGACTGGCAAGAGAACCCGGCGGGGGCGAAGACGGGCCCAAAGGTGACGAGGGCGTCGGTGAAGCAGCGCTACACCGGGGACATCAAGGGCACCGGCACCGTCGAGTACGTGATGGCCTACCGTCCCGACAAGAGCGCTGAGTACACGGGCGTGGAGGTGATCACCGGCAGCGTCGGCACCAGGAAGGGCTCGATTGTCCTTCTGCTCCACGGGGAGTACGACGGCAAAGAAGCGGTCACGAGATGGCAGGTCGTCCCCGGTGGGGGTCGGGGCGATCTGAAGGGGCTGACCGGCAAGGGGGAGTTCTCGGCGCCGATGGGAAGCAAGGGCAAATACACCCTGACCTACGAGCTGCCCGACTGAATTCCCTCTCCCCCCCGGGGAGCGATCAATTAGTCCCATCCTCAACGCCGCTTTGCGCGCAGGGCCAGGGGCCCGACTGAATCCCCTCTCCCCCTCGGGGCTAGTGGCCCAACTAAATTCCCTCTCCCCCTCGGGGAGAGGGCTAGGGTGAGGGGCTTAAGCCCACGTCGAGATTTGATTTGCGCGCGGAGCGGCGATGAGGATGGGACAAGTTGAATTCTTCACCGACTTGACCTAAGGTCGTTTAAGGCTTCGCTCATTTCAAGGGGGTTGTGATGAAACGCCATCGACTTCTAGCGCTCGCCGCGCCTGCTGTACTGGTCGCGTCGCTCTTCGGCAGCACGCCGGCGGCCGCGTCCGGGGTGGGCAACGTGCCCCAGGGAACGCAGAGCGACTCCGCCTACGCCGCCAGCGCCTTGAGCTTCGGCGTCACCAACGTCTTCGCCACCACCCAGAAGACCAGCTGCTACCGCCCAGAGGTTCCGTACTTTGGAAACCTCGGTCCGGCCAACGGCTACAGCGGCATGTCCGCCTGCGGCGGCGCCGCGACGACGGGCGAAGACACCGGAGCGGCGCCTTATCCGAGCCAGGTGGGCAGCAACGCAGGGTTCCCCGCCGCCCAACCGATGCTGGTCAAGAATCACTCTGAATCCGACATCCGCGTCGACCCGACGGACCCGATGCACCTCATCGGGACCTCGAAGTGGGCGGTCAGCGCTGAGGGCTACAACCACCTGCTTGGTTTCTTCGAGTCACGGGACGGCGGCAAGACCTGGCCGGTGCAGGGACACATTCCCGGCTACGAGGGCTGGACGGACAACACCGACCCGGTCGGTGCGTTCGACTCATTCGGCAACTTCTACACGCTGATCCTGCCGTACGAGTTCTATTACAACGCCGACGGCGGCCACAACTTCAAGACGAACCAGAACATCGAGCCCAACCCGTCCATCCCGGCCGAGGCGATCACCATCTCGGTCCGCAAGCATGGCGCCACGGCGGCAGACGCCTGGTCGAGCAACCGGGCCGGCGCGATGGACGTTATCGCGTCGTATCCCGCGAAGGGCCGCGAGCCGGACAAGCAGTGGATCACCATCGACGCCAACCCATCGAGCCCGCACTTCAACCGGATCTACGCGATGTGGGTGATCTTCGACTCGCTCACCCCTGTGCCGATGGCGTCCTTCGCGGACGCGAAGTCCGACGGCACGCACACCGCGTGGTCCACGCCACAGCGGCTGCCGAGCGCCGGCAACAACCCGCAGGGCGACACCTATCTCCTGCCGCACGTCGACGGCAACGGCACCGTGTTCACCCCGCTGACCAACTTCTCGTCGAAGTCAACTTTGACCAGCATGCTGCTCGACAGCTCGATCGACGGCGGCGTTTCCTGGCACTCCGTTTCAACGATCGTCCACGACGTCGCGGCGCCGCCACTGGAGTACGCCAACACGAACTTCCGCGATGGCATCGAGGACACCTTTGCGGTGGGAACGAAGCGACTGCGCAACGGTTCCTATCCGCTCTATACCGCTTGGGAGGACTACAGCGCCGGTTTCGGCAACCAGATCCTGAGCGCGTCCTACGACGGCGGCCAGACCTGGTCGGCACCCATCCAGGTCAACGACAACGCGAGCTCCACGGTCGACACGATGCAGCCGAACCTGACGACGGCGGCCGATGGAACAGTCCTCGTCGCGTTCTATGACCGCCGGCTGGCGTGCCCGACCGGCTCCGAAGCCGCTGCGGCCGGTCTTGGCCTCGACCCGAACAACCCGGCTGGGGCTACCAACTATTGCGTCAACGCGAGCCTGCAGGCGTATAGCGCGAAGCTCAATCCAATTGGAAACAACATCCGGATCAGCCTGCACACGTGGGACCCACAGCTCAACTCGATGAAGGCCGGCGGAATCGGACGCTTCGAAGGGTTCATCGGCGACTACTACGGAAACATCACCAGCGGCTCGACGGACTTCACCACGTCGGTCAGCACCTTCGACGACGGCTCCAACCCGAACCACTTCCAGCAGCAGGTTGTCGCGAGCGTGACGATTCCCTGAGCAAGAAGCCGTTTGTTTAGAGGGGTCCGGGCCGGCCTGGGCCCCTCTAGCATTTACCGAGCACCCACCCGTTCAAGGAGGAATCGCCCATGGCCCGGACCCCGCTGCTGAGCCGTTTCCAGGAGCTCTTCGAGGATTTCGATGAGGCCGAGAGGTCGGGACGGTCCGTCGAGTCCGTTCAAGAAGAGCGCCGGCATGGGCGCATCAGTCGCCGCGACTTCCTCAAGGTGGGTGGCGCCGCGGTCGGCGTCGCGGCCCTGAGCGGACCGATGGCGGCCTGGGCAGCGGTGAACAAGGGTAACCAGGGGCGGATCGCAATCGTCGGTGGAGGCATCGCGGGCCTGAACGCGGCGCTCACGCTTCAGGACGCCGGAATCACGTCCACCGTGTACGAGGCCTCCGGGCGCGTTGGCGGCCGCATGCACTCGGACACGACCTCGTGGCTCAACGGGCAAACCAGCGAGGACTGCGGCGAGCTGATCGACACGAGGCACAAGACCATCCAGGGCCTCGCACAGCGCTTCAACATTCCCAAGGTCGACCTGCTCGCGGCCGAGCCAATCCACTCGACTGAAACGGACTATTTCTTTGGCGGTTACTACACGACCGCCGAGGAGAACGCGGACTTCAACCCGGTCTGGAACGCGGTCAAGAAAGACCTCAACTCAGCGCCCTTTCCGACCCTGTACAACATGTCGACCCCAGCCGGTCAGGCTCTTGACAACCTGAGCCTCTACAACTGGATCGAGACACGGGTCCCAGGCGGCCACGCCTCGAGGATGGGCCGGCTGCTCGACGTCGCGTACAACATCGAGTACGGCAACGTGACCACCGAGCAGAGCTCGCTCAGCCTCGTCTACCTGCTCGCCTTCCAGCCCATGCCTGGCAACTTCCGGATCTTCGGCGCCTCCGACGAGCGGTATCACCTCGAGGGGGGCAACGATCGGTTGCCCCGGGCCATCGCCGCCTCGCTGCCGGCCGGCAGCGTGCAGCTCAACACCGCGCTCACCGGCATCGTCCACAACTCGGACAACACCTACACGATCACGCTGAAGAACGGCGGCGTGACCACCAGGAAAGACTTCGATCGGGTGATCATGGCGATCCCGTTCTCGGTCCTCCGGACCATCCTCAAGTCAGAGCATGACTATCGCGCGGCCGGTTTCGACACCATCAAGCAGACGGCGATCACGCAGCTCGGCTACGGCAAGAACTGCAAGCTTCAGCTCCAGTTCGACACCCGCTACTGGAACCAGTCCGGGCCGTGGGGCATCGGCAACGGCCTGACCTACTCGGACACCGGCTACCAGAACACGTGGGAAGTGACTCGCGCTCAGGACGGCGCCACCGGGATCCTGGTCGACTATACGGGCGGTGGGGTGCCGCTTGCCTCGTTCACCGGCGACACGAACGACCCGACCGTTGTTGACGGATTCGCCAGGACCTTCCTGAGCCAGATCGAGCCGGTGTTCCCCGGAATCACAAAGCACTGGAACGGCCGGGCGACCCTGGACGTGCCGCTGGCCGACCCGTTCTTGCTCGGCTCGTACTCGTACTGGAAGGTGGGCCAGTACACCCTGTTCTCGGGTTACGAGGGACTCCGTCAACCGGACATCCACACGGGGAAATGCCATTTCGCGGGCGAGCACTGCTCGACCAACTTCCAGGGCTTCATGGAAGGTGGGGCGGAGGAAGGCGCCAGAGCGGCCGGCGAGATCCTGAGCGACTACAAGAGCGGGATCTTTCCCTGATCCGCAATTCGTCTAGGCCGGGCGTGCCTCGCTTTGCAGCCGCAGCGAGAAGGCCAGCCAGGCCATCACCGCGGTTGCGGCCACTCCCGGCGCGAAGGCAAGCGCAGCCACGCCGGTGAGGTCCCACAACGTACCGGCGATCAGGGGCAGAACGAAAGCCGTTCCGTATTGAACGGTGAAGACCGCCGCGCTCATGCGGTGCACGTCCCCGGGCGCGGCGAGCCTCGGTGGAAGGGTCAGCGTGACGATGAAGGCGAGCGCGGCGGCGAATCCGAGCACGAACGCCCAGAAGATCACGCCCGCGCCGGGCGTCAGGACGATGCCCAGCTGCCCAATCGCCATCAGTGCGCTAGAGCCGATGAAGCCGACGCGGCCGGTCAGCAACCGCTCCCTCAGCGCGACGGCAGGGGCCGTGAGCAGCTGCGCGCCGTTGAGGACGAAGAGGGTGGGGGTGATCAGCGCATGGCGTCCGGTCTGGTCCAGGAAGTCGGGGACGTAGGCGTTGGTGCCGAAGTAGACGGCTGACGCCATGCCCATGACAAGGCCGATCCGCACGGCAGGCCCCTCGCGCCAGCTCGGCCACCAGCGAGCCGGCACGGCCGGCTTCGGGCCCCGCGCGGGCGCCGCGAGCACGATCGCGACGCCGCTGATGAGGATCACCACGGACCACATCGCGATCGCCCACCGCCAGTCTCCGTGCGCAAGGGGCAGCACGCCGACCGGGGAGGTCAGCCCGGTGGGCACCGTCTCGCCGATCAGAATTCCGTTGCTGTAGACGGCCGTCGCGACCGCGATCCGGCGCGGGAACCACTCGCGGACCAGCGAGGGAAAGGCGGGTTGGCTCACGGCGATGCCGACGCCCATGAGGAAGGTGGCGCTGAACAAGACGGGCGTGCTCGGGCCGAAGCCCCGCAACCCCCCGAAGACGGCAACGCAGGCGAGCCCTATCAACAGCGCGCCGCGCACGCCGAGCCTGGCGATCAGGAGCGCCCCGGGCACGGCCGCCGCGGCGAGCAGGAGCACCGGCAGCGAGACGAGCGCGCCGACGGTCTTCTCGTCGAGATGCAGGTCGCGGTGGATGAGCGGAATCAGCGGAGGCACCGCGAGCATGGTCAGCCGGAGATCGATGCCACCGAGCCAGAGCAGCAGCAATCGCACGGCATCGAGCCGGCTGAGCTTCACCTCCCCTGGCCTCCCCACCCCGTGGGGAGGTCGGTCCAGCTGCGAAGCAGCGCGACCGGGTGGGGGCGTGGAGTTACTGCTGACCCCATACTTGATGCATGTCGGGCCTTTTGATCGTCACCTCCACAGGACCTGAGGATCCAACCCGCGCGAGCATCGCGTTCCACATCGCGGCCAACGGAGCCAAAGCCAACGGCACCGAGGTCGCGATCGCGCTGGCCGGCGACGCGGCCGAGCTGGTCAAGCCCGACGTGATCGCCAACGTGCTCGGCCTGGGCCTGCCCCCCCTGCGCGAGCTGCTCGACAAATGCCTCGACCAGGACATCCACGTTTACGTTTGAAAGGGCTGTGCTGAGGCCCGTGGGGTCTTGCCGGAGATGCTGACGCCGAACGCATCGTTCATCACGCCGCCGGACCTGGTGCGCCTGACGATGGAAGCGGAAAAAGTCCTCAGCTTCTAACTTTCCCTCTCCCCGCAGGGGAGAGGGCCAGGG
>JBGPEO010000109.1:0-9203 GCA_041482895.1 Candidatus Dormibacteraceae bacterium | reverse complement strand
GTATTCGATGGCCTCGCGGCCGGCGCCGTAGCGGTCGTGCGGCGCCCGCCTTCGAGGACGCATCCTGAGTTCGCTGCGCATTGCCGGGAGCTCCTCGGTGCGGTGAAGACCGTGGCCGGAATCGCTCTGGTGCGCAGGCCCCAGCTGTCGAATCGTACGAAGGACGAGGCCGCGATGCCTTCGTCGCCTCTGATGCTCGTCGGAGTCGGTGCTTCGACCGGTGGGCCGGGGGCGGTGATGGAGCTGCTCCGCAGCCTGCCCGAAGGTTTCGCTCCCTCCATCGCTCTGGTACAGCACATGACGCCTGGATTCGGGCATGGCCTTGTGGAGTGGCTGGCGAGCAGGAGTCCTCTTCCGGTGCGGCTTGCGGAGGCAGGGATGCGGCTGCCATGGCGGGGGATCCTGGTGGCGCCCGATGGCGTTCACCTGACCGTGGACGGCAAAGGCATGGTCAGGCTCACGTCGACCCCAGCCTGCGAGGGCCACCGGCCCTCGGTCGACGCGCTCTTCGACTCGATGGCCGGCTGGCGTCCACGAGCCTGCGCCGGGGTCCTGCTGTCCGGCATGGGGAGGGACGGCGCCGAGGGCCTCGCACGGCTACACGAACTGGGCGGCCGAACCATGGTGCAGTCAGAGGAGACCTGCGTGGTCTTCGGAATGCCCGGCGCCGCATTCGAGATGGGGGCGGCCGAGATGGCGCTGCGCCCGTCAGCGCTGGCCGAGAGGCTGGCCGTCCTGGCCAGGGCGGCATGACCGACTCCGCTCAGCGTCACATACTCTTGGTCGAAGACAGCCGCACGCAGGCCGCCCGAGCACAGCTGGTGCTTCGGGATGCCGGCTATCGCGTAACCATTGCCAGGGACGGTGAGGCTGCATGGCAGTGCATCAGCGCCGAGTGGTTCGACATCATCGTCTCCGACATCAATATGCCTGGAATCGACGGATACGAGCTATGCCGGCGCTCGAAGGCGGAGCAGCGCTTGAGAGCCATCCCCTTCGTTCTGCTGACCGCCCAAGAGGACCTGGAGGCGCTTGTACGCGGTTTCGAGGCGGGCGCTGACGACTTCATCACCAAGCCGTGGATGCCGTCGGCGCTTCAGGGGCGGATTGCAGCAGTGCTGCAAGACCCGGACCGCACAGGACGCGGCGCGAAAGGTGCTTCGGTGGAGCGGATGACGAGACTGCTTTTAGGCCGGACCGTCGAACTCGAACATGCGTATCGGGAGCTTGGCATGCACGAGGCTCAGCTGCTCACCGCGAACGAGGCCCTGGCGGGCGAGAGGTCCGCGCTCGAGGTGGCGAACAAGCAGCTCGGAGCGGCGAGCCTCGCCAAGAGTGAGTTCCTCGCCAACATGAGCCACGAGCTTCGCACGCCACTGAATGCCATCCTCGGTTTTTCAGATCTGCTGCTGAACCGGCCCGATGGAACTTATGACCGCGATTCGCAGGTCAAGTTCCTCACGTATGTGCACGGCGCCGGAGAGCACTTGCTGGCGCTGATCAACGACATCCTCGACCTCGCAAAGGTCGAGGCCGGCCAGATGGTCTTGCGGCCCGGGCCGGTCGACCTGGCCGACCTCATCGGAGAGATCATGGCGACGGTTGCTCCCCTGGCCGGTGACAAAGGGATAGACCTCGTCAACCGGGCAACTGCAGGCGAGCTCACGGCCGACCCCGGCAAGCTCAAACAGATCGTTTACAACCTCCTGTCGAACGCGATCAAGTTCACACCGGGGGGTGGCCGGGTCGAGGTCAGGGCGGACTGGAGCGCCCTGGAGGTGGCCATTTCGTTCTCTGATACCGGTGTCGGGATGAGCGCCGACGAACTCGGCCACCTCTTCCAGGAGTTCTGGCAGTCGGAGAGGCCGACCGATGAGGCGAGCCGAGGCACTGGCCTTGGCCTGGCCTTGACGAAGAAGCTGGTCGAGCTCCACGGCGGACGGGTGACGGTCACCAGCGAGCTCGGCGTGGGTAGCACCTTCACCGTGAGGCTGCCGCTGAGGAAGTCGGCGCTCGAGCTCCTCAAGCATCCGAGCGATGATGCGGTGGGCGACAAGCCACTTGTGCTTGTGGCCGAGGACGATAAGGCGACCGCGACTCTCCTCGCGCGCTGGATCCGGAGTGCCGGCTATAGAGTCAACCTCGTCCGGAGCGGCGCGGAGGTTCTGGAATCCGCTCGATCACTGCGGCCCCGATTCGTGACCCTCGATGTGCTCATGCCCAACACGGACGGCTGGAGTGCGCTGACCGCACTGAAGCAAGATCCTGAGACGGCCGGCATCCCAGTGATAGTGGTGACGATCGTCGATGCACCCGACATCGCAGCCGCGAAGGGGGCGGACGCCTACATTCTCAAGCCGGTCACTCGCGAGTCCATCCTGGGCGCGCTGGCCCGCTTTGAGCCGCCTCCAAATGCCGGCGACTACCAACTCGGAACCCCGCCGTCGTGAGCACGGCTGCATGACCGAGTCTGAAGCGCCCGCCACGATACTGGTGGTCGAGGACAACCCGGCCAACCTACTGCTGGCGGAGGAGATTCTCAAGCTCGCCGGTTATAGGACCATCGGTGCTTCTTCGGCGGAGCAGGCTCAAGGGTCGATCGAGAAGCAGATGCCCGACCTGATCCTTCTCGACATCCGTATGCCGGGCATGGACGGTCTCAAGTTTGTGCGCATGCTGCGCTCCTCCCCAATCACCGCGCGGCTCCCAATCATCGCGTTGACCGCCCAGGCCATGGCAGATGAACAGGCGGCTGGGATCGCCGCGGGCTTCGACGCGTACCTCGTGAAGCCGATCCAGCAGGCGCTGCTTCTCGAAGCAGTCGGACGCGCTCTGACGCACTGCGCCTGAGGGTCTACGAGTCTGGCTGCCAGCAACGTTTGTGACCCAGATTTGGCCATTGGCCTGGCCACCCCACCTGGCTAAGCCTAACGTGGGGAGGATCCTCCTCTCCTTGAAGAGAGAGAGGTTTGGCGTATAGACCACGAGAATTTCACCCAGGCGCCCACCGCGTCCGGGCATCCGATTACTACCGCGAGCGTCCGCACCAGGCGCTCAAAAACCGAACGCCTCACGAGGTGCGTCGCGAGGCCCTGGAGTCACCGCCCGGGGTCACTACGTTGCGAAGGCACTCATCGATGTGGATGCAGACATCGAGGTTAAAGCTCACCTCGACGTCCGAACCTCGGTACACCTTGCGCATGGTTCTGTTTGGTGCCGAGCGCGCGCTCGGTATGGTCGGCGACGCCAGGGTATTGCGCGTTACACGCCGCATTAGCGCCGCCTTGGCGCGCCTGCATCAGACGCGCCGCTGCCGCGTAATCCACTTGTCAGAGGCGACGGCCAAGTTCAAATCCTGTGCCGACGATATTGCAGATCGCTCTGGATCAGAAGGTTGAAGGTTCGAATCCTTCCTCCCCAGCCACACCTCGCCAGGGCCCTTGCGTCAGCTCAAGAATTCCCATAGCGAACCGATCAACAGGATCGGGACGACCAGGACGTACAGCCAGCCCGCGTCTCGCAAACACCAGACAGGGATCCGAATTCCGGCGATGGATCGCAGGCTCTTGTCGTCCCGAGCCCGCCAGGCCGCGACGCCCACGTGCAGACCTGCCGCCATTGCCAGGATGAAACCCGTCAGCTGGAGAATCATGGTTACGACGTAGTAGGTTGCGTCGCCGGGCCTCGTAAGCCGGCTGACATGGTTGGCGTCGATGGAAACGATCCCGCCAACCCAACCGCGGTAGGCGGCGATCGGGAACGGTCCGATGATGCTGATTCCAGTCACCGACGTGACGCCTGAGCCAAGCAGGTTCGCCCCGAAATCGAGCAAAGCGGCTTCGAGGCGGTCTCCGCGGTGATAGGCGTCGATGATGGATCCGCCCTGGGCGGAGCTGACGATGGTGTCGCGCTGGCTGACGGCGAACGGAACACCGGCCGATACCACCGCGATCCCTATCAGGACGGAGACCAGGTAGGTGGCCGCTGAGGAGAGGATCGAGTAGCGCGCTCGATGAAGGGCCAGGGCAACCTGCTGGAGCGGGATCCGGCGGCGAATCGATCGGGCCGCGAAGCGGAGGGTGTTTCCGCGATCCATGCTCGTCAAGGTAGGAGCGCCCGCGAACGACGCCTACGGCCGTTCGGACTAGCGCGAGCGTGACCTATGAGTCGCAGCCGCCGGCGCATACCGGTGAGGAGTGCGTCCCGCCTGCTGGATGGCGGGCTCATGTCCCGGCCACCTCTAGTCCCACGGGATCGGGTCTCGCCGGGCGTAGAAATGGCGCGGGTCCGGCGAAGCCACGGTGAAGTCGACCAGCGTGCGCATGTAGTTCGCCCGCTCGAAGGCGCCTGGCTCGGGCGAAGCCGCCTGGCTCATGCTGCCCTTCATCTGTCTCACCGACGTGTACTCGTGTTCGTCGAGCCAGGCGCTGAGGCCGGCGATGACCTGGCTCATGTGTTTGGGGCCGCGCCGCAGCAACGCGGACGCCATCATCGTCACGTCCGCGCCGGCGAGGAGCAGCTTGACGACGTCGTTGGCGGACTGAATGCCGCTGCTGGCGGCGAGCGAGACCTTGAGCTGGCCGCTCAGGATGGCGATCCACCGCAGGGGCATCAAGGACTCTTCGGATGAGCTCAGGTGCAGCGTGGGGACGACCTTCATGCGGTGCAGGGAGATGTCGGGGTAGAGGAACCGGTTGAAGAGCACGAGCCCCTGGGCGCCCGCCGCGGTCAGCCGCATCGCCACGTTGGCGAGCGACGAGAAGTACGGGCCGATCTTGACGGCGAGGGGGATCGAGATCGAGGCGGAGATCTCGGTCACCAGATCGATGTACCGCGCCTCGGCCTCGGCTGCGGCGACCCTTGGGTCGGTGGAGACGAAGTAGATGTTCAGCTCCAGCGCGTCGGCGCCCGCTTCCTCGATCAGACGCGCATATCGCGTCCAGCCGCCGCGCGAGATGCCGTTGAGGCTGGCGATCACCGGTATCTCCAGGACGCTCTTCGCCTGTTCGACAAGCCGCACGTATGACTCGGGGCCGGTGTTGTAACTGTCGAGAGCCGGGAAGAAGTCCCTGGCTTCGCTGAAGCTCTCGGTGAACGACTCGAGGATGGTGTCGACCTGCAGCTCGTGGTGCTTGATCTGCTCTTCGAACAGCGACTGAAGGACGACTGCGGACGCTCCCGCGTCCTGAAGGGCGAGCAGCCCGTCGATCGTTCCGGTGAGCGGCGACGCCGCCGCCACGAGGGGGTTGGCGAGCTCGATGCCCATGTACTTGGTGCGCAGGTCTGCGCTCATAGCAGCTCCTCCTCCAGCTCCTTGGCCGGAGCTACGGCGTGTCCGTTGCTGCTGATGGTGTCGTCCGGCGCGTGCCGCTCGACTCCCGCCATCTGCTCGTAAAGCCGCCGGCGCTCGTCGACGTCCGCCTGCGCGATCGTCATGAGGCGCTCCGCCAGCTCGGGTTTCGAGCGGGCGAGCAGCGTGTAGCGGCCTTCCTTGGCGGCGAATTCGCGGAGCGGCATCGTCGGCGCCTTGGAGTCCAGCACCAGCGGGTGCTTGCCCTCGATCTCGCTGCGTGGGTCGAATCGGTACAAGGGCCAGTAGCCGCTGTCGACGGCCTCCTTCATGTGCGACATGCCGGTGGCCATATCGATGCCGTGGGCGATGCACGTCGAGTACGCGATGATCAGCGAGGGTCCTGTGTGGCTCTCCGCCTCGGCGAAGGCCTTCACCGCCTGGGCGTTGTCGGCGCCGAGCGCGATCTGCGCAACGTACACGTTTCCATAAGCGCTTGCGATCAGGCCGAGGTCCTTCTTGCCGGTCCGCTTGCCCGCGGCTGCGAACTTGGCGATCGCCCCGCGCGGCGTCGACTTCGACGCCTGCCCCCCGGTGTTCGAGTAGACCTCGGTGTCGAGGACGAGGATCTTGACGTCGCGGCCGGACGCAAGCACATGGTCCAGCCCGCCAAAGCCGATGTCGTACGCCCACCCGTCGCCGCCGACGATCCATACGCTCTTGCGCACAAGGTGATCGGCCAGCTCGGCCAGGCTGGCCGCAGTCGGGCTGGAGATGCCGCTCAGCTTCGCGCGCAGCACTTCCACGCGCTGTCGCTGCGCCGCGATGCCCGTCTCGGAGGACTGGTCGGCCGCGGCGATTGCAGCCACCAGGTCGGCGCCGATCTCGGGCTCGAGCTCGCCAAGCAGCCGCTTCGCGGTCGCCGCGAAGCTGTCCAGCGCCAAGCGCATCCCGAGCCCGAACTCGGCGTTGTCCTCGAACAGCGAGTTGGCCCAGGCCGGACCGCGGCCATCGCCGTTGGCGGCCCACGGCGTCGTCGGCAGGTTGCCCCCGAAGATCGACGAGCAACCGGTGGCGTTGGCGACCATGATGCGGTCGCCGTACATCTGGGTCAGCAGCTTCAGGTACGGCGTCTCGCCGCAGCCCTTGCAGGCGCCGGAGAACTCGAACAGGGGCTGGAGCATCTGCGAGCCCTTGATCGTCGCCACCTTCACCTGGGTGCGATCGAATTCTGGAAGCGACTTGAAGAATTCCCAATTGGCGCGCTCCATCTCGATGCGGCCGTCCTTGGCGGTCATGTCGATCGACTTGTGCTTGGCGGCCTGCTTGCTGTGTGCCGGGCAGTAGTCGGCGCAGGTGCCGCAGCCGTTGCAGTCGTCGGGCGCGATCTGGATCGCCATGACCATCCCCGGCTGTTCCTTGGACTTCCATTCCTTGGAGAGGAATCCGGCCGGCGCGCCGGCCAGCAGGTCCGGCGAGAAGACCTTCATCCTGATCGCGGCGTGCGGACACACCAGCGTGCACTTCGCGCAGTCGATGCAGATCGTCGGGTCCCATTGCGGGAGCTCCTCAGCGATGTCGCGGCGCTCCCAACGGGACGTGCCCAGCGGGAAGGCGCCATCGACAGGGAGGGCTGACACCGGAAGGAAATCTCCACGTCCGGCGAGCATCTCGGCCGTGACGCGCTGCACGAACGGCGGCGCCTCCGCGGGAACCACCGGGCGCAGATGCACGGAGCCGTTCACCCCGGCTGGAACGGAGACGTCGTGGAGCTCCGCCAGGGCGAGATCGACCGCGGCGTAGTTTCGGTCGAGGACCGCCGACCCGCGTTTCGAATAGGTGCGCTCGATGGCGGCCTTGATGGCGGTGATCGCCTGGTCCTGCGGCAGCACGCCTGCGAGGGCGAAATAGCAGGCCTGCAGCACCGTGTTGACGCGGCCGGGCAGGCCCGCGTCACGCGCAACCCTGGTGGCGTCGATCACGTAGAACCGCAAGTGTTTGTCGATGACCTGGCGCTGGACCTCAACCGGGATCCGAGCCCAGACCTCGTCCGGACCGAAGGGGCTGTTGAGCAGGAACGTAGCGCCGTCCGCGGCGCGGCCGAGCACATCAACCTTCTCCAGGAAGCCGAACTGGTGGCAGGCGATGAATCCCGCCCGCTGTACCAGGTAGGTGGACTGGATCGGCCGCGGCCCGAACCGAAGGTGCGACGTTGTCACCGACCCGGACTTCTTCGAGTCGAGCACGAAGTAGCCTTGGGCGAACAGATCGGTGTGCTCGCCGATGATCTTCACGGTGTTGCGTGTGGCGCCGACGGTGCCGTCTGAGCCAAGGCCGTAGAAGATCGCGGTGTCGATGTCTGCCGGCTCTGTCGTGAAGGAGTCGTCGACGTCAAGGCTCAAGTGAGTCACGTCGTCGACGATGCCCACGGTGAACTCGCGGCGCGGGGCGGCCGCGGTCAGCTCCTGGAAGACGGCGGCCGCCATGGCCGGCGTGAACTCCTTGGACGCCAGGCCGTACCTGCCGCCGATGACGGTCGGAGGTTCGGGCCTGGAGGCGAGGGCGACGACGACGTCCTGGAACAGAGGCTCGCCGGTGGCCCCCGGTTCCTTGCTGCGGTCGAGCACTGCAATCCGGCGCGCGGTCGGTGGTAGGGCCGCGACGAAGGCGGCGGCGTCGAAGGGCCGGAACAGGTGAACGTTCAACAGGCCAACCCGCTCGCCTCTGGCGAGCAGCGCGTCCACCGCTTCCTGTGCGGCGCCCACGCCCGAGCCCATCAGGATGACGACGCGGTCAGCCTCAGGGTGTCCGGAGTAGTCGAAGATCCGGTAAAGCCTGCCGGTCAACTGCGCGAACCGGTCCATCGCAGCGCTGACAATGGCGGGCACCGCGGCGTGGTAGCCATTGGCCGCTTCGCGAGCCTGGAAGAACACGTCCGGGTTCTGGGCGGAGCCGCGGAGGGTCGGGTGGTCGGGCGACAGCGCGCGCATCCGGTGCGCGGAGACAAGGTCATCGGGCACCATCGCGCGGAGGGCCTCTTCCTCCAGGGGGACGATCTTGTTGACCTCGTGCGAGGTGCGAAAGCCGTCGAAGAAATGGAGGAATGGAACACGCGACTCGAGCGCGGCGCGGTGCGCGATGAGCGCAAGGTCCTGGGCCTCCTGCACCGACGAGGAGCACAGCATCGCAAACCCTGAAGCCCGGACCGCCATCACATCGCTGTGGTCGCCGAAGATCGAAAGGGCGTGCGTCGCGATGGTCCGTGCCGCAACATGGAAGACGGCCGGCGTCAGCTCGCCGGCGATTTTGAACATGTTGGGGAGCATGAGCAGCAAGCCCTGTGAGGCGGTGAAGGTGGTGCACAGCGCGCCAGCCATCAGCGCTCCATGCAGGGCGCCTGCCGCTCCGGCCTCGCTCTGCATCTCGATGACCTCGGGAACCGTGCCCCACAGATTCGGCCGGCCCGCGGCCGACCAGGCGTCCGCGAGCTCACCCATCGCCGTCGACGGCGTGATCGGGTAGATCGCGATGACCTCGCTCAGGCTGTGGGCGACTCGGGCGGCCGCCTCGTTTCCGTCAACCGTGGTGAAAGGCTTCATTTCAGAAGGGCTCGCACTCCACGCTGGCAGCCATCGGCCCGCCGTCCTATGGTCAAAAGACCCGCAGGGAGGGGGCCGTCTGGGTGCCTGCATGGCTTGGTGGTGGCCTCGCCGCTCGGCGCGACTCTCCTGCTGTCCCGCGATCCGGGACTGGTGGCGGACCAACCATAGTCCTGACATGGGGGGACCGAAAGGCCCTTCACGAACGAGACTTGTCCGCATATGGTGATCGTGTCCCGAGGGGCTGAGTACGTAACCCGAGAGAGCGTCGATCCAGGTTGAAAGTCGCAAGACGGAAATCGATGGACGCAGGT
>JBGPEO010000108.1:0-9211 GCA_041482895.1 Candidatus Dormibacteraceae bacterium | reverse complement strand
CGGCAAGGAAGAAGGCGACGCGCAGGTCGGTCTGCGGAGAGCTCCGGCCGAAGTAGTAGGTCGCCGCGGCCACGACGGCGATGGGCAGGATCGCCGCCAGCGAGGTGCCCGTCGCGCGGTGCTGGCTGCGCTTTGCCCAGATGACCTGGAGCGGCACCATGACAAATCCACCGCCGACGCCGAGCAGGCCGCCGGCCAGGCCGCCGATGGCGCCGATGGCGGCGTCTATTCGGGAATTGAGGATTCCGGGCTCGTCGGGGCTCCATCGCCCCCCACCCGGCGCTGCGCGCCTCCCTCCCCTGCGGGGGAGGGGGATTCATGAGAGGCGACCTACGTAGAGGTTCACTACCTCTTCATCGTCGAGGAGTTGCCTTCCAGGGCCTTCGAGGCGGTTCTGTCCCAGCACCAGCACGTAGGCCCACTGGGCGTGCCGGAGCGTCTCGCGCGTGTTCTGCTCGATGACCAGGACCGCGACGTTGGTGGACCGTATCTCCTCGATTCGATCCCAGATCAGGCCCTGGAACTTGGGCGCGAGTCCGGCGCTGGGCTCATCGAGGATCAGGACAGCCGGGTCGACCATAAGCCCGCGAGCCAGCGCGAGCATGGTCCGCTGCCCACCGCTGAGGGTGTGAGCCTTGCGGTGGGAAGACGCAGCCAGGTCGGGAAACAGCTTGAACAGCTCTTCGATCCTCTCCCGCACCCCGTCCTTCCGGCTGTAGCCCCCCATGTCGAGGTTCTCGCGAATGGTGAGCTCGGGGAACACGTTGGCCACCTGCGGCACGTAGGCGAGACCCTTGCTCACGAGCTTCTCCGCCGCCAGCCCGGTCACGTCCTCGCCTTTGACCCTGACGGCTCCTTCCGTGGGGCGGATGAGCCCCGAGATCGCCTTCAACAGCGTGGACTTGCCGGCGCCGTTGGGCCCGACGATCGCGGTGATGGCGCCTCGCTTCGCGGCGATGCTGACGTTGCTGATCACCGGCGGCCCGCCGTAACCTGCCGTGAGCCTGTCCACCTCGAGGACCGGCGATTCGACGCCTGTTGCGGGCTTAAGCCCCTCACCCTGGCCCTCCCCCCGAAGGGGGGAGGGAATGCTTCCCATCACTGCTTCACCATCTCGCCCAGGTACGCATCGATCACGTCGCGGTTCGAGCGCAGTGTCTCGAACGGGCCCTCTGCGATCACGGTGCCTTCGGCCATGACGATGACGTGCTGGGTCACGCGCTCGATGAATGGCAGGTTGTGCTCGACGACGATTACGGAGGTGCCGGACGCGATAAAAGCTTCGATCGCCAGCGCCATTCGCTCGCCCAGCACGGGGTTGACGCCCCCCATGGGTTCGTCGAGGATCACGAGCTCGGGCTGCGCCATGCGGATGCGCGCAAACTCCACCAGGCGCTTCTGCCCCCCGCTGAGGTTTCCAGCGCGCTCGTTGCGGAGCTTGGTCAGGCCGAACTCGTCGAGGATCTCGCGCGCCTTCACCAGTTCATCCGCCGCCCTGCCGCGCTGCGCGCTGCCGAGGCCGACAAGACCGCGCAGGAACCCCTCGCGTCCGGAATCCCAGCGCGCCATCACGACGTTTTCCAGGACTGTGAGGCGGGGCCACTCGCGCGGGGCCTGGAACGTGCGGATCAGCCCGAGGCGCGAGATCACGTGGGGGGGAAGGCCTTCGAGGGCCCTGCCCTTGAAGAGCACGGTTCCGCTGTCGGGCAGCTTGAACCCCGAGATGAGGTCGATCGCCGTGCTCTTGCCCGCGCCGTTCGGGCCGATCAGCCCGGTCACCTGACCCATCGGCGCAACGAACGAGCAGCTCTCGACCGCGTAGACGCCTCCGAAGTGCTTCGTCAGGCCGCGGACCTCGAGGGCCGGCGCCGTCGCGGGAGGTGCGCTCAAGCGGGCTGCGCGGCGGGTTTGGACGGCGGCTCGGGATCGGCGTACCGACGCTCGGGCAACAGCCCTTGCGGCCTGAAGCGGAGGAACAGAACGAGGACCAGCCCGATGATCACCCCGCGGAGCGCGAGCACGATCTGCGGATGGCCCGGCACCTCCGGCAGGAACCGCGTCGACTCCTGCACCAGGATGCCCATGATGAACACTCCGAGAACGACGCCCCAGATGTTTCCGCGGCCGCCCACGAGCACCGCGGCGTACAGAACGATGATCTCGACCGGCGACCAGGCGGATGGGTTGAAGGCGCTGAGGTAGGCTGCAAAGAGCGCCCCGGCGAAGCCTCCCACGCCCGCCCCGAGCACGTAGCCCTTCAGCTTCAGCCGGTAGATGTCTCGCCCGAATGCCGCCGCGGCGCGCTCATCCTCGCGCAGCGTGCGCAGCGCCATCCCGAAGCGGCTGCCGGAGAGTCGCCACATGAAAAGGAAGACGAGGGCGAACATGACCAGGCAAAGGCCCATCAAGAACCACTGGTAAGACGCGTAGTCGAGCCCGAACCAGTCGCCCATCGGATCGAAGAGACCGGAGAGGCCGTTGTAGCCGTCGAACAGCGGCACGTACTGGCCGGCGAGGACGTACATCACGTAGACCGCCCCCAGCGTGACGATCGAGAAATAGATGCCCCGCAGGTGGCGCAGCGCGATCGACCCGACGACCAGGCCCACCGCCATCGACGTGATGACCGCGAGCACCACAGCCGCCGGGTAGGGGAGCTGCAGTCCCAGGATGTAGTGGGCTGGGGCGACCGCCGGTCCGATGGTCAGCACAAGCGTCATGTACGCGCCGACCGCGATGTAGCCGTAGTACGCGAGGTCGAAGTCCCCGGACCATCCCCAGATGACGTTGAGCCCGAGCGCCATGATTCCGAAGATCGCCCCTTCGGTGAGAACGGAGACGATGTACGCGCTCATTCGAAGACGGTCCGCCGTGCATTGGTGAAGAGGCCGCGCGGCCGGACCAGGATAACGATCGCCAGGATGGCAAACGCGAAGGCGAGGTTGTAGCTGGCGCTCACGTAACCACCCGCGAACTCGAGGATGAAGCCGACGAGCACCGCGCCGACCATGGTGCCGAATGCCTTCCCGAGACCTCCCGCGACCGCGGCGGTCAGCGTGATGAGGAAGAAGCTGAAACCGAAATACGGGTTGAACGACCCGACGCTCTCGGCGAGGATGAACCCGGCGTAGCCCGCGATCAGGCCCGCGAGGAAGAACGTCGCCGCAGCCACTCGCGTCGCGTTGATTCCGGTGACGCGCGCGAGCTCGCGATTCTGAGACACGGCGCGGAGCGCTTTGCCGAATCTCGTGCGCGAGATGACCACGTAGAGCACCAGGGTGATCGCGATTGCAGACGCGATGATCTCGAGATCGAGTGGCGTGAGCAGGAACGGCCCGAGGTGCCGGGGCGCACCCGGGTCGAGCGTGTAGGCGACGTTTGACGCGCCGAAGAAGATGACCAGCGTGTTCTGGATCATGAAAGACACCCCAAGGGTTGCTATGAACACGATCGTAGGAGTCGCGCCGAACTTGATGAACGGGCCGATCACGGCCGCGTGCATCGCGAGCGCGACGAATCCGCCTGCCAGCGCTGCCGCGATCGCGGCGGCGATCGCGCTGCCGGTCCTCTCGTGCACCAGGTACGCCGCGTATGCCCCGACGGTCAGGATCTCGCCGTGCGAGACGTTGGCGACGTTCGTCACCGCGTACTCGAGTGTGAATGCGACGGCCGACAGGGCAAGGATCGACGCCGTGACCAGCGCGAACCCGAGGGTGAGCAGCGCTTCGTTCACGAACTGACTATCCCTGCACCAGATGCGTCAACTGTGCCCATTTGGCTGCATCCTTTCGCGCCGCTTGCGCCAACTGTGCCCAGTTGGCTGGATCCCAGCATCAGATGCGCCAACTGTGCCCAATTGGCGGCATCCCTCGAGTATGTCGACGACGAGGAGGTACCGCTGCTCTGGCTTACGGCGTCGCGGCAGCCAGGTCGGCGGCCGACAGTACCTGGATCTGCACCTGCTGGCCGCTGGCCGCGTCCTGCTGGAAAGCGGCATACGGTCCGAAGACGTTGTGGTACTGGTTGTAGTCGAGCGGACCGCTGGCGCCATCGAAGTTGATCTTCGTCCCGGCCTTGATCAGGTCGTAGCACGTCTTGTACGTGTAGCACTGCGTGCCGGGCGGCGTGGTAACGCTCGTCATGGCGGCGTTGATGTCGGGTCCGTTGATGCTGTTGGCCTTGTCGATCGCAAGGGCCTGGCTGATCACCGCGTCGTACGCGTAGTTGGCGTTGGCGAGTGGCTGCTGGTTCGCGCCGACGACGGCGGCGAACTGCTTGTTGAACTCATCGGCCGCGGCGCCGCTGACCGACGTGCCATAGACCGAGATGAGGTGGTCGTGGGCGACCTGGTAGGTGATCGCCTTCAGGTAGTCATCGCCACCGGTGACGTCGGTGCCGACGAAGGGAATCGCGAGGTTGTCGAGGTCTTTGAAGTTCTTGAAGAGCACCGCGGCAGTTGCGGCGTCGGTCTGAGTGAAGATCACGTCGGGGTTGGTCGCGATAACCTGCTGGACCTGCGTGCGATATGAGGTCTGGTCAGGGGCGATCGTGACGCTCGTCGCGATCTTGCCGCCGAGCTTCGTGAACGTGTTGGTGATCGGCGGCGGGAAGGTCTGCGCCGCGATGTCGGAGTAGAAGATGAGAGCCGCGTTCCGGAAGCCCTTCTTGTACGCGTACAGGGCCATCGCGACTCCGAGCTGCGAGTCCGACGGGCTGTCCCTCCAGAGGTACTCGTTCGTGTTCTTGTCGAACAGCGTGCTGCCGCCCTGGAACTGGGTCGGGATCTTGGCCGAAGAGACGATCGGGGCCACGGCGTTGATCTCCTGGGTCTCGGGTCCGATGATCCCGACCACGTTGCTCGCGCCAAGCAGCTGGTGGACGGCCGGCACCGAGTCGGCCTCGTCGCACTGTGTGTCGGCGTGATTGATCTGCAGCTGCTGGCCGAGGATGCCGCCTGCGTCATTGATCGCCTTCTGGGCCACCTGGGAGCCCTGGAGCATGGCCTGGCCGAGGCTGGCGAGGGTGCCGGTGAAGCACGACAGCACGCCCATCGTCACGGGCCCGGTCGGCAGCTTGCCGGAGGAGGAGGTGTTATTGCCGCATGCCGCGATCACGAAGACCGCTGCGACGGAGCTAGCCACCAGGCGCCAGGTACCTACGTGACTACGCAACCTTCGTGTACGAGCTGGGTTGACGGTCATGACGTTCCTCCAGGCCAAAGCTCAGCCGCGGTTCGGCCGGAGATTAGTCCAGCCTTGATCCGTTGTCAATGGTTGGACCAGTAGACCTATGTGCTGCTAGACTCCGCCGCGATGGGCGCGCCATCCACAGCGGCGCTTCGCCCGCTCGAGCGCAGCCGGCGCCTGTACGAGGATGTAGGCGAGCGGCTCGGTATGTTCGTGCGCGAGTCGAGCATGGCGCCCGGGGACCAGTTTCCAGCCGAACGTGAGCTGGCTCACAGGCTGCAGGTCAGCCGCACCTCAGTGCGCCAGTCTTTCGTCGTGCTGCAGGCCCTCGGCTTCGTGGACGTCCGTCAGGGGGAGGGGGTCTTCCTCCGCCGCACGCGCGGGTTTGGCGAATCGCTGTCCAAGCTGCTCGAGCGGCGCCGGCGCCTACCCGATGTGCTCGAGGCGCGTGAGGCGCTGGAGGCGAAGTTGGCGGAGCTGGCGGCGACTCGCCGCGGCGACGAGGACCTCACGGCGATGAGGACCGCGCTCTCCATGATGGAAAGCGAGATCAACGCCGGCGGGCTGGGCATCGAAGGTGACTCGGCATTTCACCACGCCATCGCTCTTGCCGCACGCAACCAGGTCCTGCTGCACCTGATCGACGCCATGGCCGAGGTCATCCAGGAGAGCCAGGTCGAATCGTTGAGCGAGCCGGGCCGGCCGCCTCGCTCGCTCGAGGCCCACCGGCGCATCCTCTCAGCGATCGAGTCGCGCAGCGCCCAGCTCGCAGCGGAAGCGATGCGCCAACACCTTCGGGTCGTGGCGGATGTCTCGCTGCTCAGGTGGCAGCCGGAACCCACTGACGATGTCGACGCCGGCGCCTAGCGTTCCGGACGGTCCGGACGTGATCCCCGCGAAGCCGTGCGCCCAATGTGACTCCCGGTTGAACCGGCTCCGCGTTTGCCCTGAGTGCGGCTACCATGCTCCGCTGAGCGCGGCACAACGAATCGATCAGCTCGCCGATCGCGGCACGTTTCAAGAATCTGACCGTCACATGTGGTCGGGAAACCCGATCCATTTCTCCGATGGCATCACGACCTACGACAAACAGCTCGCCCAGGCGCAGGCTGCGACCGGACTGCTGGATGCGGTCGTAACGGGTCGGGCCCGGGTGATGGGCATCGACGTCGTGCTCGTCGTTTTCGATTTCAGGTTCCTTGGCGGCAGCATGGGAACCGTTGTGGGCGAGAAGATCGCCCGCGCCTTCGACTCGGGAAGGCATCAGCGCCGGCCGGTGATCGTCGTGTGCTCGTCCGGCGGGGCGCGCATCCAGGAGGGGATGGTGGCCCTCTTTCAGATGGCGAAGACCACACTCTGCGCCGCCCGGCTGAGGGAGCAGGGCGTTCCACTGCTCACGGTGCTGGCCGATCCGACGATGGGCGGAGTGCTCGCCTCGTTCGCCAGCATGGGCGACGTGATCCTGGCCGAGCCTCACGCTCGGATCTCATTCGTCGGGCCGCGCGTGCACGAAAAGGCGATGGGTGACGCGGTCCCGCCCGGAACCGCAGAGTTCGCGCTCATGCATGGCACGATCGATGCGATCGTCGAGCGCGAGCAGCTGCGCCCGGTGCTTGGCCATCTCGCGTCCATGCTCCGGAGGCAGGAGCCGAGCCGAAGCAAACGCCAGCCGGTGCCGAAAGAGCCGCCCCCCAGCGGGCCGGGCCGGCCGGTGTGGGAAACGGTCGAGCTGGCCAGGCACCCGGCTCGGCCGACGGGTCGCGATCTAGCCCAGCGTGTCTTTCATGACGTCTTCGAGCTGCACGGCGATCGAAGCGGGGAAGACGACGATTCGATCATGGCCGGCATCGGCACACTTCGCGGCAGGGCGGTGGTCATCGTGGCTCAAGACCGTCGCTCGACCAATGGAGGCCGCGCTCGACCGAGCGGCTACCGCAAGGCGCAGCGAGCATTCACGATGGCCGAGCGCTTTTCCCTTCCACTCGTCACCCTGGTAGACACCGCGGGCGCAGCGACAGACGCCGAGGCGGAGGCAGGCGGCATAACCGCGGCGGTCGCAGAGTCGCTGGCGAGACTTGGGCGGCTCCGAACCGTGGTCATCAATGTCGTCGTCGGTGAAGGCGGAAGCGGTGGAGCGCTTGCGCTGTCGGTGGGCGATCGCCTCCTCATGATGGAGAACGCCATCTTCTCGGTCATAGGTCCCGAGGCAGCATCGACGATCCTCTACCACGACGCCGACCATGCACGTGAGCTCGCCGCTCAACTCAAACTCACGGCTCGCGACCTGGTCGGTCTAAGGCTCGTCGATCGCGTCGTGCCCGAACAACCCGCCGGGCACGAGGCGCCGGACTTGATGGCGGGCATGCTGCGCCAGGCGCTCGTGGAGGAGCTGGACGGCATGGAGCACGTATCGATCAAGAGCGTTCTTTCGCGGCGTGAAAGCAAGTTCAGGCACTCGCACGCCTTGCGAGGGCGGCTGCAGCTGTTCATGCGGCCGGTGCCCGACGCCCTCGACGGCCGCGCAAGACGGGCCTGACGGGTGGAGGCCTCCGCGCCGCTGCCGCTGGCGGGCATCCGCGTCCTCGACTTCAGCCACGCGCTGGCCGGCCCGTACTGCACGATGCTGCTCGGCGACCTGGGCGCCGACGTCATCAAGGTCGAACCACCGAAAGGTGATCACTCGCGACAGTGGGGACCACCGTTCATCAACGGCGAGTCTTCCTACTTCCTGTCGGTGAACCGCAACAAGAGAAGCGTCGTCCTCGACCTCAAGCGTCCGGCGGCGCTGGCCGTCGCGGAGAAGCTGGCGATGGCGAGCGACGTGGTCGTGGAGAACTTCAAGCCCGGCACGATGGCCCGGCTGCGGCTTGACGCCGAGAGGCTCATCGGGATGAAATCCGCGCTGGTGTATGCATCGATCAGCGGTTTCGGCCAGAACCAGCCGACGCTCGCGGGCTACGACCAGATCGCCCAGGGAACCTCGGGAATGATGAGCATGAACGCGATGCCCGAAGGCCCGCCGACCAAAGTTGGGGTTCCGATCGGTGACATCACCGCCGGCATGTTTGCATCCAACGCGATCCTCGCGGCGCTCGTCGAGCGAGCACACACCGGCCGCGGACGCCGCATCGACATTGCGCTGAACGACTCGCTGCTGGCGCTCTTCACGTACCAGGCTGGACGGTTCTTCGCGACAGGAGAGATCCCGAGCCAGGAGGGCAATCATCACGCAACGATCGCGCCATACGGCACGTTCGCGGTGGGGGATGGATTTATCAACGTCGCCGTCGCGACGGACGCGCAGTACATGCGGTTCTGCGAAGCGATCCGCGCGCCGGAGCTGGCCGGCGATCCGAGGTTCGCGAGCAACGCCCTGCGCCAGGCCGCGCGGCCCGAGCTGGTGAGGGCGATCGAAGGACACCTCAGTCAGGACACGCGACAGCACTGGCTCGACCGCTTCGAGCAGTTCGGTATTCCCGCCGGTCCGATCCTCGGCATCGACGAGGCGTTTGCCAGCCCGCTCGCGACGGAGCGCGAGATGACGGTGGAGATCGAGCACCCGAAATCAGGTCGCATCACGCAGGTCGGGGCGCCCTGGAAGATAGACGGAGACTCCAGCCCGATCCGCATGCCGCCGCCGCTGCTCGGACAGCACACGGCCGAGGTGCTGCGCGAGTGGCTGGACCAAGAACTGTTACCTGAAGTGAGCGAGCTCGATGAGCGATAGTCCACCACTCACGGGGATCCGGGTCGTCGAGGTCGGAAACTACATGGCGGCCCCTTTCTGCGCCATGCAGCTGGCGGACCTGGGCGCAGAGGTCATCAAGGTGGAGCACCCCGACGGTGGGGACCAGGTTCGCCACTCGGCGCCCCTGGTCGATGGAGAAGGTTCCGCATTCATGCGCCTCAACCGCAACAAGCGATCGATCGCGCTGGACCTGAAGACCCAGAAGGGCAAAGAGATATTCCGCAAGCTCGCCGGCACCGCGGACGTGGTCGTGGAGAATCTGCGCCCCGGCACGATG
>JBGPEO010000107.1:0-9296 GCA_041482895.1 Candidatus Dormibacteraceae bacterium | reverse complement strand
CGGCCGAAAACCTCGACGAGAGATTCGGCGATCCTGGTGGGCCGCATGGGCGCCGAAGAGCCGTCGACGGCCTTTTCGGCCGCGCCTCTAGCCGGCGGTCAGCTCTTCCAGGCGCGTCACCATCCGCGCCAGCGTCGCGAAGGCCGCCTCAACCGGCTCCGGCGACGCCATGTCGACGCCAGCCAGCCGGAGCCCCTCCAACGGGTACATCGAGCCGGCGCTTTTCAAGAATGCCAGGTAGGACTCGGCAGCGCTCGGGTCGCCATCGGCGACTCGCTGGACCAGGTGGTCGGCGCCGGCGATCCCCGTCGCGTACTGATACACGTAGAAGTTGCTGTACAGGTGGGTGTGGAACTGGGCCCACGTCGATCCGATGCGCTCGCGATCGCGTTCGGTGATCTCGACCTCGGAGCCGTACACCTCCATCATCAGGTCCGCCATCAGGTTGTTGAGATATTCGGCTGTAACGGCGCCGCCGCGCTCGACCTGCTCGTGCATCTCCAGCTCCAGCCTGGCCAGTGACGGCATGATGAAGAAGTAGCGATAGAAGTTGGACATCGCCTCTTCGATCACCGCGACCTGGAACGCTGGGTCCGTATGGGTGGCGAGAAGGTGGCGGCGGACGAGCGCCTGGTGCATGTTTGACGCCACCTCCGCCTGGAACAGCCCGTAGTTCGAATAGATGAACGGCTGCGTCTTGCGCGCGTAGTACGAGTGCATCGAGTGGCCCAGCTCGTGCGCCAGGGTGCTCATCGAGTAGATGTCGTCGTTGTAGCTCATGAAGATGAAGGGAAAGGTGTCCGGGACTCCCGTGGAAAACGCGCCCATGCGCTTGCCTTTGTTGGGGTAGACGTCGACCCAGCGATCCTCCAACGCTCCGCGGCGAAGGGTCTGCACGTACTCCTCGCCCAGCGGCCTGACGCCTTCAGCGATCCAATCGACTGCCTGCTCATACGGCACGTTGAGCGTCGACTGTCCGACCGGCGCGCGGGTGTCGTAAGGCTTGAGAGTGGAGAGGCCCAGCGCCTTGCGCCGAACGCGCCAGTAGCGATGCCACGTGCCCACGTTGTCGCGGAACGTCTTGATCACGTTGTGATAGACGTCTGGCGGCACATGGCTCGGCTCGAGCGCGGCGGCCAGGGATGACGGGAAGCCTCTGGCGCGGGCGTAGAAAACGTCGCGCTTGATGCCGCCGGCCAGGCTGGCCGCCATGGCGTGCTGCATCGCGAGGTGCGCGTCCGCGTAGTTCTCGAAGGCCGTCCGCCGAACCTCGCGATCCGGGCTCGTGAGCAGCGCGCCGACGGTGCCCTGGGCCACCTCGTGCTGGTCGCCTCTCGTGCCGATGGCCGGCGCGAACTTGAGGTCGGTGTTGGCGAGGACGCCGTGAACCGAAAGCGCGGTCGCGAGTGGGTCCGATACCTGGTTCAAGATCTCCTCCACCTCGGCGCTGCGGATGTGCTTCTGAAGCTTCTCGATGCGGTCGAAGTAATGGCCGAGGTGTGCCAGCCTGGCCGAGGTCGCCACCCACTCGCGCAGCTTGGGGATGCCGATCGCGATCATCTCCGGGAGCGCGAACGCGGTGGCCGCGCCGAGCTGGGCGGCGACGGAGCGCGCCCGGTCCACCCGCGCGAGCGCCGTCTGGTTCCCGGTGTCGACCGAGTACGACATCGTGGTGTAGACCATCACCTTGCCCATCAGCCGGTGCGCGCTGTCGTTCGCGTCGAACCAATCGGCGAGAGCGTCGGGGGAGTCCGCGAGATGGCCGCGGAACTCGGCCAGGTCCGGCAGCCGGGCGACGATGGTCTCGACCGCCTGCTCCCACCCGGCCTCGTCGGGAAAGACGCTCTCGCGGTCCCAGGTGAACCGCGTGTCCACTTGCGCGCGGCCGGGCAGCGTGGTGGTCACGAGGCTTAAGGGTAGGGGGCTACCATGGGTCCGTGCCGCGGTCAAACGCGATTGGAGGGCGATGACAAGCCTTTTCCTGGCCGCTAACGGAACCCTCGACGGGATCAGCCCGCCGATCGCGGTCCTGGCCGGCCTCGTCTCGTTCGTGTCGCCGTGCGTGCTGCCTTTGGTACCTGCCTACCTCGCCTATCTGGGCGCGCGGGCGGCCCAGCCGGTCGCTGTGACCGGCGGCGGCGGAACCATCGCGATCGAGCGCACCTCCCCGTCGATGCCGGTCGCGCTGGCGGGGCTCAGCTTCGTCGCCGGCCTGTCGCTGATCTTCATCCTCTTCTTCTATGTCTTCTCGCTGGTCGTGCAGCCGGTGCGCGCCTACGTGCCGGTCGTCGCCGGCGTGCTCGTCATCGTGATGGCGCTTCAGGTCGCTGGGTTGATCCGCATCCCGTTCCTGATGGGCGAGTACCGAGCCATGAAGCAGGCCCCGCGTGCGGGCGGGGTGGCGGGCGGCTTCGTGTTGGGTATGGGGTTCGCCAGCGGATGGACGCCTTGCATCGGCGTGACGCTGAGCGCCGTCCTCAGCTCGGCCGTGACGTCGGGAACGACGGCGCAGGGCCTGGGCCTGATGATCGCGTACTGCCTGGGTCTGGGCCTGCCGTTCGTCGTCCTGGCGTTCGCGCTGGAGAGCGCGCGCCCGCTCGTGCGCCTGGTTAACAACCATCGCCGCGCGATCGACCTTGCGTCCGCTGCGATCCTGGTGGTGATGGGTGTGCTGCTGCTCATGAACAAGCTGACCATCCTCTCCGCCGGCCTCTCCCAGCTCGTTCCCGGCTGGCCGTCGCCCACGCTTTGACAGGGGCTCGCTGAGCCAGTGCGCCCGCCGATGTTCATCGGCAGCTCGGACGCGACGATCGCATCGGTGGTCGTGTTCTGGGTCATCCTCTACGTCTGGATCGGCACCGAGGTCTGGCTTGGTTCTCGGCGCGCGCGCCTGCCGGCCGGCGCGACCGACCACGACGCCGGCTCGAAGTGGTTGGTGATCGCGTCCGTCTGGACCAGCGTGGCGATCGGAATGTGGATCGCGTTTCTGGTCCCTGGCACCGCAATCCGCAGCGGGCGCATCGCAGTGTTCATCTTCGGCCTCGTCCTGATGCTCGCCGGGATGGCGTTGCGCTGGTACTCGATCCGCGTGCTCGGCGCCTCGTTCACGTGCGAGGTTTCCACGCGTCCTGGCCAGGTGGTCGTTGAATCCGGCCCTTATCGGTGGGTCCGGCACCCGTCTTACACCGGGGGCCTGGTGACGCTGCTGGGGGTCGTCGTCTGCTGCGTCAACTGGGCTTCGCTGCCAGCGCTGATCGTGGCCTTCGCCGGGTACGCGTACCGGATCAGGATCGAAGAGGAGGCGCTCGCCAGGGAGCTCGGCTCCCCGTACCGCGACTACATGCGGCGGACCAGGCGCCTCATTCCGTTCGTGATCTGAGCGTCATGCGTAGCCACGCCGGCTGAAGACCATAGGGACGACGCCGTCGCGGTGCGCGCCCTCGGTGACGAGGCCGATGAGGATCCAGTGGTCGCCCGCCTCGATCGTGTCGCGCAAGGTGCATACGGCGTAGGCGGCGATGTCGTCGTCGAGGATCGGGCCGCCGATCGGGCTCTCCGGGCGCCGCCACGCGATGGCGTCGAACTTATCGGTGACCTTGGTCGCCATGCGCCGTGCCAGCTGATCGCGGCCGGCGGCAAGGATGTTGGCGGTGAAGCCTCCGGTGTGCTGCACCGCGGACAGGGTGTTGGAGGTCTTGTCGATGCACGCCAGCGCGAGGGGCGGATCCAGGGAGACGGCGCAGAACGCGCTGACCGTCAGGCCGCGGGGCAGAGCGTCATTACCGAAGGCCGTCAGCACGACGACGCCGCTGGGAAAGCTGGCCATGACCTCGCGGAACCGCTGCGGATCGATCATCGCCGGGACGATCATCCCATGGCGTTTCAAGCGAGCGAGTCGAGCCACTCCGATTCAGCCGTCTCGAGCTGAGCCATCCGGTCCTTCACCTGGTCACGTAACGTCGCGGCTCTTTCGAAGTCCTGAGTTGCGATCGCGGCGGTCAGCTCAACGGAAGTCGCGTTGAGAGAATCAGCGAGGCGCTGGATGGTGTCGGGTTGGCTGAGCAACTGCTTCTTCAATGTCTCCACGTCGAGCCCCCTGGCACTGAGCAATCGCGCGACGCGCCCATCACGTCGAAAGAGCAAAGCCATCAGATTGCTGATGTCGCGGGCGGTTTCGGGACTTGGAAATGGGATCCCCAGTTGACCCCCCGAACGATCTAAGCCGCGGCCGCTCTCGGCAACCCCAAAGGCTCGTTCCGTTGCCGCGACCACGCGTTCAGCCGTGGCTCCAAGGTCTTGAAGGACGTGAGCGGCGATGCCGTTGCCTTCCATGACGAGCCCGATCAGGATGTGGCCGGTATCCACTTCGTGGTGGCCCATCCGGCGCGCTTCCGTGAAGGACATCTCGATCACGGTCTTCGTTCGAGTCGTCGGGATGATGTCCTTGACGAGCATTCGCTCGTGCCTGCCGACTGCAGCTTCGATCAGGGAGCGGACGGGGGCCTCCGTGATGCCCAGTTCCTTGAACGCAACGTGCGCCGCGCCCTTCTCGACCCGAACCAGGCCGAGCAGCAGGTGCTCGGTTCCGATGTAGGAGTGGTGCGAGCGCTCGGCCTCCTCGTGGGCCAGGGTGAGGGCCTGTTTGGCGTCCTCGGTAAAGCGTTCGAACGGGTACATCGCGTGCATTTCGAAAAGTGTGCTCTACCGTGTTAACGAACACTTGTTTGCGCATCCAGAACCAGTCAAACTGGATCGCGTGGGGAGCTCTCTAGACCTCTTTGCACCGGCGACGCGGGACTGGTTCCTCGCCTCGTTCGCCGGCCCGACGCAGGTGCAGGAGCGCGGCTGGCAGGAGGTTGCCTCGGGCCGTCACGTGCTCATGGCGGCGCCGACCGGAAGCGGTAAGACCCTGGCCGCGTTTCTATGGTGTCTCGACCGGCTGACCACGGAGCCGGTGCCGGCCGAGGCCGAGCGCTGTCGCGTCCTTTATGTCTCGCCGATGAAGGCGCTCGCCCACGACGTCGATCGCAACCTCCGCTCGCCGCTGGTGGGACTCCGCCACCAGATCGAGGCTGCTGGTGGCACGGCGCCGGATGTCACGGTCGCCATCCGCACCGGCGACACTCCGACCGACGTGCGCCGGTCGATGGAGCGCCATCCGCCCGACATCCTGATCACGACCCCCGAGTCGCTGTACCTCCTCCTGACGAGCGCAGCGCGCCGCATCCTGGCGTCGGTTCGCTGGGTCATCGTCGACGAGATCCATTCGGTCGCGGCGACCAAGCGCGGCAGCCATCTCGCTCTGAGCCTCGAGAGGTTGAGCGAGCTGACGAAGGTCGAGCCGCAGCGCATCGGCCTGTCCGCGACGCAGCGCCCGCTCGAGGAGGTGGGCCGCTTCCTGGGCGGCACCGACCGCGACGTCGCGATCGTCGACGCGGGGAGGCTGAAGACCATGGACGTCCGCGTCGAGGTGCCAGTAGATGACATGGCGAGGCTGGCCGTCGAGGACGAAACGGGCAAAACAGCGAACAGCATCTGGCCGGCGATCTACCCGCGCCTTCTCCAGCTGATCCAGGAGCATCGCTCGACGATCGTCTTCGTCAACTCCCGCCGGCTGGCCGAGCGTATCGCCGCCCGTGTCAACGAGCTCGCGGGCGAAGAGCTGGTTCGCGCGCACCATGGATCGATCGCTCGCGAGCAGCGGATGCTCATCGAGGATCAGCTCAAGGCCGGCACGGTCAAGGGCCTCGTCGCGACGTCGACGCTCGAGCTCGGCATCGACATGGGCGCCGTCGACCTCGTGCTGCAGGTCGAGGCTCCGCCCAGCGTGGCGGCGGGAATCCAACGGGTCGGCCGCGCCGGCCACTCGGTGGGTGAGGTCTCGCGCGGCGTCGTCATCCCGAAATTCCGCGGCGACCTGCTCGAGTCGGCGGCCGTGGTCGAGGGCATGCTCGAGGGGCGAATCGAATCCACCTCGGTGCCGCGCAAACCCCTCGACGTCCTCGCCCAACAGGTGGTCGCAATGTGCGCGATGGATGAGTGGAACGTCGAAGAGCTCGGGCGCCTGGTACGGCGCGCCTATCCCTACAGCGACCTCGGGCCGCGAGCGTTCGAGTCAGTGCTCGACATGCTCAGCGGCCGGTATCCGTCGGACGAGTTCGTCGAGCTGCGGCCGCGCATCGTCTGGGATCGCGTGGCCGGCACGCTGCGCGGGCGCGCGGGTGCGCAGCGGCTGGCGGTGACCAACCCGGGCACAATCCCGGATCGGGGACTCTACTCCGTGAACCTGGTCAGCGATGGACGGCGGGTGGGCGAGCTGGACGAGGAGATGGTCTACGAGACGCGCGTGGGGGAGAACTTCGTCCTGGGTGCGTCGACGTGGCGGATCGCCGAGATCACTCCATCCCAGGTGCTCGTGACGCCCGCGCCGGGTGAACCCGGCAAGATCGCCTTCTGGAAGGCGGACGCGCCCAGCCGGCCGGTCGAGCTCGGCGCTGCCCTCGGCAAGATGGTCCGCGAGCTCCGGGCGGCGACGCCCGAGGCGGCCGCCACCCGACTGCGTGAACGCGCCGGGTTCGACGACCGCGCGATCAAGAACCTCCTGGCCTACCTCGAGGACCAGGCGGCGGCGACGGGGGCGGTCCCCGACGACCGCACCGTCGTGGTGGAGCGGTTTCGGGACGAGGTGGGCGACTGGAGGGTCTGCTTCCTCACTCCATTCGGAGGTCGAGTCCACGCGCCGCTTGCGCTCGCGCTCGAGGCGCGGCTGCGGGAACGGCTTGGCGTCGACGTGCGGGCCTTGTGGACCGATGACGGAATTGCGATGCAGCTTCCAGAGGTCGAGTCGCCGCCATCGCTGGACGAGCTGATGCTGGACCCCGAGGAGGTCGAGGCGCTTGTGTCCGAGCAGCTGCCGGCGTCGGCCCTGTTCGCCGCTCGCTTCCGCGAGAACGCGGCGCGCTCGCTCCTGCTGCCTCGCCGGCGTCCGGGCCAGCGCACTCCGCTGTGGCAGCAGCGCATGCGCAGCGCCGGCCTGCTGCAGGTCGCCGGCCAGTACCCGGACTTTCCAATCCTTGCCGAGACATGGCGAGAGGTGATGACGGATCACTTCGACATGCCGGCGTTGAAAGGTCTGCTCAGCGCGATTCGCTCGCGTGAGATCCGCGTTGTCGCGGTGGACACCGAGCGGGCGTCGCCCTTCGCGTCGTCGCTGCTGTTCTCGTACGTCGCGGAGTTCATGTACGAGGGCGATGCGCCGCTCGCCGAGCGCCGCGCTCAGGCGCTGACGCTGGACCGCGAGCTGCTGGCCGAGCTCCTCGGCAGCGAAGACCTGCGGGAGCTGCTGGACCCCGAGGCGATCGCCGCAGTCGAGCTCGAGCTTCAGGGATTGCTGGCCGAGCGGTTTCCTCGTGACGCGGACGACGCCCACGACGTGCTGGTTAGGCTCGGGGACCTGACGGCCGGCGAGGCGGGCGCACGCGGGATCTCCGAGGAGTGGCTGCGATTGCTCGAGCTGGAGCGGCGCGCAATCCCTGTGCGTTTGGCTGGTGAATCGCGTTGGATCGCCGCCGAAGACGCAGGGCGTTACAGGGAGGCGCTCGGAGCCAGCCTGCCGGTAGGTCTCCCGGACGTCTTTCTCGACCCAGGCCCGGACCCGCTCGACTCCCTGCTGCGCCGCTGGGCTCGCACGCATGTGCCGTTCGTCACGAGCGAACCAGCGGGGCGGTGGGCCCTCCCGTCGGCCGCGGTCGAGGCGGCGCTGAGCCGCCTGGCCGCGCGCGGAGATGTCCTGGCCGGCGAGTTCAGGCGCTCGAGAGAAGGCCGCGAGTACTGCCACCCCGAGGTGTTGAAGATCCTCCGGCGGCGCTCCCTGGCTGCGCTTCGCCACGAGGTGGAATCGGTATCACCCGAGGCTGTCGCTCGCTTCCTGCCGGCCTGGCACGGGGTCGGGGCGAAGGCAGCCGGCGTGGACAGGCTGCTCGAGGTGGTGTTCCAGCTTCAAGGAGCGGCGCTGCCGGCCAGCGTGATCGAGCGCGATGTCATCGCCGCCCGCGTGGGCGGTTACAGCCCGCGGCTGCTCGACGAGCTCATCTCGATGGGTGAGGTGGTGTGGGTGGGACGCGGCTCGTTGGGCGCGAGCGACGGCAGGGTCGCGCTCTACATGCGCGGAGACGCTCACCGCCTCGTCCCGGAGCCGGTAGAAGCGCCCGATGGCGATTTGCACCAACGACTCCGAGAGCACCTGAAGGCACGTGGCGCGAGCTTTTTCCGCGACCTGTACAACGCCTGCGGTGGCGGCGATGAGGAACCCATCCTCGATGCGCTGTGGGACCTGGTCTGGTCGGGCGAGGTCACGAACGACACGTTTGCGCCGCTGCGCCTGCTCGGCCCCGCGGTCCGAAAGTCTCCCCACCGGCCCCGGCTCCCGCGCCTTACGCAGCCCCGCGCGTCGGGGCGCTGGTCGCTGGTCGCCGACCTCGTCGGCGAGGGGGCCGGCCCGACCGAGCGCCTGCATGCCGAGGCCGGCGTGCTGCTGCAGCGCTACGGCGTGCTCACGCGCGAAACCGTCGTCACCGAGGGCTGGCCCGGCGGGTTCGCCGCGCTCTACCCGGTGCTGCGGGCGATGGAAGAGTCAGGTCGCATCCGGCGCGGCTATTTCGTCGAAGGGCTGGGCGGCTCCCAGTTTGCCCTGCCGGGCGCGGTCGACAGGCTGCGCGCGCTACGCGATTCGGGCAGCGGCATCTTCGCCCTCGCGGCGACCGACCCCGCGAGTGCTTACGGCTCGCTCCTGCCCTGGCCGCGGTCTGATGGCCGGATGGGCCGCACCGCGGGCGCCTACATCGTGGTCGACGATGGGATTCTCAAGCTGTACCTGGAGCGCGGCGGCCGCTCGCTGCTCACAAGCGGCGAGGTGACGCCGGAGCACCTGCGCGCGCTGATCGGGATGGCGATCCTGTCGGGAAGGGTCGAGGTTCAGCGGGTCGACGGAGTCCCGGTGATGGACTCCCCGCTCAACCCGATGCTGCGCGAGTCGGGTTTCAGCTCCACGCACCGTGGCCTGGTCGCCTACGCGGGCCGCCACTAAGACCCCGGGTACGATTACCCCTGGACACGGGGAGTAGCGCAGCTCGGTAGCGCACCTGACTGGGGGTCAGGTGGTCGGGGGTTCAAATCCCCCCTCCCCGACCAGTTCCCCCCTCGAGCATTGTCCGGAAACACCTGGTCGGAAGCCCTGCGGCACTACAACAGGGCATCGATCATCGCGTCGGCGACAAACTGGCCGAACTTCTTCAGCG
>JBGPEO010000106.1:0-9393 GCA_041482895.1 Candidatus Dormibacteraceae bacterium | reverse complement strand
CTCCAGTAGGCGCGCAGCAATCGGATGGCCTCGTCCATGCGAACTCCTCTGGACCGGAAATCTTCGCCGAGAGCCTCGTACTCCGATTCCTGCCAGCCCACCCCGACACCGAGCCGGATCCGGCCGCCCGAGAGCGTGTCCAGCGTGCTCACCTGCTTCGCGACCAGCGTGGGCTCGCGCTGCGGCAGCACGAGCACCTCGGTGCCGAGCGTCACGCGGGAGGTGACGGCGGCGAGGTAGGACAGCGTCATGAAGGCTTCGAGAATCGGCATCGCCGGATTGTACGGACCCTTGGGGCGCCCTTCGATCGGGATGCCCATGACCACGTGGTCGAAGATGTCGATGTGGTCGTACCCGATCCGCTCGATGGCCTGCGCGAGGCGGACCACCGCCGCCGGCCCTTCCCGATAGGACACGCTCGGAAACTCGACTGCCAGCTTCATGAGGCTCCCTCCCGCGCGATTGTCTCTCCTTCGAGGTCGGGCTAGATTACACGACAATCAAGTGTCAATTCACGATTCCCGTCGAGGAAGCGGACCTGGCGGACGAAAGCAACGAGCGCATCGAGCGCTGGCTGCGCGGCGCCGATTGCCGCCTGATCGTCACGGTAAGACGAATCTTCCCCCGCGCGGAGCAGGGGAAGCCAGTACACGCAACAACTTGAGAGTCATATGCATTTTATCTTGACGGCGATGAACATAACCCCCATTGTCAGTCCTGGCCCGCCTCGCCCGAGGATCTGCCCCCCGGCGCTCGATCAATTATGACTTTCCTTTTTGCGGACGTCGATGCCAATATGGTCCATGGTTGGCCTCTCCTCTCCGCGGCGTTGACCGCGTCAGTACCATACATCTACGCTCTCCGGGTCGGGGACACCAGGCGGAGGCAATGGGAAGTAGCGAGGATCACGGGCGGAACAGCCGGCGATCGGGACCGGGTTCCGATCGGGACACTCGACTGACCTTCCTCATCGGGCTCGCGGCGTTTGCCTACTACCTTCTGATCCTCGGCGGTCATCAGTACTCGATCGACGGTATTGCCATGTTTCAGTCCGCCAAGGCGCTGGTGTTCCGGCATTCCTGGAGATTCGACCCGCCGCTCCTCTGGGGACGGGTCCCCAGTGACGTCAGCGGATGGCCTCCCGGGATGACGTTCGCCTATGTGCCACTTCTCGTGGTCTTGTATCCCGTTTTTGTCTGGTTCCCGGACCTTCGAGCCATGCCCTATGATGCGTCCCTTGCCCAAAACCCAGCCCTCTACTCGAACGCCGCCTACCTGCTCTGCTCAGTGCTCAACCCCCTGCTCACCGCCGGTACGGCGTGCCTGGTCTTCCACGCTGGGCGCTTGCTCGGACTGCGCCGCGAGTTGGCGGTTCTGGCCGCCCTGGTCTACGGGTTCGGCTCGCCGGCCGCGGCCTACGCCCGGTACGATTACGCCCAGCCTCTCGCGGCGCTCACCCTGACGGCCACGGTGTGGGGCGTCCTACGGGCCGACAGGACAGGCTCGCGCCGGCCGCTGGTCTGGGCGGGGATCGCTCTCGGTTACGGTCTTCTCACGCGGATCGAGTTCGTGGTCCTGGCGGTATGGATCATCGGCTGGGTTTACCTCCGGAGTCGCCGCCGCAGCGCTCAGGAGCCCTGGCTCCACGCAGGGATTCTGGCAGGCGGCATGGCGCTGGCTATTCTCGTCCACGTCTTGATCAACTGGGTCAAGTTCGGCGATCCGACCGCGTTCCGCGGCGGGCGGCGAATCGCGGCGCTGTTCCCCGGCTCTCCCAGCGGCTTCGCCCAGGGCCTCGCCGGTCTTCTCGTGAGCCCCGCGCACGGCCTGCTGTTCTTCTTCCCTCTTGCGTGGCTCGCCCTTCCCGGACTCCGCACATTGGCCCGGCATCGCACCGCTGCTGGAAGTCTCTTCGGTGGTGTCATCGCGATCTCGCTCGTGCTCTACGCCTCGTTCCACTTCTGGTGGGGCGGCTGGTGCTGGGGCCCGCGCTACCTGCTTCCCATCCTGCCCCTTGTCACACTGGCAGCCGCCGCGTGGCTGTCCTCTGCCACAGGCACGACGCTGGCAGCGCGGCGAGCGGTCTTTCTCCTGCTTGCTGCGCTTGGACTCGTCGTGAGCTGGAACGGCATCCTCACCGATTTCATCTTCCACCTGGGGTGGATTCAGCAGAGCCTGGGGCTCCCGGACACGTGGGCCACCCAGTTCCGGCCTGTGGCCTCTCCGCTGATCACGGGGTGGCTACCTCAATCAGGTCGGCCGATCGATATCTTCTGGGTGAAGCTCGCGTCGGGTCGCCTTCCCATGCCAGGCGCTCGATGGATCGGCGCGCTAATACCCATGATCCTTCTCGGAGGGATCGTGTGGGCCGGGCGGCGCATCGTGGAGGAACTGCGAGCGGGGGACCGACTCTAACGCAGGAGATCGCGGCTCAGCACGCGGGAAGCGATCCTGAGATGTCTCGCGCAAATCCCGCACGAGCGCAAAGGAACGACGCGTCTCGCGACGAGAGGGCGGCAAACATCACGTCACCCCCGGCGCAGAACCTCTCGGACGGCGGCTGGTCGAAGGCCAAACAGCGCCTTGCGCTCGTTCAGATAGACCAGGGAGCAGTCCGCGCAGTCGTGATGTTGAGCATTCAGGAGTGCCGCTTCGAGACCGTCGCGCAGAAGATTCTTGGGCGTGAAGGTGGCGCCGTGCAAGCCACAGGGGTGCACGTCACCGTTGGGCTCGATGTGGATGTAGTCGCGCCCAGCCATGCAACTCGACGCGCCAGGTCCCCGAACCGACAACGTCCGATAGTCTGGCCACGCAGACGTGCGCTCGTAGCTATCGGCGGAGAACATCAGCGGCCGCCCCTGCCGCTTCCACCGGGCCAGTCGCTGGTACATCTCCTGTTCATCGCGTTGTGAGAGGCCAAGGAACATCGCCTGGTCGTCCTGGTATGCCTTGCCGAACATCACCGCCTGCGCGTTGAGGCCCAATCCCCACCTCTCGCAGAACTCCAGCATCGGCTCGAGCTCGTGGAGCGTGTCCCGGTGCACGACCATGTTGATATAGACCTTGCAGCCTTTGTTCTTCGCAAGGTCAAGTGCTTGCATCACGGTCGCGTGCGATCCATTCCCGCGATAGCGATCATGCAGTTCGGCCGTGAGGGCATCGAGACTCAGCACGACTTCGTCCAGATGCGTCAGGTTGTCCGGGCACGAGGCTATCCCGTAGCCGTTCGACGTCACGGCGGTCACGAGTCCGGCGTGTTTCGCGGCTTTGCAGATCGCGCCGAAGTCTGTTCGGAGGGTGGGCTCTCCACCTTGGAACTTGATCCGGTAGGTGCCAAGGGCGGCCAAGCGGCAGACGAGGGCGCACCACTGCTCGGTCGTCATCAGGGCGGTCTTGATATCGGGACACCGGCAGTAGAGACACCGCAGGTTGCATGCGTTCAGCAGCACAGCCTGTACTTCGAACGGGTGCAGTGTGCGTAGTCGGAACGTCGCGAAATGCCACGCCAGTCGGAGGGGCTGGGTCATAGCGGATCTGCGTCCAGAAGAGGCACCTCAGGCAGTGAGACCTTTCGATAGCGAGCGCTAAGCGGAACGAAGGGCAGCAGCAGGACCGCCGCCGTCAGGATCACCGCCGTCAGGAAAGGTGTCGCAACGATGGCCACCGTCCGCGTCAAGCGGCCACGCCCTCCCCGGGCAGCCAGGCCCCAAACAGCGACCAGCACGGTCAAGGCGGCGACCGCGGTGTCGCTCCACCCGAAGCGCGCGACTGCTACGGCTACGCCACCCCACAGTGCCAGGGGCAGGCCTACCAGCAGCCCGGTCCTCCACAGGACCATGATGCTTGTGGCGAAGTTGCGCGCCTCGGCGTGGGGGAGAGCCCGAGCGGTCTCCCGCAGGTAGCCCATCGCCTTTCTCAGCTTGTGGCGGAGTAGCTCGCGGCCGCCAACGGGAGCCCGAAGTTCCCGCACGGGGAGCGACGTCAGCTCTATGCGGTATCCTCCCAGCAGCGCCCGGCACGATACGTACACATCGTCCACGACGGTGCCCCAGCCAAGGACGGCCAGCAGTTCGCGGCGGGCCAGGTAGCAGGGGCCAACGACGAGCCCGGCCGTGCCCCACTTCCGTTCAAGCCGCCGCAGCCAGTTAGCCATCGTCCAGTGTGCCCGGTCGAAGGGGTCGTCGCTCATGGGGTGGATCGGCGTGCCCACCAGACCAACCTTCTCGTCGGCCTGAGCGAGTTCCACCATCGACTTGAGCACGCCGTCCGGGAGTCGCGCATCTGCGTCCGACACCAGCACCCACTCGGTACGAGTTCGTCCCAGTCCGGCCGTCACCTGCGCAGGCTTGCCGACGGCCTCACTACGCAGCAACTCGACGCGGAACTCGTGGAGGCGGTTCCAACGCTCGACCAGCTCCGCTGTCCCGTCGTCGGACTGGCCATCGACGACTATCACGCGGAGGCGGTCTCTTGGATAGTCGAGTTCCGCCAGGTTGGACAGCTTGGCCTGAATCGTCGCGGCCTCGTTATAGACCGGTACGATGACGTCGATCGAAGGCCAGCTCGGGTTACTCATATTCAAGTGCGAGGACGCAGGGCGTCTGTTGCGGCAGACACCTGCTCAATGGATGCAGCCGGTGTGCATGAAAAAGACCAGATAGGGAGCGGCAAGACACGTTGCAGGAGACTACTGGCGTGTGAATGGCTTTGAGCGTCCACCTTCTGTCGTCGTGCAAGGCGAGTTTCAGGTTGCAGCATCAGCGCCAGGAGGTACCTGCTGCGTCCGCGCCCGCCCACAACAGCTGCTCAGGCGGAATCGGGCGCAGGTTCATCGGAGAATAGAGGTGCTCAAGCCAGCGAAAACAAGAACTAAAGCGCGGCCTCGGGATGGTCCGCCGGCCCGCGCTGTTCGGGAGAGAGGCAACTAGACAGATGGCCCGCCTGCGGATCGTCTTCACGCGTGCGAGCATCGTAGTACGCGCTGATCGGCCTGTCGATCAGTTTCTCAGCAGCCCGGTAGATATGCGCGAAACACAAAGAGCAGCGAGCACGCGCGGGCGTGACCAGATAGGAGGGGCCCCAAGCGCCAGCGTCGGAGACGCCTGCCCCGAACTCGCTTCACTCTCTCACGTGCCACGTCCGCCTTCTGCCCGCAGCCGCCAGATTGACTCTGCATGAGCGTTCTGGCAGGATCGGCCCACGATCCCAGAGGGTTCATCCGCGTTGTGCCAGTTCAGTTCAGGTCTGAGAACACGGTTTATGCTACCTACGCGTGGCGGGCACGGCGTTCAAGAAAGAGGTCTGGCCTTCCCGATTCATACGGCGGCGGCCGAGAAGATGCCGATTCAAGACGGCTACTTTGATGTCGTCTGTTCCTCGCACGCGCTGATGCTCTTCGCGGATCACGACCAGGGACTGGCCGAGATGGCGCGGGTGTTGAAACCCTCCGGTACGGTGTTGTTGGTGAACACAACTCATGTGTCGCGGTCTGCGAAAGAAAATCCCGCGATTAACGCGATGATGCCAGCCGGGCGGAGCGCGTGAAGAAACTCAAGATTGCCCTTCTCGCCTCGAGCGTCCTCCCCAAGATGGGAGGGGCGGAAGTGGTGGTTCACAATCTCGCGGAAGGTCTGCGCCGGGAAAACCACCGGGTTGACGTCATCACCTGGTGGGGACAGTCCCGGATGATCCGTCATCTCGTTGCTTATCCGGTTCGCCCCTTCCTGCCCCGTTCCCTCACGTGGTCCGGCGTGGACACGTGGAAGAGAAGGGGCGTGGCGGGTCTGACCATGGGCCTGCAGGTGGCCTTTTACCAGGCGCGATTCCGGTACAACCTTTGGCATATTCATCTGGCCTTTCCAGGCGCGGCTCTCGCCGCGGGCACCTTGGCCCGCATGGGCGTGCCGTTTCTGGTCACGTGTCACGGCGCCGACGTGCAGACGGTGCCGGGGATTCGCTATGGGCTCAGGTTGAATCCATACGTCGACAAGGCGATCTGCGCCGCGCTGCGACAAGCCACGGGCGTTGCCGCGATCAGTCGCTCCATTCGAGAGAAACTCCTGGAGATGGGCGTCGATCCGTCGCGGATCTTCGATATGAACAACGGGATCAACCTGGACGCACTAAGGGCTCGGCCGGGACGGCGCGACGAGGCCCGGAAGGCGTTGGGCCTGCCGCCCGATCGGAAGATCATCCTGACGGTCGGCCGCCATGATCGGGTCAAGAACATGGCTTTGATTCCGAAGATCCTGGTCGAGGTTCTCCGGACGCATTGCGATGTTCTGTGGGTGATCGCGGGCCGCGAAATCGACCCCATTGCCACGGAGGCGCAGCGGCTCGGCGTCGGAAATCATCTGCTTGTGATGCCCGAGATCGCCCTGGACGGGAACGTGGGGAAGACGCTGGAGTGTCCGGATGCCAGAACGGTGAATCTCTATCACGCGTCGGACGTGTACGTCATGACCTCGCTGATCGAGGGCATGCCGCTCGTGCTGATGGAGTCCATGGCGGCGGGTCTGCCGATCGTCGCATCCGATGTGCCCGGATGTCGCGATCTGATTGAACGAACGAAGGCCGGACTCCTGGCTAATGTGGCAAACCCCGCTGACTTCGCCGTGCACATTGGCACGGTCTTGTCGGATGCCTCGGCGCGCCAGAAACTCATCGAGGCGGGTTCCGCCGCCGCCGGCGCGTGGGCATGGCCGCAGGTGGTTCGCGAACATGTCGCACTCTATCGGAAACTCTGCGAAGTTTGAATGAGCCGAGCCATCGACCATCGTCCTGCGTTCCTGGTCACCATGGACACCGAAGGTGACCGTTCCTGCTCCGAGCCGCAACGTATCGAGACACGCAATGCGGTCTATGTGCCGCGTTTTGCGGTACTGCCCGAGCAGCGTCGCTTCAAGCCCACCTACCTCACGGACTACGAGATGTCGGAACGCCCGGAATTGGTGTCCTTCACGGGCGGGCTCGACTGACGTGACGCAGACCACCTCATCCGCAAACACCCAGTCAGCCCGGCGAATGCTCTTCATCGGGCCAGTCGCCGCCATCGGTGCGGTCGGGGGGCTTCACGTTGCCCTACGCGATCTGCTCGACCAGTTGGAGGCCCATGGCTGGCAAGTCGACGTCATCGGCGGGCCGCTCCGCACATCATCAGGGAACTCGCGGCAGGCCAGTGAGCTGCGCCAGGTTGCCTCCAATTCGCAGCTTCAGATGTTTCAGCGGTGGCAACTTTGGCATCGCCTGTGGCGCTCCGTGCCACTGCACCTCCGCCATCAGATCAGCGAGTACTTCATGCCTGTCCACGTGCTGGACCATGCCTCGCACAACCTTGCGGTGATCGAACGAGCCCTGGCCGACGCCAACCGGTATGATCTCGTGTTCATGTGCGTCGATGGGATCGCCCCCGGTGCGGTCGCGCTGACCGTGGGCCGGCACCCGCGGGTGGCGCTTCTCAGCCTGGATGCGCTGGCCGTTCAGCTGGCGCAATGGCCCGGCCTGCGCTGGCTCACGCACCGGCGGAGCGGGCAGCCAGTCCACCCCGCGTTGTATGCGCCGGTGCCCGTCGACAGGGTGAGATGTGCCATTTTCCCCAGCGTGGCCTGGCAACAGGACGCCATCGCCGCCGGGCTGCCGGCTTCGGCGACACGCGTGGCGTACTTTGGCGTCCCGACGCCGCCAGCCCCCGGACGGCCCGCCGGCTCACGCGGCCGGCTGCTGTGGGTGGGCCGCCTCGCTTACGAAAAGGGGCTGCACGTGTTTCTCGAAGCCCTGCCGGAGATTCGCCGCCGGATGCCCGACGCGACGTTGACGGTGGTGGCGGGGCCAGGTCCAGCGCCTTATCGTGCGCTCATCGACAAGCTGATCCGGCGCCACCAACTGACGGATGTGGTCCGCTTCGAACCGCCGGTACCCCGCGACGAATTACCGCGGTTGTATGCCACGCACGACATCTTGCTCTTTCATTCGAAGTACGCGGAGCCGGTCGCGCTGGTGATGATGGAAGCCATGGCGGCCGGGCTGCCCGTTGTTGCGCCGCGTTCCAAGGGCAACGCCCTGTTCATACGACATGGCGAGACCTGTCTCTGCTACGACCCGTGCAACCTCGAGGCCGTCGTCGCCGTGGTGGTTCGTCTCCATGAAGATGCCTCGTTGCGGCAGACGCTCAGCGCGCGTGCGCAGCGCCTGATCCACGAATCATATTCGCGCGAAGCCATGGGCCGGATCTACAACCAGCTACTCTCTGAACTTCTCGATGGGTAAGCCCTGAACTCCCTGGATCAGCCGAGCCCGTCCGCGCCCGGGCTACCCATCCACCCCCTGGCGGCCGCCCCGCGCCAGGTGTCGCCGGACGAAGGCCACGGTGCGCTCGAGCCCTTCCGCGAGATCGACCCGGGGCATCCATCCCAGCCGCGCCGAGAGCTTGCTCGAATCCGTCGCGAACGTCCCGACGTCGATCGCCTTCCGGTCCGGCGGCCACTCGACGAACCGGATCCGCCCTCCGCCCGCGATCTCCAGGAGCCGCTGGACGAGATCACGGAGGCTGATCAGCTCGCGGCCGCCGACGTTGAACACCTCGCCGCTGGTCGAGTCCGACGCGCCGGCCCTGAGGAATGCGTCGACCGCGTCGTCGACGTACACGAGATCACGCTGCTGCGAGCCGTCTCCATAGATCGGGATCTCTCGATCCTCCACGGCGAGCCGGACGAACCAGCCGATGAAGCCCTGCCGACTGTGACGGATCAGCTGGCGTGGGCCGTACACGTTCGAAAGCCGGAGCGAGCACGTGCGAAGACCGAAGACGTCGCCGTAGACGAGGTGATAGAGCTCGGCGGCGGCCTTGTTGACGCCGTTGATGTCGGTCGGCCGTACGCGATGACGTTCGTCGACGGGGAGCGTGGCCGGTCGCCCATAGATCTGGCGGGTTCCGGCGAATACGATCCGTACAGACGGATTGTGCCGGCGGCACGCCTCCAGGAGCGAGAGCTGGGCGCGACAGTTCAGCTCGAGATCCTGCTGTGGGTCCTCCACGCTGTCGATGTGGCTCACCTGTCCGGCGAGATTGAAGATCACCTCGCGGTCGCGCACGAGCGGATCCAGCCGGGGCCGGTCGCGCAGATCGACCACGTGGATCCCGGCCCGCTGCTCGAGCCCGGCCACGTTGTCCCGGCGGCCGCCGCAATCCGGAATCAACGCATCGACGATCGTGACGTCGGCGCCGAGGGCGACGAGCTGATGGGCGAGATTGCTCCCGATGAACCCAAGGCCGCCGGTGACGAGCACCTGCCGGCCCCGGTACAGATCGCGATGGTCGCCGCTCAGCACGAGATCTCCTCGAGCGACGCGTCATGATGCCCGCCGGGGGCGTTCGTCCGGGACGTGGGACGACCG
>JBGPEO010000105.1:0-9512 GCA_041482895.1 Candidatus Dormibacteraceae bacterium | reverse complement strand
CAACGGCAATCCCATCACCGACGGGTTCGGACAGCCGGGCTTCCCGGGGTTCGACAGCATGATGGCCAGCAACTCGCTCGGCTACGTCGCCGCGATGCAGGAGCACGGCGTGCCGGTGACCTACGCGTACATCTCGGACTTGCATCAATTGCACCCCGGCACCGTGCCGTTCGGACCTGGCGAGGCCGGCTACGTGGCGCAGCTGAAGGCCTACAACCAGGCGTTCGCGGACTTCTTTGCCAGGCTGGCGCAGGACGGCATCAACCGCAGCAACACCGTGTTCAGCTTCACCGCCGATGAGGGCGACCATCTCATCGCGGGTCCGCCGAGCCCGGCCAACTGCGACGGCGTCAACGTCCCCTGCACCTACGCCAAGATCGGCGAGGTCGCGGGCAACATCAAGCAGCTGATCCTCGACCAGACCGGCATCACCACTCCGTTCACCGTTCACTCCGACTCGGCCCCGAACTTCTACATCACCGGCAACCCTTCGCAGACCTCTTCGACGACGCGCAATCTCGAGCGCGCCGGCGGCACCGTCACAGCGGTCAACCCGTACAGCGGCAACACGGAGGTCGTGGACAACTTTCTTGCCGACCAGGCGGAGATGGGACTGCTGCACATGATCACCGCCGATCCGAAGCGGGATGCGACGTTCACGATGTTCGCCAAGCCCGATTACTTCCTGAGCACCTTCCCCGGCCCGACCGGCAAGACAATCGAGATCAACCCACTGTTCAACTGGAACCACGGGGACATCGCGCCTGAGATCAACACCACGTGGCTCGGCCTCGTGGGCCCGGGTGTGAAGAATCTCGGCGTCACCGGCAGCCTCTGGACCGACCACTCCGACATCCGCCCGACGATCATGGCGCTGACCGGGCTCCAGGAGGACTACATCCACCAGGGCCGGCCGATCAGCCAGGTCATGACCGGGACCCGGCAGGATCTCAACCAGCTCGGCGACGTTTACAAGCAGATCAACGCGCCGGTCGGGCAGCTGTCGCTCGACAGCATCGCGTTTGCAACGAAAGCGACGCTCAGCAACAGCACTGGAGACCAGACCTACATCGGCGCGGATGCGCAGATCGCGGCCTGGACCTCCGAACGCAACGCGCTGGCGGCCCAGATGATCGCGCTGCTCGACACGACCGCTCCGGGCGCCTCAACCCAGCACAACGACCGCAACGTGCACGACCTGATCGAGCAGGGCAACCAGCTGCTCGCGGAGGTTCACGCGGCGGCGGCGTAATCCGTTCTGAGACAGCCCACTACCCTCTCCACGCTTGAGCCCTCCCCACAAGGGGAGGGCTCTTAAATATGAGCGGAAACCTGGGCGGTTTCCGCTGCGCGCAAAGCGGCGAGCAGGATCGGACTTACTGATTGCATCGGCGGGTTGGCTCCGCCAACGCGCCTGCTCACCTTCCCCGGGATCGGATCTATCTAATTAGCCACTCCAGGCAACGCTAGAGCCAGTTAGGTTGCCGGGGGACGGCCGGAATGAATCCGGCCTACGTGCGACGCGTATGAGTGAGGATCTCGTCCACCGGGGACCAGGCGTAGATTGGGGTGATGCGCTGGTTTGTTCTGGTCGGCGCGGTGGCGGCATTTATCCTGCCGGGGCCTTCGGTTCCCGATGCGGTTCCGTTCCACGCCTTGCGCGTGCAGGTGCCCGCTTCCGATTACTTCCAGTACCCGCTGCCCACCTGGGAGCCGCACTGTCTCGGGTTCGGAAGCGAGTGGCGATTGTGCAACGGCACGGTGCTGCGCGCCTGCGCGTCCGGCGCGGTGTGGCTGCACACCGGTGTCGACATCAAGACCGGGATTCAGCCGGTGATGGCGGCCGCGGATGGGGTGATCGCCGGGTACATCGTCGATCCGACCTTCCTTGGCGGGGTGCTCATCCGCCACGCGACGAGCCAGGGGATCGTGCTCACGCAGTACTGGCACGTGTGGCCCAGGCCCGGGTTCAAGGTGGGGACGGCGGTGAAGCGGGGCCAGGTGTTCGCCGATGTCGCGGACATGGGCACGCGGACGCACCTGCATTTCGCCGTCTTCATGGGCGATTTCGAGTCGCACGCCTGGAACGGGGCGCTGCCCCCCACCGCGTGCTCAGGCTTCCCCGCCTTCCCCTACCGTTTCGTCGATCCGACTGCTTACATCCAGGCACATTTGCCGTTCGTGGCGATCCACCCGCGGATCTGCCGGGTGGCTGTGGAGTAACGAGTCAGCCCCCACCCTGACCCTCCCCCTGCGGGGGAGGGAAGTCGTGTTGCGCCCCCCTTTTCCCTTGGAAAGCAGGTACTCGTTTTCAGGTACTCCGCTCCCGGTTTTCAGGTGTTTTCCGCCTTTTGGGGCATGCCCCTTGATTCCTAGTCTTGCCTCAACGGCTTAGCCAATAGCGAGCCGAATAAAAAGTGGAGAGGCAAACGGAAATGGAAGCAAGGTCAGCGATTCGCGGATCGGGGATCTCAAAGAGTTTCGTCGCAGTGTGCGCGGTAGTGGCCACGATGGGGCTGGGTGTCACGGCAGGTGTCGTGGCGAAGAACCTCAGCGCACCGGCCGGCGTGCCAGCGCACGTCGTGCAGGGCCAGGGCGGAGCGTTGCAGTACTCGGGTCACCGCGGCGGCGTGCAGGCGATCAATGAGACGCTCGCGCCGGCGTACCAGCAGGTCGACACCCGCGGCGTCAAGGCGGCACCCGCAGCCGTCGGACCGGACGACCGCCCGACGACCACCAAGCTGGCGCCGAACAGCTTCCTCGGGCCCGACGCCCAGGAGCGCAACAGCCAGCTCGCTGGTTCAATGCTGGCGTCCGAGGAGTTCGGACTGACCGCCGGAGCGGCCGCCCAGCTCGCGCCGAACAGCTTCCTCGGGCCCGACGCCCAGGAGCGGAACAGCCAGCTCGCGGCTTCAATGCGGGTGCTCAAGGCGCACGGCTACATCTAAAAGACGTGCTGCGCATCACCCGATATCCCCTTCGGGTGCACTCGTCGAGAGAGGGATCTCCCCGATCCCTCTCTCTTTTTCTTGTTTGTGGGCCAAGATACGGCCATGGACAGGGTGCCTGTCCGGGGCAAGCACGCGGCCGCAGCTCCGAGCAATCTGCCTCACCATCTCACCAGCTTCGTCGGGCGCGAGGACGAGCTGCGCTCGCTCAAACGGCTCCTCTCGACCTCGCGGCTGGTCACTCTCACCGGGACCGGCGGCGCCGGCAAGAGCAGGCTGGCGGCCGAGGTGGCGAGAGCCAACTCCAACCTGTGGCCGGACGGCGCCTGGTGGATCGAGCTGGCGGCCACCGACGACGTGTCCGGAGCGGTGGTCGGCGCGCTCGAGCTGCCCGGCCGGGGAGCCGCCCAGGACGTGGTCGCCTCCTGGCTGGCGGGCAGGAAGGCGCTGCTCGTCCTCGACAACTGCGAGCACCTGGTGACCGATTCCGCCGCCTTCTGCCAGAGGCTGCTCGAACGCTGCCCACAGCTCAGCATCATCGCCACCAGCCGCGAGGCTCTTGGAGTCCCGGGCGAAGCCCGCTGGCCGGTGGCTTCGCTGCGCGATGCCGATGCGCTCCTGCTGTTCGAGGCGCGTGCGCGGCTGGTCGCGCCCGATTTCAAGATGGCTACTCGCAATCTCGATCCCGTAACGCGTATCTGCGAGCGCCTCGACCGCCTGCCTCTAGCCATCGAGATGGCGGCAGCGCGGATCGATGTGATGTCGGAGCAGGAGCTCTTGAGCAACCTCAACGATCGCTTCCGCTTGCTCACTTCAGGGACGCGCACGGCGCCGCAGCGTCAGCAGACGATGGCCGCCGCCATCGACTGGAGCCACCGCATGCTGAGCGATGACGAAGGACGGCTGTTCCGGCGCCTCTCCGTTTTCCAGGGCGGCTTCACGCCCGAGGGCGCGGGGGCCGTGTGCGCGGACGCAACGGACGCGAACCTGATGAGCCTGCTCAGCGGCCTGGTACAGAAGTCGATGGTGGTGGCCGACAGGCTCGAGGACGGCAGCACGCGCTTCCGGCTCCTCGAATCGCATCACGCGTTCGCCCTCGACCGCCTGAGCGAGGCGAGCGAGCTCGAGGTCGTGAACGAGCGGCACTACGAATACTTCATCGCCTCCATCGCCAAGGCAGAGCAGAAATGGAAAGCCCGCGAATCCGCAAATCTCTGGGCGGCTCTCGCGTGGGCGCGATCCCACGTTGAAGACAAAGGGCTGGCGCTGGCGCTCGAGGTTGCCGATTCCGAGTTCTCGGACCACGCGCGGGCACGCACCCTGCTGCTCGACCTGCTCGACCAGTCCCAGCCCAAGGGCGCGCCGCGGGCGAAAGCGCTCAACCTCGCCGCCCGCCTCGCGATGAGGCAGGCCGACCACGCCAGCGCGAGATCGCTGGCCGACTCCAGCGTGGCGGAGGCGCGAGAGGTCGGCGACCCGGAACTCATTGCCCACACGCTCAGAGGAGCCGGCGTCGTGTACCACGCCGTCGGCGAGCTCGACGTCGCGGCACAGATGTATGAAGAAGCCCTTTCTCGTCTGGATGGGTCAGGCAACTCGCGCCTTGCGATCGAAGTCAAGAATCATCTCGGCGTGCTCGCCACCGAACGAGGCAAGTACGCAGAGGGGCTCGAGATACTGCTGGACTGCGTCGCCTTCAGCCGGTCACAAAATGACGAGACGGGTACGGCTCGTTACCTCGAGAGTCTCGCCAACGCGCAGTTCGGGCTGGGCGACCTCGATGCCGCGGCGGCCGCGTGGAAGGAATCTTTATCGATCTTCTTTGCGGAAGACGACACGTTTGGAACCATCTGGTGCATCGGCGGTCTTTCGCTCGTGGCCGCGGCGCGGGCTGATAACGAACGGGCCTTGCGATTGGCGGCGGTCGAAAGTCGGATGTCGCGCGAGTGGTCGCTGAGTGCCTGGCCGTTGAGGATGAGCCAGCTCGAAGAGGCGTGCGGGCGGGCCCGGACTCGGCTCGGCACGCGGAAAGGCGACGGCGCGTGGAGCGACGGTCTGACGATGGGCACCGATCGGGCACTCGAGTACGCGCTCGGCGCGGACAAACCGCCGGCGGCGGCGAGCCCGGAGCTGGGCAAGCTGAGCCGGCGCGAACGGGAGGTCGTCGCCCTGGTCGCGGCGGGAATGACCAATCGAGAGATCGCCGAGCGGCTGTTCATCGCCGAGCGCACCGCGGAAGGACACGTCGAGCGGATCCGCAACAAGCTCGGCGTTCGGTCACGCACCGAGGTTGCCACCTGGGCGGTCGAACAGGCGATCGTTGCCCGCGACCTTGACAAGAACCCACCCGGGAGTAGTGTCTGAGCCACTGGAAAGTAAGCACTTAAGGAGGGAAGCATATGAGTCCGACAAGAGCCAGCTGGAAAGCAGACGACTCGACCGTCGAAGGGCCAAAAGGGGTGGCTCGCGTCAGAGCCGCGGTCAAGAAGCATCGCCTCACCGTGAGGGACCGAGTGATCACGTCTCGAGATCCCGGAATGGATGACCTGCGCTACAGCTTGATGCGGGAGGACATGCCGCCCGGGATCCGGGCATGGCAGCTGCCGTTCGTGATGGAGGGCCCCGCGTTCTTCTTCCTGACGGTGTCCGAACCGGGTGCAATCGTGCCGACCCATGAGCACAAGCGCGACCTGTTCCGGATTGTGATTTCGGGTTCGATCACCACCAACGGCATCGAGCTCAAGTCAGGGGACTGGATGTACGTGCCGAAAGGGGTGCCTTACGGATACAGCGCCGCGCTGAATCCTGGCGCGATCACGTACCACTGCTACGGGTAGGGGTTAGGCCCCTGCGCGCAAGCGGCGATAAGGATGTGACCTACTGATTGCTCCCCGAGGGGGAGAGGGAAACGATTCGGCTCAGTTGGCGGAGTGTTGTTCCAGCAGCTCCGCTATTGAGCCTTCGAACTTTGCCAGTTGCTTGTGGACCTCGATCACCTCGTCGGAGCTGACGGGGTCAGCCGGGTCGACGTCCATGCGGTGCTCGGTCCACTCCGAACCGCACTCGCACCGGTGGAAGAGATAACGGTCCTGGTGGGAGCGGTAGATGTAGACAGACGCATCTTTCTTGCGCCGTCCGCAGGCACATTTGCCCCTGTCAGGTTCTACTTTCGACTTTTGCAATGACGTAATCCTTGATCTGTATAACGGCCTAGAACCCAGTTTCGTGACATCGTACAGCCGGGGACTTGAGTTTGGAACCCTCAAAAGAATGTAAAAACGGGCCCTGACTTCGTAGGGGTCACACCTAGTCAGGCCGCCGAGTTCAGCTCCTCGAGCAGGCGGTCGAGATCCCTGACGCGCTCGGTGCGGGCGGCGTGCTCGAGCGTCTGGTACTGGGACAGGACGTCGACGAAGCCCTCGCCCAGGTCGTAGCCGTGCTTTTTCAGCAGCTCGCGGCCTCGGTCGCCGAGCGTGGCGACCACTTCCCGGATCTTGGTCTGGGGGCCGAAGGCGTGGACGGCGGCTTCAGGCACTGGGGGGCGGCTCCAGCTTGCGGAGGGTCACGCGGTGCCCGAGCCAGTGGTCCGGGACGCCCGCCGGCTCGTCTCCCATGTAGCTCAGCTCGAGGCACCAGACGCCTTCGACCTGGACGGGGGCGACGGAGAGCTTGGGTTTCGGGTTCTTGCGCTGGAGAGTCTGGATGAGGGCGACGCCGTAGAGGACGAGCGCGCCAGGCAGGTTGATCGTGTTGATCCGGCCGCCCTCGCTGGAGCCGTCGACGCCGGACGTGCGGGAGCCGAGGGCGTGGGTCACGGATGTAGGGTAATGCTTCCTCGACCCTCTCCCTAACCCTCTCCCCTGCGGGGAGAGGGGACTGCTGCTGTCACGATCAGCTTCACTGTCGTCTCATAGCCAAGGCGACCTGTGTCCAACACCATGTCGTAGTGGTTGGCCAGGTTCCGGTCGTGGCCGTACACCTGTTTGATGTACGCGGTCCAGTTCTCGTCGGTCAGCTTGATCCGCCGGCGCGCCTCGTCTTCTGACGTGATCTTGTATCGCTCCATCACAGTCTTCACGCGCGCGTCCGTATCCGCGCGAAGGAACACGTGAAGCGCTCCGGGGAAGTCGCGGAGGATGTAAGCGCCGCCGCGTCCGACGATCACGACGTTCCCGGCACGCGCGGCCTCCTGGATCACGTGCTGCGTGATCTGCAGGACGGCCTTGCGCGTGTCGAATGCGGGGTCCGCGTTGGGCGGGCTCCACGCGGTCACCTCCGGCGGGATGAGCGGCTCGGAGCTGGCGGACCCAAGCGCTACCAGCAGGCGCGAGAGCAGCGAGCCGCGCTGCTCGTCCTCGGCCTCGACCTCCTCCCTAGGAAGCTGGAGCCGGTGCGCGACCTCGTCGATGATCCGCGACTCGAGCAGGTCGGCATGCAGCTCGCGCGCGACCATCTCGCCCACGGTCTTGCCCCCCGCCCCGAACTGACGGCCAATCGTGATGACCGGCATTTACCGCCTATTTTCCCCTGCTTTGGTGAGAGTGGGTTAAGGCGAGGTGACTTGAGGTGCGAACTGGACCGCCATGAAGGCCGCGGCGACGAGAATGGCGGCCAAAAGCACGTACGAGAGGACGACGCCTCGCGAGGGCGGCGGCGTCACCACGCGGGCTCGTAACGGCGCGGGAAGTCACTGACCGTGCCGTCGGCGTGAACGATCATCAAGTCGGTCAGCGGATCTTGGACCGTCGGCTTCCGCACGTAGATCGCGAAGTCACGACCGCCCGGCTGGCCGATTGCATTGCCAAACATTCCCGGGCCGTTGTAGGTCCAGACCGGCTGTCCAGATCGCAGGTCCCAGACCTGCATCGCGGTTGGTGCTCCGCCGACCCAGGGGGTCGTGGCCACGAGGGCGAGCGAGTCGTCGCTATTGAACGCGAGCACTCCAAAGCTCGGGTCCATCTTGACCAGGATCCCCCGGTCTGAGACGCGGCGGATGACGGTCGCTGGCGCGTCCTGCCCCTGCAGCTGGCCGACGGACTGGCTCGAGTTCTCGGCGATCAGAGTCGAATCCGCGCTAACGACGACATTGGAGAGCATCTCTGGGGTGGCGTACTTGACGAGAGAGGTGACCTGGCCAGTCGAGATTCGCACCGCCAGGGCCTCAGCCGGCGAGGGGTTGCTCGACCTGACGACGAGCGCCTGGTCGTTGCGAAAGCTGCACGAGGCGATCCTGTAGCTGCCCGGCAGGCTCTGGTCGCTGCCGAGGACGGCAACCGCCTTCACGGCCTGGCCAGGCGCAAATGTGACCAGTGTGGACGTGAGTGTTTGCGGGTCTAACGAAATACCGCACGTGTGCTGGTAGTCGTCGGCCCAGATCGGAAGGGTGGATCCGGGGAGTCCGCCCCCCGCGCCCGGGATGGGCTGGCCGAGGCGGTCGAGGATCTCTCCGGTTCCGCCTTTGGCCCCGAAGCCGACGGCGAACAATTGGCCGTCGGGCGCCATCCCGACACTGCCGATCGCGGGATCGAGCTTCACCGTGGCGAGCGGCTTCCCGGTCCAGTCGAAGCCGATGAGCCACGACGGGTGGTTTGGGTCCTTCACGTACAGCAACGGCACGCCGGCCGGAGGAGGTCCGTAATCCGCGACCGGCGAGGCGTTCGGCGTGGCGGCGGGCACCGAGGCGCGTGGATGGAAGCGCGTGGACATCAGGCCGATGACGACCAGCACCGCGAGGATCAGCGCAGCGGCCGCCGCCAGCCACTGGAGGTTGGGCGCGCGCCGGGGGCGGGCGCTGACCGCGTCGACGATGTCGTCGCGCAGGCCCGCCATCGGTGGGTGGGCCCTCTGCTCCCTCACGAACGCCTCTCGAATCTCGGAGCGCAGCTCTTCCATCAGTCCAACTCCAGTCCGGGTCGCAGCTTCCGGGCTGCCCGGTAGACGCGGGTCTTGGCGCCGCCGGCGCTGAGGCCCAGCACGGTTCCGACTTCCTCCATGGGGAGGTCGAGGTAGAAGTAGAGAAACAGGGCGAGGCGGTCCTCGCGCGCCAGCTTGGCGAGCTCCCGGTTGATGTCGATGGTGTCCGTCTCGACTTCGGCTTCGGCTAATTCCACGTCTGGCATCCGGATCACGGACCACCAGTGGCGGCGGCGCTCGCTGCGGCACTGGTTGGCGACGATGGCGAGGAACCAGGGGCGCGCCGGTTTTTCCTCGTGCAGCTGGTCGAGCTTGCGCCAAGCCTTGAAGGCGGCCTCCTGGACGGCGTCGCGCGCCGCGTCGGGGTCGCGCAGGATGGCCAGAGCGGTGCGGTAGCCGGATTCGAGGTGCGGGCCGATCACCGCGTCGAAGCGCGACTCGATCTGCACGCGACTCATCGCCAGCTCTTGCACAACACCCTCGTCAATAGAGACGCGGGAGGGAGGGGTTTGGTTTCAGACAATGAAGCGTCCCCCACCCGGCGCTCCGCGCCGACCTCCCCCAGCGGGGGAGGTGAAAGCCATGGTTTTGTAGGGCGATTTGCGGGACCGCGGCGCGTATAGCTTCGGACATGGCCTCGATCGAGGAGAT
>JBGPEO010000104.1:0-9544 GCA_041482895.1 Candidatus Dormibacteraceae bacterium | reverse complement strand
CCAGGATTTCATCACGCGCTACGTATGGGGTGAGATCTGGACGCGACCGGGTCTCGACCGGCGCACGCGCAGCTGCATCACTGTCGCGATGCTCGTCGCCCTCAATCGCAATGATGAGCTCGCTCTTCACATGCGGGCGGCCCTGACGAACGGGGTCACCATGGACGAGTTGAAGGAAATCCTGCTGCAGACGGCGGTCTACTGCGGGGTGCCGGCCGCCAACACCGCATTCGGCGTGGCGGCAAAAGTCCTCGCGGAGGCATGACGACGTGTCGGAACAGTTGAGGCCGTGGCGAGCTGAGGTTGTAGGCAGCCTCCTCCGACCACCTGACCTGGTCAGCGCTCGTGAGCGGTTGGAGTCCGGCGAGCTGGCACAAGCAGAGTTCAAGGCGATCGAAGATGCTGCGGTTCGGTCCGCGGTGGAGCTTCAGGAAAGGGCCGGCATCGACGTCGTGACCGATGGCGAGTTGCGCCGATACGCCTTTTATGGCCACCTCATCGATGCCTTCGAGGGATTTGACCGCGAGGGCGGCTGGGCCATTCCCTTCCGAGACGAGCAGGGTGAGCAGTTGATCCTCAAGCGCCCCGTCGTGGTCAACCGGCTGCGCTGGAAGCGAAGCATGTGCGGCGAGGAGTGGACGTTTCTGCGATCGGTGGGTTTACGCCCTGGCAAGGTGACGATGCTGAGCGCCCAGCAGGCCGCCGCGTATTACGACCCGGAAAAGTCGAAGGGCGCCTACCCGACGCGCGACGACTACCTGGCCGACATAGTCGACCTCTCTCGACGTGAGGTGGACGAGCTCGTTCGTCTCGGCTGCACATACATCCAGATCGACGGGCCGCAGTACGGTGCGCTCCTCGACCCCACCATGCGCGAGGGCTACCGGCAACGGGGAAGCGATCCTGAGCAGCTGATCGACCGCTGTATCGAGCTCGACAATGCGATCATCCAGGGCCACCCGGGTGTCACCTTTGCGCTCCACGTCTGCCGAGGCAACAACCAGAGCAAGTTCTATGCCGAAGGCGACTATGAGCCGATCTCGCGCATCTTCAAGAAGACCCTCTTCGATCGGTTCCTGCTCGAGTACGACGACAGACGCTCGGGAGGCTTCGAGCCGCTCGTGCACCTGCCTGAAGACCGAGTTGCGGTCCTTGGCCTCGTGACGACCAAGAAACCGGAGCTCGAAGGCGATACGGAGCTGAAAGTCAGAATCGAAGAGGCCGCTCGCTACGTGCCGCTCGAGCGACTGGCACTCAGCCCCCAGTGCGGTTTCGCTTCGACGATGGAGGGCAACCGGATCAGTCACGACGTACAGAAACGCAAGCTCGAGCTTGTAGGACGCGTGGCACGCTCGGTCTGGGGTCAAAGCAACCAGTGAGCTTGACTCGGCTGGGCGGCATCAAACCAGGCCGGTTGGGTCTTTTTTCCGGGGCGCTCGCCGCCCAGCCGGCCGCAGTCCAGCGCGACGTAGCCGAGGAGATCGAGCAGCTCGGTTATGGCACGTTGTGGTACGGGGAGTCGGTGGCTCGAGAGGCCTTTGCGCAAGCTTCGATCTTCCTGAGCGCAACCTCCACGCTGGTGATCGCCAGCGGAATCGCCAACATCTGGGCGCGCGACGCCATGGCCATGGCTGCCGGCGGACGCGCCCTGGCCGAGGCGTGGCCCGATCGATTCATCCTGGGCCTGGGCGTCAGCCATGCCCCCGCGGTAGCCACCCGCGGGCATGACTACGCCAAGCCCGTCTCCACGATGCGGGACTTCCTGGACCAGATGGGGCAGGCGCCCTGGCGCGGACCCGAAGCGCAGATGCCGCCGCTCGTCCTCGCCGCGCTCGGCCCGCGAATGGTCGCACTTGCCGCGGAGCGAACGGCCGGTGCGTACCCCTACTTCACGACGGCCGATCACATCCGCCTGGTCCGGCAGCAGCTCGGTCCAGAACCCTTCCTCGCCGCTGATCTTCCGGTCGTGCTGGCCGGCGGAAGGTCGGACGCACGGTCGATAGGGGACGTGCACACCAACGTCTACCTTCGCATCGAGAACTATCGGAACAACCTGCTCCGGCTTGACTGGACTCCCGAGCAGATCGAGCCGCCTGGGTCGGACGAGCTGTTCGATGCAGTCGTGGCCTGGGGTGATGTCGCGACGGTTCGCGCCCGCGTCGATGCTCTGTTGGGAGCCGGCGCGGACCAGGTTGTCCTCAACCTCATCACTCGAGACAGATCGGTCCCGTATCTACCCGAGCTGAGAACCCTAGCCTCGCTGCTCTAATCCCAGTGCGCCAGCCCTTCGCGCATGCCCTGCGCGCCGGCGCGATAGCGATCGCGGCCCAACGCCAGCGCGGTGGCAACCACCAGCAGCACCAGCGCCACCGCGGCGAAGGCCGCGAACAGGTAGCCGGCCTGGGCGACCGTCAGCAGTGCGCGCAGTGAAACGAGCGCAAGGGCGGCGCCCCCGCCCGCCAGCAGGACCCGGCTGCGCAGCACGATTCCCGCACCCACTGTGATCGCTCCTTCGATCAACAGCGCGACGAGCCAATAGATGTCTCCCGACACGGTCAGCACGGCCGCCCAGCCCATCACCAAGCCGAGGCCGAAGGCGACGATCAGCTGCCGGAGCCGCGGGTCTACGTCGAACTTCTGCTCAGTTCGGAGGCGGATGCCGCACGCGACAAGCCCCAGCCCCGGTGGCACCAGCTGCCAGGATGGAAGCGCGACGTCACGCGCGATGAAATAGCCGGCGGTGGTCGCGGCGACGATCGCGAGGTAGAAATTGGGCCGGTCCTCGTACGTCTGCGCATCGAGCCACAGCACTCCGCCGGTGACCAGCAATCCAGCCGCCGCGAGGACGGCGCCGAGGCTGTGTTCACCGGTGCGGTCGGGGAAGAAGAATCCAGCGGCGCCCGCGACGCCGAGCAGACCGAGACCGAGGTACCGGTGCATGTCGATTAGCTGGTTGTGGCCCAGCCAGAGCGTCGAGATGCGCCCGGCAATCCAGATCAGTAATCCGAGCACACCGAGCGCGGCCGCGTAATAGATCGTGTCGGCGTTGTGTGAGTACAGGAGCGTGATCGCACCGAACAGCGCGGTGCCCGCCGCGACCGGAAGCACCCATCGCGCGCGCTCTTGAATGGCGGCGGTGTAGACCAGCGGCGCGTACGCGAGCAGCGCGATGCCCACCGGGTCCGGGTATCCGCTGGCGGCCATCGCCAGCAAGGCGCCGACGGCGATGGTGACTCCTCCCGCTTCGATCGACAGGGCCCACCGGCGTCCGAAGCCGACCCTCACCATCAGGCCGGCGAGTGCGACGATCCATGCGAGTCCGGCCATCCAGATCTCTTCCAGTTCGACATCCCGGCTCCGTCCAAGGGCGACAACGGTCAGATGAAGAGCAGGGACCAGCAGGAGGGAACCCGGGTAGCCGAGAAACCACTCGCGCCGCCGGACGCCTGTAGTCACGATCACGGAAGCAAGCGCGACGAACTCGATCGCCATCAGAGCCGGCAGCGCCTGCGCGTACGGCCACAAGTAGATGACCGGCGCCAGGACCAGAATCGCGGCGATCCCGTACCACCGCTCGATATCTCCCCTGGCCCGGACGTTCCACTCGGCGTGCGCTGCGGCGATCGCGAGCGCGATCAAGCCCGTGTATGCGGCATCCAGCCTGAGCACGGCCGCCACGAGCAGCACCGCGGTTGCGCCGGACGCGGCGGCCGCCGCTCGCACGACCTGCCGCAACCAGCGCACGCCCTTGACCGCCGGAATGAACGACCACGCGAACAAAAAGGTCGCCACGACGAGCGTCGCGGCCGACTGCTGCCACTGCGGGAGCTCTTGCCTCAGCGCAAGCGCGGCGCCTAGGAGGGTGGTCGCGAGCAGGACGGCGAAAGCGCTCTCTTCGAGGTTCGGCCTCATCCAGGCGCGACGCAGCGTCGCCCAGGCACCGGTGAGCGCCAGCGCGGCGATCGCAACGGCGGCGCCCTGCCACTGCCATGCCACGGTCGCGATCACCAAAGAGGTGGCCGCCATCGCAACCGTGCCCCAGGCGAGCCACGGCGTTTCTACGTTCGCCCGCGCGAGGGCCTGCCACCAGTAGCCGGCAGCGATCAATCCAAATGCGATCGCGCATCGCCACCAGAAAAGGTTGTCGGGCCCCGTGAAGCAGAGCATCAGCGCTGCCAGCGCGGTGATGTGTACGAACCAGCGGCGGCCGGCGACCGCGACGGAGTGCCGGCTCAAGGCGCGCACCTGTGCGACCGCCGTGTAAAGAAGCGCAAGCAGCGCGTCGAACGGGCCACGCCAACCCTGTGCGTTCAGCGCGTCCACGCCCACGAACCATGCGATCGTGAAGAGTCCGCGCGTGGTCCAGTCCGCCAGTCGCACCGCTTTGATCTCGCTGGCGATTCCAAACGCAAGAGCCGACAGGACAAACGAGGCGGGGATCTCCCACCGGCCCGGCCCGATCGCGGCGTCGGTGAGCTCGACGGCCACGAGTACGAGAGCCGCATAGAAGAAGGACGAGGCCCGCCGCGTCAGAGGTTTCAGCGAAGGGTTGATGAAAGGGACGATGTAGAAGATCAAGGCGGTCGCGGTCAGCGTCGCCGTCCAGGGGCCGAGGTCGAGCGCCCTTCCCGTCGCCGCCAGGGCAATCGGCAGCGCGGCCCGAAGGGCGTAGCCGGTGAGCTCGGTCCGGCCCAGCCAGAAGTCGGCGGCGTAAAGAGTGAACGCAAACCACAGGCAGCTCGCCACGGGCCACGTCTCGCCGAGCGCGTTCTGCCAGCAGGCGATCGCAAAGCCGGCCAGCACGGCAAGGTGGAGGTGCGCCGGGTGTGCGCGATAGATGCGCCCGACCACGCCGAGCTCCTCGGGGACACGCGCCAGCCCGATCAGGGGGACCGCCATCAGCATCGGGAAGAGGAAGTGAGCCGAGCTGATCCCCAGCGGTCCGACCAGCGCGGCGGCCGCGAGCACGAGCGCCGCTTCGCCAGTCCAGGCGCGGCTCGGATGAGGCGACAGTGCCTGCCACGCCAGGTACGCAAGCGCCAACGACGCGAGCGTCGCCGACCACAGCCAGTCGCTGGGCTCGTGGCTGAACATCAGCAGCACGGCAACAGCCGCGATGGCGTGCGCGAACCACGGAAAGTCCTGAAAGACGGGATCTCGTTTGAAGCGTTCCCACGCGCCGTAGGCCAGTGGCGTAACGGCCAGCCCGACCGGCCTCCAGTGCTCGCCACCAACCGCTCCCGACAGACCCCACGCCGCGACCCCGATTGCGAGGGCCGACATCAGGCCGTACGAACGCAGGCCCAGGCTGAGGGCCAGCCCGCCATAAACGAACGCGCACGCGGCCCCGGTGACCGCGAGAGCCTGGTCGACCGTGATCCCGCGCGCGCCAAGCTCGAGGAACGTCCACGCAGCGACTCCGACGAGGGGCAGCAGGACTGCGGCCAGCGCGGTATAGATCTGGCCGACCGAGCGCATATCCGGTCGCGCGAGGGCGAGGTACCCGGCGGCGGCGAAGATCAGGTCGAGGGCGACCACCGCCGCCAGCCGCACGCCCCCGCCAAGACCGGTCGTGCCGTAAAGCTCGAAGAGCACGGTGGCGACGACCAGCAGGAAGGCGCCGAGGGACGCGAGGATGAGGACAGAGTGCTCGGCGAACAGGTCCCGCAGGGAGATCGGTGGCCGGGAGGGAGCGGGCGTCGCGACAGCAGCCGGCACACTGAATGGGGCCGCGGCGGGCGGACCCGCCGCAAGGGCCTGCTCAGATCGGGCGGCGACGGGGGAGACCTCGGTTCGAGGCCGCAGCGGCTCGGACCAGGTGCTGAGCGCCGCCAACCGGTCGGTGTAGTCGTGCTCGATCGCCGCGGCCGCCTCGTCCGAGATGAGACCGAGCGCTTCCAGGTCGCGTGCCTCCTGCCGGGCGCGCTCATAGTGCGCAACCTCCCAGAGCACACGAGCTCGGTTGTCGGCGTAGCCCGACGAGAGGCCGGTCCTGACGCGGATGACGGCCGCCACGACGTCGGCTGGAAGGCCGACCTCGAGATACGCGATCACCAGGTCGGTCGCGGCCTCGGCGTAATCCGGTTGGGTGGTCAGCGTCCGGCACCACGGCCCCCACTCACGGCGGACCTTCTCGATCTGCTCGGAGCCGTACCTCGCCCGGGTCCTGGGCGCAGACGGCTGCTTATCCACCGATTAGCTCCGAGCGTAGTGTCGGGATGTGGCCCCGGAATGTCCAGAAAGAGCGCATGCCAGGCATCGTGAGCCGGCTGCGGTATCTCAGTCAGTACTTTTCGGTCTCAAAAACGGTCTCAAACTCACGAGCTCCGCCACGTTGATCTAGGGTCCAGTCTGTTGAGATCGGAAAGAGCACCCTGGTCGTCGCCGGCGCAGGCAGTCGTGGCCCTCATCCTGCTCGCGGCGTGCGGCGGGCCACAGGTCGCACGTGCGACGCCCTCGTCCAGCCCTCAATCGCCGATTCCGAGCGCAAGTCCCCTTGCCGCCTCCCCGTGGCCCTCGCCGCCGCCCGCCCAACGCATGGAGGCGGCGCTTCCGGTTGCGCTCGAGGAATCGGGCGCCGCGGCGGCCGGCGGAAAGCTCTACGTGGTCGGAGGGTTTGATGCCGCAGGCAACAGCCTGAGGACGGTATGGGTATTCGACGGGAGCGCGTGGAGCGCCGGCCCGCGACTGCCGCTCGGGCTGGACCACACGTCAGCAGCCACCCTCGACGACCAGGTCTACGTCGCCGGCGGTAACAGCTTCGGCCGCGCCAGCCCACGGTTCTTCCGGCTCGACGGCTCGTCCTGGACCGAGCTTGCCCAGATGCGGCATCCACGGGGTGGCCATACCCTGCTTGCGGCGGCGGGCCGCCTCTATGTCATTGGCGGCAACAACGCCGCAGCAAACGTCGCGCCGGCCGAGGTGTACGAGCCGAAGACGGGCGGCTGGTCTGACCTTCCCGCGCTGCCGTCGCCGCGCAACCACGTCGCGGGGTTCGTGTTCGGCTTCAGCGTCTGCGCCGCGGGAGGTCGCTCGCCCGCCACTACACGCGTCGATTGCTTTGACACCGAGAGCTCGTCCTGGGTTCGGTTTCCGGACCTGCCGCAGGCCACGAGCGGCGCCGGAGCCACCGCGCTGGAAGACGGAAGGGCGGTGATAGCGGGCGGCCAGGACGCGGGGGAAACGAGGATCAACGACCAGTTCGCGGAGCTGCCGGATTCGACCGCCTGGAATCCGCTCGGGGCGATGCTCGTGCCGAGGCACGGATTCGAGCTCGCATTATTCGAAGGACGCGCGTGGGCATGCGGTGGAGGCTCGCTGCCAGGCCTTCACCCGGTCGCGACCTGCACGTCGGTGGTGTGACCTATCACCCAGCACATTCTTGATTTTGAGTCGGTTTTGTTAGCGAGCAAGTACAAAGCCGTCCTCGCATTCGATTAGACAGGTCTGTCAATTGGAAAGCGCGGCTTGCATCTCCCATTTCCACGGTGGTTCGGCGCCGGCGAGCGTACACGTCAGCGCCCCTGCAAGGCAGGCAAACGCAAGTGCAGCTTTGATCTCGTCTCTTTCGAGCGAGAGATCCGGTCGCAGGGCATGGTGATCGTGCAGCCAGGCCAGGAGCGCGGCGCCAAACGCATCACCTGCCCCGATGGTGTCGACGACATCGACCTGCGGAGCCTTCACGTGGATGCGCTCATTCCGGTGCGCGCCGAACGCCCCGTTCGCGCCCAGGGTTACGACTACCACGCTCACACCCTCGCCGAGAATCTGAGCAGCCGCAACCTCATGGTCGACCTCGGGATAGATCCACGCCAGGTCGGCTTTGCTCGCCTTGACGATCGTGCTCTGTGAGATCGCGCTATGGAGGCGCATGCGGTACTCGGCGTCAGGGACGAGCCCGACTCGGATGTTGGGGTCGAGCATCACCAACCGGCGGCCGTGCTCGCGGTTGACGAGCTCTGCGAGCGTGGATGCCATCGGCTCGAGCACCAGCCCCAACGTCCCGAGGTGAAGGGCTTCCACGTCTGGACCGAACTGCTCGGGAATCATGTCGAGCGTGAGGTTGGGAGCGGACGTTCCCTCGACGAGAAACTGGTATTCGGCGAACCCCTCGTCGTCGACGTTCGCGATGGCGATTGTCGTCGGTTCGGGTCCGATGCTCGCCAGCTCGAGGCTTGCGCCTTCGGAGACCAGCAGGCCGGCCATCTGACGTCCGAAGACGTCGTCTGAAAGACGCCCGAGAAATCCGGTCGGCACCCCGAGCCGGGCCAGCGCGCGCGCTGTGTTGAACGGGCCTCCGCCGGGCGCCGCACGTTGAGTCCCATCTGCATTGTGGATCCGGTCGATCAGCGCCTCGCCGCAAACGACGATCACGGAGCGATCTCGCCCGAGCCACGTTCCGAGGCCATGATCACGAATCGATTTTCGCTCGACGACCACCAGGAGGCGATCGACACGTTCCCCGCGGGAAGCGGGCTAAAGGTGCGGGTAGGGTCCCGTGGAACCAGGACCCGACCGTCAAGTGATCGCCTGCTTCCGGCCGGATTCGGCGCCGTTAACTCAGCCCGTGGCAGGGCGACTTGACGATTCGGGGCTTTGGCTGCTAAATGGCGACCAAGGGCCGGCGCCGTCCGGCCCATAGACAAGGGAGTCGCATCGTGCGCAAATTCATCCTTTCCGCCGTCCTGACGATCGCCGCAGTGCTGCTTACTGTGGTGCCGGCCCTGGCAGACAACATCGGGCCAGGAATTTAACCAGAGGGTCGCCCGCGTGACTTTACACATCGTGTTAGAACTCCGGGCGTGATATAAACGCCGGTATCAGCAATCGCCACAACAAACCACGCGGGCGCCTTCCCGGCATCGAGGTAGATCCGGCCCTCGTCAGGCAGGCGCGACTTGGCGCGGGCCTGAGCATGGCCCAGCTGGCGGGGTCGGACTTTACGCGACAAACCATCTTCCTCATCGAGGCCGGCAAGGCCCGGCCCTCGATGCGGACGCTCGAGACCATCGCGGGCCGCACCGGGATGCCGGTCCAGCACTTTCTCAGAGCGCCTGGCGGAGGCCGCGCACAGGCTGATCGCGGGCCGGGCGACGCTCGGGTCGACGAGCTCCAGGCGCTCTGTCTTCAACACCACTTCGACAAAGCCGTCGCGCTCGGCCTCCCCCTGCTTGACCAGCCCATGGCACCGAAGATCGAGGCGCACGTCAGGCACTACGTCGGCCAGGCGCTGGTGCGCTCATCACGGCCAGACGAGGGCCTCGTCCATCTGCACCGGGTTCAGATGCTTCTCGAACGGGAGCCGGACCCATGGCTTGCCGTCGAGTGCGCCGACTGGGAGGCCAGCGCCCTCTACCTGAAGGAGGACCCCAGAGCCCTCTCGGTGGCCGAAGGCGCGCTCAAGCTCTGCCGCGCCACGGAGCCTCGCCTTCCAGGAACCGAGGCGAGGATTCTGGAGCACATCGCCACGATTCACGTCAAGAACCATTCGTATGACCGGGCCATCGCCTTCTACGAAGAGGCGCTTCAAGCCGCCGGGTCGATG
>JBGPEO010000103.1:0-9623 GCA_041482895.1 Candidatus Dormibacteraceae bacterium | reverse complement strand
TCGGTGACACAGTCGTTGCGACTTCTTGCCGGCTGCCCCGCCATCCAATCCGCCGTGGCCGCGGACGTCATCAGCGCCGGACACGCACGCGCTCTCGTCGCCCTCGAGGGCCAGGCCGCGCAGGAGCACGGCCTCAAGGTTGTGATCGCCCGTCACCTGTCCGTTCGGCAGACCGAGAACTGGGTCAGGACCTACCGTCCACGAAAGAAGCAGCGGGTCGACTCGACCGCGGAGCTACGTGCCATGGCGGCCGGCATCGAGTCCAGGCTCGGCCTGCCAATGAAGCTGACCGGAAGTCTCAACCGCGGCAAAATCGAACTTCGCTACTCGAGCCGTGAAGAGCTGGAGCGGGTCTGCGCTAAGCTCCTCTCCTAAAAAAGATGGCCGCACCCCTTCCCCACGCGGCCCAACCCGCGCCAGCCACAAGCTCCAGCGCCTCTTCCCTGCTGCGGGAAGTCGCCGAGGTCGTCGTGCTGGCGATCATCCTCTACTTTGGGATCAGCTTCGCCGTCCAGGCCGTGCACGTCGAGGGGCTGTCGATGTACGCAACGCTGGACGACAACGATTACCTGATTGCCAACAAGATCGACTATCGATTGCACGCGCCGCAGCGCGGCGACATCATCATCCTGCGCCCGCCGACCGACAACTCGAAAGATTTCATCAAACGCGTCATCGCGCTTCCAGGAGAAAGGCTTCTGATCCGCGACGGCATCGTTTACATCAACGGACACAAGCTGGACGAGCCTTACCTGCCAGAGGCCTGGACAACGCTCAACAATCCCGCTCCCTACAGCGTGGGCGACGGCGTAGTGATTCCCGCCAACGAGTATTTCGTCATGGGCGACAATCGCAATCGCTCGCAGGATTCACGCATCTTCGGCCCGATCGGACGGGATCGGATCGACGGCCGCGCGTGGTTTCGAATCTGGCCGCTCGACCATTTCGGCAACATCTATGCGCAGGAACCTATCCTCGAAACCTCGACCATATTCGCCGGCTGACCCCGGCCGCCCACGCTAGGCCTGTATCGCGGACCTGAGACCAGCCTCGCTTGCGAACGGTCCGATGACCGCCATCTGTATCGACCCCCGCAAAACTTCACCGGCGACTCGCAGGATGTCCGCGACGGTGACCGCGTCCACCAGCGCGAGCTCCTGGTCGATCGTGTTGATCTCGCCGAGCAACAGCTCCTGGTACGTGAGCCAGAATGCGACGCCATTCGTGGTTTCCATCTCCAGGCGCAGACGCCCCTTGGTGAACTCCTTCGCCCTCTCGAGCTCATCTGAGGCCACCTCCTCGTCGCACAGGCGGCGCAGCTCACCCATCACCGCATGGACTGCATCTACAGCCTTCTTCGGATCGACACCGAGATAGACCGCGACGTAGCCGGTGTCGCGATGTTTCTGCATGAAGCTGTGCACGTCGTACGCGATCCCGAGACGCTCGCGGATGTTCAGGAACAGCCGTGAGCTCATGCCCTCCCCCAACAGCGTGTTCAGAAGGTCGATCGCGTAGCGGTCCGGGTGCAGATAGCTGTATGCCCGCACTCCAAGGCAGATGTGGGCTTGCTCGGTCTTCTGCCGGCGCACCATTACGTGCGCACCATCGAGCGGGCCTGGAGCAACCGCCGCCACCTGCCCGTTCAGGCCTCCCGGCAACGTGAGCCGCGGTCGCACCAGGTCCAGCACAACCTTCTCATCGAGGGAGCCCGCCGCCCCGATCACGACGTTCGGCAGGCGGTAGTGCGCATCGGCGTATTCGAGGATGTCGTCGCGCGTCAGCCGGCTGACCGACTCTTGCGTCCCTGCGATGTCGCGTCCCAGCGGATGCCCTGGCCACATCATCTCTTCCAACAGGTTCTGAACGTGGTCCTGCGGCTGATCCTGATACATCTTCAGCTCTTCCAGGATCACGGCACGCTCCCGTTCGATGTCTCCGGGATCGAGCTTCGAGTTCGACACGATGTCGAAGAGGACGTCGAGGCCGAGCTCCGTGTACTCCGACGGCACTCGCGTCCAGTACGCCGTCAGCTCCTTGTCGGTCGACGCGTTGATGAACCCGCCCACGCCTTCGATCGCGTCCGCGATGTCCTTGGACGAGGGTCGCTTACGCGTCCCTTTGAAGAAGAGATGCTCGATGAAATGCGACACGCCGGCGAGGCGGTCATCTTCGAGTCGCGACCCTCCGCCGAACATCGCGACCACGCTCGTCGAAAGCCGTTCAGGCATCGCGGCCGTGACGAGCTTGGCCCCTCCCGAAAGCGCGTGGACGTGATGCGGGGAGGCCATGGGAGGGCCAGTATAGGACCGCTGGAGAACGGCCCTTCCGGGGCTGCTCTACGCGGCCGGACCGCCTTCCCGAAGCGCGCCGAGCGCGGCGTAAAGGGTCATCGCCACGAAGTCTGCCGGCATGCCGTCGGACACCGCGTCCAGAGCCTCTCCGAGGTAGCGACGGACGTTGGCCACCTGGTCGACCTCGCTCAGCTCGAGGCAGTCGCGAATGGCTTCGGCGATCTCGGTTGGCGTGATGTCCTCATCGCCTGCGCCGTCCGCGACCGAGTTGACCAGCGCGATCGCTTTCCGGATCCGCTCAGCGGCGGCCCGGCCTGGCATGGAACCGCTTTACTCGGCCGCCGACTTGCGCGGCCCGACGACGACGCGACGCTCCGGCTCTTCGCCGATGCTCCCGCTAGTGACGTCAGGGTCGCCCTCGAGCGCGAGGTGGATCGCCCGGCGTTCGAATGGCTGCATCGCATCAAGCGTGATCGCGTCGCCGGTCATCTTGACCTGGTGTGCGGCACGCATCGCTATTTCGCGCACCGTGTGCTCCCTGCGCTGCCGGTAACGCTCCACGTCAACGATGATCCGCTCGCCTTCGGCGAGATGACGGCCGACCATCACGTTCGTGACCGATTGCAGCGCCCGCAGAGTCTCGCCTCGCCAACCGATCAGCGCACCCAGGTCGCGACCGCTGATGTCCAGGGTTATCGGTTCGCTGCTTGGTCGCACCGTCACCTGCGCGCGAACACCCATGTGCTTGAGGAGGCCTTCGACGAGGCCACGCGCAACCTCTGCTTTTCCGTTGGCAGGAGCGCCGGCAGAACCGCCGGCCGGAGTGGCTTCAAGATCGATCACAGTGACCTCGACCACGGCCTCATCCGCCGTCTCGCTGATCACCTTGATGTCGACGTTCCGGCGGCTCTCTTTCAGTTCGATCAATGCGGCGTCGACCGCTTCGTCCACCGTGCGGCCGCGCCCTTCAGCGGAGCTCATCGCAACTCACCTCTAACCCTCATTTCTGACCTATCTCTTTGGTCTTTTGGGCTTGGCGCCGTTACCGGGCGGACCCTTCGGACCGCCTTGTGGTCCTTTCTTGGGCGACAGCGCACCCTTCCCGTCAGAACCCCCCGACACGGTCCGCCTGAACCGCGCCGGCAGAACGTTTCCCCAGCCGACCACGAAGCTCTGCTGAATGATACTGACGCAGTTGCCTACAAACCAGTAAAGTCCCAGGCCCGCCGGGACGTTCAGGGCGAAGTAGCCGATCATCAGCGGCGACAGCCACACCATCGTGCGCTGCATCTGCAGGGTCTGCACCTCCTGCTCCGTTGGGTTGAGAGGCGGCGGCATCTGGAGCATCCGCGACTGGATCAGCGTGGTGAGCGCCGCGAACAGTGGGAAGATCAGATACGCGGGAACCGGAATCGGCAGCCCGGGGATCATCAGGTGGTGGTTGGGGTTGTCGTTCAGGTTCGATATCCAGAGGAACGGCTGCGGTGGATGGCCGGCCTTTGCGAAGCCCTGAAACACGTAGTAGAGCGCCGTCAGGATGGGCAGCTGCACGATCAGGGGGAGGCACCCGACCAGGCCTCCGAGTGGGTTGACCCCGTGCTCCTGGTAGAGCTTCATCATCTCCGCGTTCAGCTTCGTCGGGTCTTTCTTGTACTTCTTGCGAAGGTCCGCGACCTGCGGGCCGAGCTTGCGTTGCTCGACCATCGTCTTGCGCTGTGTCACCAGCTGGAACTGCTGTAAGGGAGCGAGGACCAGGCGGATCATGATGGTCAGGACGATGATCGCGACCCCGTAGGCCCCGATCGACTCGATCACCGGAACCCCCTGCAGGTGGACGTACAGGTAGTTGAGCAGGCCCGCCAGAGGGTGCTCGACTACGGCAACCCATATGTCGTGGATCGGCGCCAGAAAATTGCCGATGCTCTTGATGAGATCGCTCAGCTTGTTTTCTCCGATGAACGGTGGGGGGCCGGATCAGGGGACAGGATCGTAGCCGCCCTTGGCGAATGGATGGCAGCGCGCGATCCGCACCGCTCCCATCCAGCCACCGCGCAGCCAGCCATACCTCTCGATCGCCTCGTACGTGTAGTGGGAGCAGGACGGGTAGTAGCGGCAGGAAGGCGGAAGGACCTTGGAAAACGACATCTGGTAACCCCGGATCAAAGCGAGGAAAAGCCTTGTCATGTGTTCTGCTTCGACAGCCGGAGCGCGGCCTGTTCCGCCTCGGCCACAAGCTCGGCGAAAGCGACTTCCAGGGCCGCCGGCCGGGCGATGAGAACCACGTCATATCGTATTCCCACGCCGGTGAGCGGCGAATCAACGCCTAACAAGCTCATGCGCGCCAGCTCGCGAAGCCGCCGGCGAGCCCGGTTACGGTCGACCGAGCTGTTGAGGGCCCGGCTGACGGTTACTCCAACCCGGGTTTCGCTTCGCCCGCTGGGGATGGCAAACGCGACCAGGGCGCGACCGCTGTAAAAGCGCTGGCCGCTCATCGCGGCCTGGAAGTCGCCGTGCCGGCGCAGCCGGATGCGCCGCTTCACTGCTGGATTGCGCCCTGCGCGCGCATCCCTGAATTGCGCCCTGCGCGCGCCCGGCCCGCCAGCCTAGGCTGACAGCCGCTGGCGACCCTTGCGTCGGCGGTTCTGCACGACCCGGATCCCGCCCCTGGCGCTCATCCGGCGGAGGAACCCGTGGACGCGGCGGCGATATCGCTTCTTGGGTTGGAAAGTGCGCTTGATGGTCGCCCCCTGCAGGAGTCAATAACTGGCGAGAACCGCGGTAGTGTACCGGAGCAGGCGTCCATCGATCGTGATAGCGCTCATGTCACTTCATCGCTGAGGTATATGCCTTGCGATGTCCACAGGGCTTTGCTACACTGCCCGCCCGGAAGCAGCCAGAGTAAGGGCTCGGGTAACGACCCAGTACAGATTGCACCAATCGGTCCCACTTATCGTTATAGCTAGCCCGGGCATAAACGTATAACACCGCTTCCTGGTTTCGGGATCGACCGGATGTGGGATTTCGGACGGCTGGGCAGCGCTAGCCTGTGGAAATCCGGTCCGCTCTTTTCCACAGGCATCAAGGAGGCGGAGCTCATGGTCAGAGAGCTTCGGGTTGAACCTGCAGTCGCGGCGGCGCGATTTGCAGGGTCCCCGCGTAAGCGGTGAAACAGGGAAGGTCGGAAGAGGAGTTGGCCCCAGGTTGTCCACAGCATTTGCAGAGCGGGGCAGCCAGTCGTCCCCAGGGCCGGGCATCCTCTTTCCCAACCACAGCCGCGCCTCCGGACAAGGAGATATGAGTTGAATCAGGACCAGATCTGGTCACAGGTCCAGGAGGAGCTGCGCTTTCAGCTCGCCAAGCGGACCTATGACATGTGGCTGAAAAACACATCGGTGGTTTCAGCAGACGGCGGGACGTTCCGCATCGGAGTTCCGAGCAAGCTCGCCAAGGACTGGCTCGAGGACCGCTTCTCCGGCCTCATCCAGGAGACGCTCCAGGCAGTCACAGGATCTGAGGTCGACATCGATTTCGTCATCTCGCCGACAGGACATCGCCCGGCGCTGTCCAGCGTCGACGGCGATTTCGGACGCGCGTCCGAGAACGCGCACGACAGCAGCGGCAACGGAAACGGGGTCGAGCCAGTGCCGGACGCGCCAGCCATCCCGCCGTCGGAGCTCAACGCACGTTTCCGCTTCTCATCCTTCGTGGTCGGGCACAACTCGCAATTTGCACACGCCGCCGCCAAGGCGGTGGCCGAAGCTCCGGGCGACAGCTACAACCCGCTGTTCCTCTACGGAGGAGTGGGACTGGGCAAGACCCACCTCATGCATGCGATCGGTCACGAGGTTCACGACCGCTTTCCGCGCAAGCGAGTCGTGTACCTGACATCCGAACAGTTCACCAACGAGGTGATCAGCTCGATCGCGACCGCACGCATGGGCGAGTTCCGTCACAAGTACCGCACGGTCGACGTGCTGCTGATCGACGACGTCCAGTTCCTTGCCGGCAAGGACCGCACGAAAGAGGAGTTCTTCCACACCTTCAACGCGCTCCATGAGATCAACAAGCAGATCGTCATCTCGTCCGACCGGCCGCCCAAAGAAATCCCTACGCTGGAGGACCGGCTCCGTTCGAGGTTCGAATGGGGCTTGATCGCCGACATCCAGTCCCCAGACTTTGAAACTCGCCTTGCCATTCTTCACTCCAAGCTCGGCGACAACAGTTTGATCCCGGAAGAAGTTCTCAACTTCATCGCTCACAAGGTCCAGCGCAACATCCGAGAGCTCGAGGGGGCGCTGACCAGGGTTCAGGCGTTCGCGGCGGTGCACCAGCGCCAGGTCGATGAGGAAGAGGCGGCGCGACTGCTGGCTGACATCATCCCGGCGGGAACGCGCAAGCCGATCAACGTCGAACGCATCCAGGCGCTCGTCGCCGACTACTACAACATCTCGCTCGAGGACATGAAGGGAAAGCGCCGCGACAAGCACATAGTCTTCCCCCGCCAGGTGGCGATGTTCCTGGTGCGTGAGGAGACGCCCTCATCGCTGCCGGCGATCGGCAAGGCATTCGGCGGCCGCGACCACACGACGGCGCTGCACTCGATTGAAAAGATCGCCAACGAGCTGAAGGAGGACGAGCGATTGAGGTACGAGGTCCAGGCGATTCGCGAGCGTCTCTACGTCCAGCAATGAGCGTTTCCACAGTTTGTTCGAAGAGCCTTGGGACGCAGGGCGCACTGGTCGCGGCCGTCCATTTCGTCCCCAGCGACTCAACAGGACTTAGGTCATCGCGGCTCCCTTACGCAGACCTTGTCCACCGCGGCGCTCGATCTGTAAATGATCTCGACATCCACAGTCTGCACAGCGCTTACTGTTATCTACTACGGATTAATTCAATCAAGAGAATCTCTATCAACGGGGGACAACTGTCTTGAATTCGAAAGTATTAGCCGCCCAGATGAAGGTCACCTGCAGGCCATCCGTTTTGAGCCAGGCGTTGCAGGTGGTGTCGCGCGCCATCTCGAGCCGCACCACCCTGCCGATCCTCAACAACATCCTCATCGAAACGACGTCCGAAGGGCTGGCCCTTACCGCAACCAACCTCGAGATCGGCATCCGCAAGCTTGTGCCGGCCGAGGTGGCGATGGAAGGCGCGACCACTGCGCCGGCGAGGCTGCTGACTGATTTCGTAGGAACGCTTCCCGACCAGGATCTCGAGATGACGCTCGACGCAGCCAGCCAGTCGCTCAACCTTCGCTGCGCCCGCTTCGACACGCACATCAAGTGCATCGAGGCAGAGGAGTTCCCTCCAGGTCCCAGGCCGGATGAAGGCGACCGGCTCGAGGTCGCGCTGGACGAGTTGGTCAGCGCCGTCGAGCAGACCCAGATGGCGGCCTCGACTGATGAGGCGCGTCCCGTCCTGACGGGCGTGCTGGTCCTGGTCCAGGGCGGCAGCCTGACCCTGGCGGCGACCGACGGACACCGGCTGGCAGTTCGGAAGCTGGCGGCGGCCGGCGCGTCCGACCTGGAGGCCAGCCTCATCGTTCCGGCGCGAGCGCTCGCGGAGCTCTCGAGGGTCCTGAAAGGCGAGCCCGGGAAAGTCGAGGTGATCATCTCGAAAGCCCGGAACCAGATCTTCTTCCGGGCCGGCAGCTCGGAGCTGACCTCCAGGCTGATCGACGGAAAGTATCCCAACTATGCACAGGTTATCCCCAGTAAGAGCTCGACCAAAGTCACGGTCTCCACCAGCGAGCTGACGCAGACCGTCCGCGCGGTGTCGCTTTTCGCCCGCGACAGCGCGAACGTGATCCGGGTCAAGGCGCAAGCCGGGGCTCTGACCCTGTCGGCGACCACCAACGAGGTTGGGGACAGCAAGGCGGAGATGGCCGCAGACGTCGACGGTTCCGACATCCAGATCGCCTTCAACGCCCGCTATGTCCTGGATGCCCTTGGGGTGATTGGGGAGGACGAGGTCGAGCTGCTTTTCGACGGCCCCCTGAGTCCAGGGCTTCTCAGACCGCCGGGCAAGGAGCACTACCTGTACGTGATCATGCCCGTGCGGGTGGCGATGTCCTAGGCTGCGACTCCGCAGGCTCCGACTCAGAAATCACCGTAACTACGCCCAGCTAGATCTGGTCCCCGGGCCGGGAATCAACGTCTTCATTGGCGCCAACGGGCAGGGCAAGACCAACTTGCTCGAAGCCGTCGCGATGCTGGCTCTGTCGTCCTCTCCCCGGTCGCGCCGCGAACTCGAGCTGGTCGGTCCCGTCGCTCCGATGTCGCGAATCGAGGCCGAGGTGGAAAGTGGAGGGATCACCGCTGAGCTGGCCATCACCTTGACCGTCGAAGGCGAGAGGGCGCGGCGCGTGATCGAGGTCGACGGGGTCCGGCGCAGGGCGTTCGACCTCCCCGGTCGCTTTCGGGTCACCCTGTTCTGGCCCGACGACCTCGGCCTCGTCAAGGGCGGACCAGAGCTGCGGCGCCGCTTTCTCAACCAGATGCTGGTGCAGGTCGAGCCCGGCTACGCGCGCGCGCTGGCTGGGCTGAAACGGGTCCTGGAACAGCGCAACAGCCTGCTCAAGCGGATCGCCGCGGGTGAGGAGGGCGGAGACGTGCTGGAGGTCTGGAACCAGGAGCTTGTCCAGCTTGGAGGCGAGGTCGCGGCGGCTCGCTCGGCGGCCGTCCTGGAGCTGGAGCCGGAGGCGGCCCGATGCCACGCCGAAATCGCGGACGGCGAGCGCCTGGAGATCCGGTACGAGGGCCCTCCACAGGACTTCGCCGAAGCTGTGCATAACTCGCTGGCCGAGGACCTCCGGCGAGGTTCCACCACGGTCGGTCCGCATCACGACGACGTCCACATGTTGCTCGAGGGGCAGGAGGCTCGCGCCTACAGCTCGCAGGGGCAGCAGAGGACGGCGGTGGTGAGCCTGAAGCTGGCTGAAGCCGCCCTGATGGCAAGGCGCACCGGCGAGCGTCCCGTACTCCTGCTGGACGATGTTCTGTCTGAGCTGGACGGTGAACGGCGGGCCGCCCTGCTGAGGCAGGTGGCTAGCGCCGGCCAGGTCATCATCACCGCGGTCGAGGCGGGTCCGTTCCCGCCTGAGCTCATCGCAAATTCGATGGTCTGGACCGTGGCCGAGGGCAGGATCGAAGCCTGTGGATAAGTTGGGCAATATCCTGCCGAGAGTGCTGCGCCGGCAGCCTGGCGGCGCCAAGTTCCTGGGTGTCCAGGTGGCCACGGCATTTCGCATGGTGATCGGTGCGGAACCGGCCGTCCTGTGCGATGAGATCGAACTTCATTCGGGCACGTTGGTGGTCACCACCTCGAGCC
>JBGPEO010000102.1:0-9809 GCA_041482895.1 Candidatus Dormibacteraceae bacterium | reverse complement strand
GCCCTTCAGTCCAAGGTCGCCGTGAATGCGCTCGAACTCCTCCATCATCACGTCGTCGACGACCGGCAGCACCCCTACGCCGATGAAGCGATCGGGGCGTCTCGCCGCGAACTCCGCGATCGACTCGTTCGCCACCCGCGAGAGCCGGTGGATGTCGGCGCGCTCCATGCCGAGCCACACGGGCGGCCGAGCCAGGATCAGGACCTGCATGTCGAAGCCGTGCTCGTCCATGTAGGCGAGGCGGGCTTCGTGCTCGAAGTTGTGCGGGCTCTGCGCGCGCAAGGCGGCCAGCTCCTTGCTCGGCCTGACTTCGGCGAGGGCATCGATCAGGCGCATCGGAAACACATGCGCGTAGGCGTCGATGACCATCGCGGACTGATAATACCTGCCTAGGTAGTGAGCACCACTCAGAGCTACATCGGGCGTGCGATGAAGCGCCGCGAGGACCCGCCGTTGATACAGGGTCTCGGCCGCTACTCGGCCGACAGCCACGCCGCCGGCATGCTGCATATGGCTGTCCGCCGGGCGGGCGTGCCGCGTGCCGATGGCCTGAAAGTTGACGTCTCGGCGGCGCTGAAAATGCCTGGGGTGGCCGGAGCGTGGGCCTTCGGCGAGATCGGCCTGGCCGACGGCTACATGCCCGATCCCAACCCGCAGCAGCCCCTCCCGGTCCGGCGCCCGGTCCTCTCGAAGGACGAGGTGAGATTCGAAGGCGACGCCGTGGCGGTTCTCGTGGCGGAAACCGAGTACGAGGCCCACGACGCGATTGACGCCATAGAGGTCGAGCTCAACCCGATCACGCAGACGGCAAGCTCGCTCCCATCACAAACCTTTCGCATCGGCGACGGCGCGGCGATCGACCGCGCTCCGGTCAAGGTCAACCAGCACCTGTCGATGGCGCGGATCGAAGGCGCCGCCATAGAACCGCGAGCCGCTTTCGCCGACTGGAACGACTCGGAGCAGAAGCTGTACATCCGGGCCACGGTCGGCGGGGTCCACGTGCTCCGCGACACGCTGGCGCGCTGCCTCGGGCTCGAGCGCACGCAGGTGATCGCCCTTTCCGAGGACGTGGGCGGCAGCTTCGGCGCGAAGAATCACCCGTATCCCGAATACATCATGGCCGCGGCGATCAGCCGCCTCCTCAAGCGGCCGGTGCGCTGGGTCGCGAACCGCTCAGAAGACGGCCACACGACCGGCCAGGCACACGGCGCCGACCTCGAGCTGGAGATCGCTTCCGACGACCAGGGCCGCCTCGCCGGCCTCCGCGGAAAGCTGGCGTGGACTATTGGCGCCTACGCGGGCAGGGGCGCGTTCCAGGAAGGCAGCATGGCCACGCACGCGATGTCGGCATACCGCATGCCCGCCTTCGAGGTTGAGGTCGCGCCGCGGTTCTCCGACACCCCGCCCACAGCGTTCATCCGCGGAGGCGGCCGCCCGGTGGGCAATTTCGGGATCGAGCGCATGATCGACCGGCTCGCGCGACGCCTTGGCCTCGACCCGATCGAGCTGCGCCGCCGCAACCTGGTCCAGCCGGCCGAAATGCCCTACGCGACCGGCTTGAATGACATCGTCTACGACGGTGGTGACTATCCGCGGCTGCTCGAGCTGGCGACCGAACGCGCGGATGCGAATTCCATCCGCGACCGGCAGCGTGCGGGGGAGCCGGTCGGCATCGGCGTCGCGATGTGCGTCGAATCGACCGGCATCGGCATGCCGGAACCCTCTCGGGTCGCAGTCCGGGCTGACGGCACCGTCGTGGTCTTCGTCGGCAGCACTCCGCAGGGGCAGGGCCACCAGACCTTCGTCGCGCAGGTCGTCGCCGACCGGCTCGGCTGGCCGATTGAAAAGGTCGAGGTCAAGGCTGGCGACAGCCGCGACGTCGCGTTCTCATTCGTCACGGCCGGCAGCCGCAGCGCGCTGGAGGTCGGCAACTCAGCTTCGATGTCCGCCGTCTCAGCGCGTCGCATGCTGCTCGACCGCGCTGCCGAAAAGCTCGAAGCATCCGCCGATGACATCGTGGTCGGCATCGAAGGCGCCGGCGTCCGTGGCGTGCCAGACCGAAAGGTCCCGCTTCGAGAGCTCGTGGCGGATGGTCTCGAGGCGGCGGCGGTCTGGGACTCGAAGGGCAAGAACGCGTGGGCCTCGAGCTGTCATGTCGCCGTGGTGCGCATCGACGCGGAGACCGGGGGCGTCGACATCGAGCGCTACGTGATCGCGCACGACTCAGGCCGGCCGATCAACCCGATGACGCTGGAGGGTCAGCTGCATGGCGGCTACGCGCACGGCCTGGGCTACGCGCTCTTTGAAGAGGCTCTCTACTCGCCGGACGGAAACTTCCAGTCGCCGTCCTTCCTCGACTACACGATCGTCAGCGCCCCGGAGCTCCGCGCCGAGCCTGAGCTCATCCACACCGAGACGCCGAGCTCTCACAACCCTGAGGGCTTTCGGGGAGCGGGTGAGGCGGGGACCATCGCAGTGCCGGCGGCCATCGCAAACGCGATCGAGGACGCTCTCTACGCCATGGGCTACGACGTCGCGGTCGACTCGGTTCCCGTCACGCCGCTGAAGTTGTGGAACCTGATGCACGAAGGCTCTCCACCAAAGCCTTCAGCCGGACGCGCGCAGAGCGCACTTTAACCAAAGCGCTCTGCGAGCGCTTTCTTCGACACTTTTCCGAAAGTAGATAGCGGAAAGTCCGCCACCAGCACCAGGCGCTCCGGCAGCTTGAACTTCGCCATGCCGAGATCGAGCAGGAACGCGGTCAGCTCCTCGAGCGTGAGCGTCTTCCCATCGTGCGGGATCACGCACGCGCACATGCGCTCGCCGAGCACGGGGTCGGGGATGGGCACGCACGCCACGTTCCGCACCGAAGGGTGCGTGAGGATGAGGTTCTCGACCTCCTCGGCGCTGATCTTCTCGCCGCCGCGATTGACGAGGTCCTTGATCCGGCCCTCCACCAGGTAGGAGCCCGACGGGTGCCTCCGCATCAGGTCGCCCGAGCGGTAGAAGCCGTCGGGCGTGAACTGGCGGGCGTTGTACTCGGGCACGCGGTAGTAGCCGCGCAGCGTGTAGGGGCCGCGGACCGTCAGCTCGCCCACCTCGCCATCTGGAACGTCGCGTCCGTCCTCGTCGGTGAGCCGCACCTCGTCGTCGGGGCTGACGGGGCTCCCGACAGTCTCCAGCCGCACCTCCTCCGGGTCGTCGCGGCGGACGAAGAACAGCGTGCCTTCGCTCATGCCGAAGTTCTCCTGGACGAATGCGTTGAGAAACGTCTCTGCCATCCGGCGCCGGACCTCAGGCTGCAGCCGCTGCCCTCCCGACTGCAACAGCTGCACCGACCCCAGGTCGTGCCGCTGCGAGCTCGGGTCGGCCAGCCAGCGTATGTACAGGGCGGGCACCCCGGCCACGTGCGTCACGCGATGGCTTTCTATGAGCTGGAACACGTCAGGCGCCTTGGTGCTCGTGCCGATGACGATCCGGGCGCCGGCCATGAGAAACCCCTGGACCCCTGGGCACGCCAGCGGCATGTTGTGCGCGAGGGGCAGCACGCTGAGCTGGCAGCTGTCGATCGTGATGTCCTGCACGGCGGCCGCCGCACGTGAGTTGTACAGGTAGTCCTTGTGGGTGCGGGGGATGAGCTTTGGAATGCCGGTCGTACCACCGCTCAGGAGCAGCACGCAGGGGTCGGTGGGATCGACCTCGACGTTGGGAGGCGCGCCGTCCATGGGAACGGACTGGAGGTCCTCGAGCATGTAGATGTCGCGCAGGCACGCGTTGGCGGTCTTGACCTCGTGCGCCAGGGCGGGGTCGCTTCCGAAGTAGGCGACGGCGTCGGCGAGACGCACGAAGTGATCGATCTCGAGCCGGCGGTGCGGGGCCAGGGCGAGGATCGGGATCACGCCGAGCTTCTGGAGGGCGAAATACAGGTAGAGGAACTCGACGCCGTTGGGGAGATGGACGACGACACGATCGAGCCGTCGCAGCCCGCGTCCGTGCAGGTGAGCGGCGAGGGCGGCCGCTCGTCGCCCGAGCTCCCCGTAGGTGACGCTCTCGTCGCCGCACAGCAGGGCCAACCGTCCGCGGTGTTGCTCGAACAGCTCGCCGAAGACCTGGTCCAGCGTCTGGTCCTGCCAGTAACCGCGCCGGCGATACCGCTCGGCGAACTCAGCCGGAAAAGGGACTACTCCGTCGAGGCTCATGTGGTGGCGGAGAAGCCGCCGTCGATGACCACGATCTCGCCAGTCACCATCGGATTGCTGACGATCAGGTTCACGATGGTGATCGCCACATCGTCCGGCGTTATGTTTCGCTTGAGCGGCGTCTGCCCGGCGCGCCGCTCCATCAAGCGCTCGTAGTTGTCCCCGAGCGCGTGCTCCATCCATTCCCCGGCCATCCATCCGGGTGCGACGGCGTTGACCCGGATCTTCGGACCCAGCGCTCCGGCGAGCGTGCGGGTGAGATTCGCCACGGCCGCCTTGCTGGCCGCGTAGGGAAACGGCTGCGGCCCAGGTCGAAGCCCGGCGATGCTGCAGAGATTGACGACCGCGCCCGAACCTGACTCATTCAATAACGGAACGCACGCGCGCGTCACCTGGAACGTGCCCCGCACGTTGACGGCGAACACGCGGTCCCAGTCCGCCATGTCCAGGCCCGCGAGGTCCGACGGCGGGGTGGGAACGGTCGTCCCGGCGTTGTTCACGAGCGCGTCGAGGCGCCCGAGCTCCTGCCTGATCAGCTTCACCATCTCGACCACGGCGCCGTCATCCGCCACGTCGGCGGGCGCGAGCAGGGACCGAGCGCCGAGGCCTTCGACCTCCTTCGCGACCGTCTGTGCCGCGTCGCGGCTCCGGCTGTAGTTGAGAACCACGTCGTATCCGTGACGCGCAAGCTCCAACGCCGTGCTGCGCCCAATGCCGCGGGTCGCGCCCGTGACCAGCGCGACCTTACGTTCGGTCATCGCGTGAATCCCAGGACGCGCTCGGCGTTCTTGTGGAAGAGCCCCTCCATGACCTCCACCGGATAGGCGAGCTCGCCCCACTCGCGGGCGATCCGTTCGTAGGCCATGCTGGGGTAGTCGCTGCCGAACATGACCTTGTCGCGCAAGCGGCCGCGGATGTCTTTCTTCAAGCTCTCGGGCAGGTACTTCGGCGCCCACCCAGAGAGCTCCCAGTACACGTTTCCCTTGTGCAGCGCGACGGCCGTCATCTCGTCGACCCATGGCCAGCCGGGATGCGCCGCGATGATCGTCAGGTTGGGGAAGTTCGACGCCAGCTCGTCGATCGCGAGGGGGTGCGCGTGCCGGAGCTTCGAGCCGAGGCCGCCGGGAAGGCCGGCGCCCATGCCGGTGGTGCCGACGTCGATCATCACCGGGACCTTGAGCGCGTCGATGACCTCGAAAAGCGGCCGGAGCCTTTCTTCGTCCACGGCGTAGTGACCCATGATCGGATGGAAGTGAAATCCGAGAAGGTGAAGGTCCTCGATCGCGTGCCTGGCCTCATCCAGCGCTCCGGCTCCCTTCAGCGGGTCGACGGCGGCCCACCCTTGCAGGATCGTGGCCGGATGCCGGTCGCGCATCCCCGCGATGTAGTCGTTGCTCAACGGGGGAGCCCCGGTGATCGATTCGATGTCGAAGGCGACCAGCACCGCTTCGACCCCGGCTCCATCGAACTCGGCGATCACGTCCTCTTCGGCCTTCGCCACCCAGTCGCGCTTCCAGTACGTGGCAAGCGCCTCCACAAAAGGTCCGTAGGAGTCGATCCAGGGCTGCGTGCCCGGATAGCAGTGGAGGTCGATCTTTCTCATCGCGCCACCAGAACGGTCGCCGTGCGTCAGGACTCGGAGGCCGCCATCGACTCGGAGGCAGGCTCGCCGGCGGCTTCGCCGTCGGACAGGTTGGTCAGTTGGAGCAACCCCGGACCGTACAGGTGCTCGAGCTCGTCGGGCAGGTCCGCGTACATCCTCTGAACGAAGAGGTCGTGGCGGATGTACGACTTGACCAGGCTGGCCACCAGCGGCACCTCGCCGTGCATGACCTCCCAGTCGCGCCCGTCGCGCGCCAGCGCCCAAAGGGCCCATTTCGAGTCGACTACGACGGCCAGGTGATGTGCCTTACGCGAGGCATAGAGCGTGCCTTCGGTGCTGGCGTGACGCATGATCTTTCCGCGGGGGGCGTGGAACGGCAGGGGGCCGAAATGCACGATGACGAACTGCACGCCTCGCTCGGAGGCCTCGTCGACGGCGGTCGCCAGCCCTTTGAGCTCCTCGGCTCGTCCGCTGAGGTAGACCCGGTTGCGAGCTCGGGAAATGGCGCTGCACGCGCGCTCGATCGCGGCGGGCAGGCTGTCCAGCTTGGCGATGGGCAGGCCCCGCTCGGCAAAGTCTCGTGCCGGGAGCGTTTCGAGGCTTTGCCGGGCGGCCGCCACCTTGTCCGCGAACTCCTTCTCCAACGCCTTCAACAGGACCTCTGGCGCCACGGCGGCGTAGCGCGCCGGCCGCTCGCCCGTGAGCACGGCCGCCCCGCGATCGACCAGCCGCCTCAGGGTCTCGTAAACCTTTGGCTGCGGCACGCCGGTCTCGTTCGCAACGCTGTACCCGGTGGCGCCATTGGACATCAACAATCCGACGTACGTGCGTGCCTCGTACTGGGAAAACCCCAGCTGGGTCAGTCTCTCTGCGACGAACGTCGCCGTGTCAGGCATGCGTGCTCCTGCGGGGCCGTTGCCGCTGGGGGGATGAGTCACTACGAGGGTAGTGCCTAATTTGTTTGGGATGCTAGCACAGGTCGGAGGTTTTCCCTGACGCAACGCGGAGCCTAGCCGGACGGTTGGTCGGCGGCCTCCAGCACGTCGCCTGCGCGCAGCCGCTCGAGGCTCTGCATGCGTGATTGGGCGCGAGGCCCGAGCCGGCCAAGCACTGCCGCGACCACCCCTTCGACGACGGCCATCGCCCCGACCAGAGAGTCGAACGGCCCCACCGTGTCGACGCTGGTCACGATGACCTGCCGCGCAAACCCCGAGGCGGGCGAGAGCCACGGATCGGTGAACAGGATGACGTTGCAGCCCTGCGCGGAAGCGACGCGGGCGCTCTCGATCGTATCGGCCTGGTACCGCCGGTAGTCGAACACGATCAGGACGTCGCCCCGACGCATATCGATCAGCTGCTGCGCGGGCGCGCTGCGCTCGGAGTCCACGAGCGCGATCCCGGGCCGGAGGAGATGGAGCTGCCCGGCGAGGTATCGCGCGAGCGGCGCGCTCACCCGCCCGCCCAGCACCATGACGCGCCGCCGGACGTCTCCGATGATCTCGACCGCCTCGTTGACATCGCGATGAGAGAGGACGTCCACCGTCGCCTTCAGGTTGTCGACCGCTACGTCGAGCGCGTCCGTGAGCACGGAATCCGTTCCGCGGACGGGCTGATCGTCGCGGTACCTGGCGAGCGGCGAGCTGAGCCGGGCCTGCACCTCGTGCCGCAGCGTCTCCTGGAACTCCGGGTAGCCGCTGAAACCGAGCTTGGTGATGAACCGGGTGACCGTGGGCGGGCTGACGTGGGCGCGCTCGGCGAACCTGGCGACGCTCTCCAGGCCCGCGATCGGGTAAGACGCCAGTAAGACCCTGGCGAGCTTGCGCTCGGCCGGGCTGAGGTCGTTCAGCCGGTGCCTCACCAGCTCGCCGACTCGAGTTTCGGGACCTGTGACGTTTATTACATCCTCGCCCATTGAGCCCCCGTCCGAATTATTCTTGACAACGATCCTAACCCCTGTTAGCTTCGCCGCAACGCTATCAGCGGTCGACGGTGCCCGCGCGTTGCGCGGGGCCTGAAAGGGGAGAGCACATGAGCGTCCAGGCCGGGCATTCCGACGTCGAACAACTTCACCGGATGGGCTACGCGCAGGAGCTGCGCCGCCGCATGTCGACGTTTTCCAACTTCGCGGTCTCCTTCACCATCATCTCGATCCTGTCCGGCTGTCTGACTCTCTATGCGTACGGGATGAACACCGGCGGCCCGGTGATCATGAACATCGGGTGGCCGCTGGTGGGAATCTTCGTCACCCTTGTCGGACTCGCTATGGCCGAGGTCTGCTCCAGCTATCCGACCGCCGGCGGACTGTACTACTGGGCGGCCAAGCTGGGCGGCGAGAACTCGGCGGCGTGGAGCTGGTTCACGGGCTGGTTCAACCTCCTGGGCCAGATCGCCGTGACCGCCGGCATCGACTTCGGCGGCGCTTTCTTCATGTCGGCGTTGTTCAACCAGCTGTTCAACTACACGCTTGATCCACCGCACATCATCGCCGTCTATGCCGTGATCCTCTTCCTTCATGGTCTGCTCAACACATTCGGCGTGCAGCTCGTCGCCATCCTCAACGACATCTCGGTGTGGTGGCACCTGGTCGGGGTCGTCATCATCGTGGGGGCTCTGTTCTTCATCCCGGGTACGAGCCTTGCCCCCGCGGGAACCCACCACCAGTCGATCTCGTACATCTTCACCGCGTTTACCAACAACACCGGGTTCAGCTTTAGCGGCGCCTCGATTTACGTGTTCCTGATCGGGCTTCTCCTCGCCCAATACACGTTCACGGGATACGACGCTTCGGCCCATATGACGGAGGAGACGCACAACGCCGCCATCGCGGGGCCGCGAGGCATCGTGTGGTCGATCGTGATCTCGCTCTTCGCGGGGTGGCTGCTTTTGATCGGCGTCACGTCGGCCATCCAGAACTACACGGCCGAGGCCGGTGCGGTCGTCGCGCCTGCCCAGATCTTCGTCGACGCCGTCGGCAAGAACCTCGGTACGTTCCTGCTCTTCATCGTCGTCGGAGCGCAGTTCTACTGCGGCATGTCTTCGGTGACTGCGAACTCGCGCATGATCTACGCCTTCTCGCGAGACGGAGCCGTGCCAGGCTCGCAGTTCTGGCACAAGATCAACCCGCGCACCCGCACTCCGACCAACTCGATCTGGTTCGCCGCCGTCGGCGCATTGCTCCTCGGTCTGCCCTATTTGTGGAACCCGGTCGCCTATGCAGCCGTCACGTCCATCGCTGTGATCGGGCTGTACATCGCCTATGGCATCCCCATCCTTTTGCGGCTGCTCGCGGGCGAGAAGTTCCAGCGAGGCCCGTGGCACCTCGGCCGGTGGAGCTACCTGATCGGCTGGGTAGCCGTGATCTGGATCGGATTCATCGCAATCCTGTTTTGCTTGCCGCAGCTTGCGCCGGGCACCACCCTTCAGACCTTCAACTACGCCATCGTGGCCGTCGCCGTAGTCGTGATTTACGCGGGAGGTTACTGGTTCCTCTCCGCCAAGAACTGGTTCAAGGGGCCAAAGGTTCAAGGGACTGCGGAAGAGCTTGCGAAGATCGAAGCCGAGCTTGGCGGTGCGCTCGTCAGTTGAGCGAAGCCCCTCTGTGAGGGACGATCGTCCGAAGATCGGGATCACGGTCCAGCCCCGGCGGGGTATGGAGTACTACGCGCCGTACCGCCGCGCCGTGACGGCGGCGGGTGCCGAGCCGGTCGACCTTGTACCCGGGACCAGGGCGCTCCCGGATGTCGACGGCCTCCTCCTGCCGGGAGGTTGGGACGTCGACCCGTCCTTTTATGGCGAGCGGCGGGACGAGAAGCTTGGAGAGACCGACCCGGAGCTCGACGAGACGGAGCTGGCGTTGTTCGGCCAGGCACGGGAACGGGAGATCCCGGTGCTCGGCATCTGCCGCGGGCAGCAGGTGATCAATGTCGCCATGGGGGGATCGTTGGTGCAGCACCTGGAGGGCCACGAGGTTCGCTCGCTCGGTCGCCGCCACCTCGCCCACACCATCG
>JBGPEO010000101.1:0-9876 GCA_041482895.1 Candidatus Dormibacteraceae bacterium | reverse complement strand
TGCGACCGGATCGCCATCATCGACTACGGGAAGATCGTCGCGGAGGGCACCCCCGAAGAGCTGAAGCGCGCGGTCGCCGGCGACGTGGTGACACTCGCGGTGACGGGCGACCAGCAGCGGGCGCTGGACGTGCTGAAGGACCAGCCGTTCGTGAGAGAGGCCAAGCTCGATGAAGGTTCCGTCCTTCTATATGTGGACCGTGGAGAGGTGGCGATGCCGGCCATCATCAGGCTGCTCGACGGCGGGGGGCTCACGCTCGTGACCATCGGGCTTCACCGGCCGAGCCTCGACGACGTCTTTCTGCGCCAGACTGGCCGCTCGCTGCGGGAGACGGCGGCATGAAGCTGGCGCGCGACACCTGGCTCGTCTTCGGCCGCTACTTCGGTCTTTTCATTCGCAACCCTGCCTGGGTGGCGATCGGTGTGCTGCAGCCCGTGATCTATCTGGTGCTCTTCGCACCCTTGCTCAAGTCCATCTCGTCGGTGCAGGGCTTCCCACCGGGTGGCGCTTACAACGTGTTCGTGCCGGGCCTGCTGGTTCAGCTCGGAATGTTCGGCGCCGCCGGGGTTGGTTTCAGCCTCATCGCCGAGCTGAGAGCGGGCGTGATCGAGCGGCTGCGTGTCACTCCAGTCAGCCGGGTCGCGCTGCTGCTCGGACGCGCATTTCGCGACATGTTCTCCATCGTCGTGCAGTCCCTGATCCTGATCCTGCTCTCCCTGCCGTTCGGCCTGAGCATCCATCCGATCGGAGTGGTCATCACCCTGGCATTGATCGCGCTGATCGGTCTGCTGACGGCATCGATCGGCTATGCGGTGGCGCTGTGGGCGCGCGATGAGAACACATATGCGCCGATCATCTTCACCGCGACTCTTCCCGTCCTGCTGCTTTCAGGGGTGCTGCTTCCCCTCGGCCTGGCGCCTCAGTGGCTGCGTAACATCGCCGCCTTGAACCCGCTTTCCTACGCGGTCGACGCCGCGCGCGCTGTGTTCCGCGACCACATCACCGATCCCAGCGTCACCAAAGGCGTGGCGATCATGCTCATCCTGACGATCATCGCGATCGCCATCGGAGCCCGATCTTTCGGCAGAGCCGTGGCCTAGTCAAAGGCAGTAAGACTCCCTCTCTCCGCTTCCCACATCTCCTCGAATAGACGGTCGATCTCCTCGAGCGAACACACCGCAGCCGTCAGCGGATCGAGCATCAGCGCGTACTTGGCTTTCTGGCGGTCCCGTTCGAACAGCGCTTGCACGACCAGCTCGTGCACGGCCATGTGCGACCGGTTCAGTGCAGCGAGCTGCTCTGGCAGAGGACCGAAATGCACGGGATGGAGACCACCTCGGTCGACGCGGCACTCGACCTCGACGCACCCCTCGGGGAGGTTGTCGATCCAACCCTTGTTGACGACGTTGCCATGGATCGTCGCCTCGCGCCCAAGCTCGATCGCCTCGACGATCGCCGACGCGTATTCATGGCCGCGCGCGGTCGGCACCGGAGTCTCGCCGCGAAGCATCGACGCGATCAACTCGTCGTTGGCGCGACGCCAGTCCGGCCAGTTATTCGCGTAAAAGCCGCTCTCGCCCAGGTATCCGGCCCGCGTGTACCGGGCAAGCAGGTCGGGCCGCTTGCGAAAGTACGGGACGTACTCCGAGAAGTGGCCGCTCGACTCGGTGACGAAAGCGCCCAGACGCAGCATCACCTCGAAGCGCACCGGATCCCGTTCGTAGATTTCCGGACTTGCCGCGCGCCGGCGGAGCAGCGGGTACAGGTCCTCGCCGTTCTGCTCGAGAGTCGTGAACCATGCGTTGTGGTTGATCCCCGCGCAGCGCCACGTGATCCGGTCGTAGGGAATGTCGAGGTAGCTCGCCAGTTGACGCGACGTTCCCTGGACGCTGTGGCAGAGCCCCACCACCTCCAGGTCGGACGCGCGCGCGGCGGCAAGGGTGAGGATCGACATCGGGTTGCTGTAGTTGATGAGGCGCGCGCGAGGCGCGAGGCGCGCGACGTCGGCGACGATCTGAAGCCAGACGGGTCCGGTGCGCAGGGCTTTGAAGATGCCGCCCGGCCCGATGGTGTCGCCGATGCACTGGTCGACGCCGTAGCGTTTGGGGATCTCGTAGTCCGCCCGGACGTGCTCGAGACCTGCGACCTCGATGGAGTTGATGACGTAGTCGCTGGATTCGAGAACCTCGGTGCGTTCCGTCGATGCGCTGACCGTCCACCGCTTGCCGGAGAGCTCGACCAGCCGCGCGGCGATCTGTCGCGCCAGCTCGAGCCGCGCAGCGTCGATGTCGACGAGTGCAAAGGTCCCGGAATCCAGGCCGTCGACGGCAAGGATGTCGGTGATCAGCTGGCGAGCGAAGACCGCACTTCCCGCTCCGACCAAGGTGACCTTCGGCATGGCTCAATCGCCCCCACGAGGCCCGGACCAACCAGGGCTTTGACTGCGCGGAACTGATCATGGCTCATGACCAGCAGCCGCGCGAGGGTCAACGCTCCACCCGGAGAAAGCGGCGGTTTAGACAAATTGCTGTGGGGCGCGCCCCACAGTCCGTCATTGAGCGGCCCGGGGGGCCGAGGGCAATCTCGTGGTCAGAAGCGCGGCGAGGAACGAGATCGCAGCTCCTGTCAAAAGCACTGTGTCGAGTCCGTTGCGCACGAGGAGCGCTCCCACCACGCCCCCGACGATCGATGAGAAGTAGATCGGCAGCAAGACCAGGTTGAGCGTTGTCGCCCGGCGCTCCTCGGGAACCGAGGTGGCCAGGAGCGCGAACACCATCGAGACCGCGGTCGCGGTGGCGGCGCCGAGGGCGACCGCACCCACCGTGAGCCAGAACAGATTCGGGGCGGCCGCCAACCCTGCGAGGCTCGCCGCGGCAAGGACGCAGGCCCCCGCGAGCAGAGGCCTGAAGCCATACCGATCGCCTGCGGCGCCGGCAAGCGGCGAGAGCAGGGCTCCGAGGAGAGCCGACGCGCCGAAGACGATGCCGATCTGGCCGGCGGCGCCGGACGAACCGCCGATGAGTCTCAGCACCAGGAGCGGCAGGAACGGGTTCGCGATCTGCTGCGCAAAGTAAGCCAGTCCGAATACGCCGAACACGATCAAGGTCACGCGTCCGGTGAGGGCCATCCGCAAAGCTCCCAGGGCCAGGCGTGTTGCCGAACCGGGAGGCCCAGGCGGGCGCGGTCCCTCCCGCGCCAACGCGAGCAGGATGACGCCCGCCGCCAACGACATCGCCGCGTCGAGCGCGAACAGGGTGTGCAGGTTGAGAAAGCTGTGGTCGACCAGCCAGCCGCCGATCGCGGGGCCGAGCGCGAAGCCGAGCGATGGCGTGACGCCGAAGAGCGAGATCGCGAACCCGACCCGGCCATGCGGCGTCACAGCTCGCAAAGCGGTGAGCATGACCCCGGTGTTTCCAAGCTGAAAGCCAACGAGAAGCAAACCGAACGCCGCCTGCCACCGGTTCTGCGCAAACCAGAGCACAGAGAAGACCACCATCTCGACAAAGGCGCTGCGGGCGATGATCGGGATGCGCCCGTAACGCTCCGCCCAGACGCCCCAGAAAGGAACCAGCGGCAACCCGAACAGGAAGAACGCCGCGTTGAGGTACCCGGTCCAGGCCGGCACCTCCGGGGGTGACACGTGCACCGTCGCGAGGTAGAGGGGCATGAACCGAAAGACGTGGGAAACGGTGAACGCCTCGACCGTCGAAGCGATCCCGAAGAGCACCAGCAGCCTGACCCACCCCGATGCCTTTCGGGTCGATCCCTCCGCGACCACACCCTCCGACATTTCAGGCGACTATAGAGGGCGCCCGACCCGGCGCTCTTAAGGCACGACTGGTGCGAGGGTTGTGATGCGGCGATACGAAAGTCGCCACAACCTCCGAATCGTCAATCTTGAATAGTGTCCCGTCCCCCCCCGACCGTTCGGCACGTGGAGCTCCATTTTGTGAGCGGGACTGGGCCGGGCGAACCCGGCCCAGGGAACTTTGGCTACGCGCACGCCGGCGGGGCGGTCTCGATCCTGAACGGACTTCCGGCCGGCACGACGAGAGTCGCATACACGACAGCTTTGTCCGTGGCGCTCTCATTGCTGACCATGAAGGGCTCAGTCCCACTCTCGACGAACGACTGGTGCGGGCCATACGTTGCGGTCTGGCAGCTCGCGTCGTGTGTGGTGACCTGGCCGGACTCGACGACAACAATCACGACGCCCGGGTGGAAGTGCCAGCCCGAGCTGCCCTGCGGCTGGAAGGTGATCGTCTGCACCAGGACATCCGTCGGATCCTTGGTCTGGAACTTGACCCGATCCTGGTTCACCTGGACGCTGTCCGAGAGGGTCGCCCGGTGGCCCAGGATCGTGGTTGTGATCAAGGTTCCCGAATTGGCGAGCGCGATCGTCGCTCCTGCTGAGGCTATGACCGTGATCGCGCCTAAGACGAGGACGAGCTTCCGATAGAGCTTCACTTTCTTTCTCCAATTGGTGTGGATGTCAACGAGCCCGTCCTCCCCACTGAGCAGGGAAGACGTCCCGGCGTCTAGACGTTGGTCGTCAGCTGCGCGCCGTCCGGGAGGAGGTAGGTGGCAACGACGATCAGCTCGGTGTTTCCCCGGTTGAAGGCCTGCAGCGTCTGACCCGGGGTTTCGGTGAAGCTTTCCCCCACGCCGTAGGTCTTCTCGACCCCATCGCTGTTCAGGGTGACCTGGCCCTGGAGCACGGTGATCACGCCGGGGCCGCCATGGCGGTGCTTAAGCGTTTGGGAACCCGGAGCGAAGTCGAGGACCTGCTGGACCAAGCTGTAGCCGCCGCTGATGCTCGGCGAGTCGAAGGTGAAGCTATAGAGCGTCTTGTTGGGCGTCGCCGGGGCGGGCTGCCCAGCGACCGCGGCTGTCGGCTTTGCGCCGTGCAGCACAGGGAAGGCGACCGCGACCATCGCCTCGCCGGAGCCCATGTTGACCGCCTGAACGGGCTGGTTAAGCGGCTCGACGAGCATCTCCCCAGCCGAAGCTTGCTTGTCGCCGGCGGCCATCTTGATCGTGATCTGCCCCTGCAGCACGGTGCCGAGGTTGGACGACATGTGTTTGTGCACCACGCTCGCGGCGCCGGGGGAAAAGTCGAGGATCGATTGGATGAGGTCGATCGGCGCAACAGCAGTTTGCCCGGGCAACGCGTTCCGGTACTTGGTCACGGGGCCGGGCGGCGTTGACGGCTTCGCCGCGACACTGACTGTGCCTCCGCCGCACGCAGCCATCAGTGCGGCCGCGACGAGCACCACGGTGAGTCTCTTCATTCCGAGATTTCCTCCTGAACCTGATTTCTTTCGCCGTGCCCGCGGCTCGGCTGGTGAACTCGAGGCTAGGCAGGCCTGATGGGGCCGTCATGGGTGGAAATACCGGTATCGGTACCGGAATTCGGTACCGGTTTCTCAACCCGCCGATCAGATGGCGTTGCTATGCTCCTGCGCGATCCCTGTGGTGGCGCCCAGTCTCACCCGCCGCGAGCGAGAGGTGGCAGCCCTTGTCGCTCAGGGCCTGACGAACCGGGAAATTGCCACCCGGCTCTTCATCTCTGAGCGCACGGCGGAGAGCCACGTCGAGCAGATCCGGGGCAAGCTCGGAGTCCATTCCCGTGTGGAGATTGCCAACTGGGTGACGGCGAGCTTGACGGGCAACGGAGCTTCTGCATCCAGCGTCCCAGCGGGGGGCCGTGCCGAGCCACCTGCTCGCGGCCGAGTGCTGCCTCGTTTTCCGAAGCGCCTCGCGGCTGCGGTCGGCGTGTGCGTAATCGGCGCAGTGCTCCTGGCGGGACTTGCCTTGGCCAATGGCTGGCTTCCGGCGCCCGCGGCAACAGGACCGCGCGTCGTAACCGTGGCGGGAACGGGCGAGCGCGCCTTCTCAGGCGACGGACGCCAGGCGTCCGCATCTGCGCTCGTGCGGCCGCTCGCACTCGCCATCGGACCAGCAGGCGAGATCTACATCGCCGAGGGGAACCGGATTCGCGAGGTCAAGAAAGACGGGCGGATCAGCACGTTCGCAGGCACCGGGACGGCCGGCAGCGGCGGTGATGGCGCTCCAGCCGCGCAGGCGCAGCTCAACACACCCCAGGGCCTGGCCGTCGACAGCGCGGGCAACGTCTACATCGCCGACACGTTGAACAACCGGGTCCGTCGCGTCGATGCGGATGGCACGATCACGACAGTTGCGGGCACCGGCGAGGCCGGCTACGCGGGTGACGGACGAGCCGGGCGGGAAGCCAACCTGAACTTGCCGACCGGCCTCGCCATCGGCTTCAACGACACGCTCTTCATCGCCGACACGGGCAACAACGTGATCCGGCAGCTCGGGCCAGACGGCGCGATCCACACGGTGGTCGGGACCGGTGAGGCCGGCTACCGCGGTGAAGCCGGATCTGCCCTCGACGCGGTTCTCCACGCCCCAAGCGGCCTCGCATTTGACGGCGAAGGCAACCTGTACATCGCAGACACCCTCAACCAGCGCGTGCGCCGCGTCGACGTCAACGGGCAGATTGGCACCGTTGCGGGCACCGGCGTGCCCGGCTACTTCGGAGACGGGCGCCCCGCGGTCTATGCGGAGCTGAACCTCGCCACCAATCCTCTCGAAGGAATTGGCCAGGGGCTGGCGGTGGATTCGCGGGGCAACGTCTTCATCGCCGATGCGCTGAACCACCGGGTCAGGCGGCTTGACGTGAGCGGCACTATCAGCACGATCGCGCAGATGAAGACGCCGCTGGGCCTTGCCGTCGACACGCAAGGTGCCATCTATGTCGCGGACGGCGACGACAACCGGGTCCGCCGCATCGGGTAGTCAGGCAGCGGGTGGTTGCTGGAGCGTCACCTCGAAGTTTTTGCCGACGGCGGTAGTGATGAATTCGAGATACACCGCCTGACCCGGCCCTGCATTTACCTCCTGGAGCGGGACATCCGGCAGAACAGCTACACCGTCGCCGAGACTCAGGGTGACGGAAGGCCGGTGAGCGATCTTGAACGTCACGGCACCGCTGAGCACGTAGAAGGCCGCGAGTCCACCAAACCGATGCGCTCCGGATGTTCCGGACTTCGTCAGAGTGACCTGACGGAGGACCTGTGAGTAGGCCACCTGCGGCAGACTGTCCCGCACGATGTCGTCGCTTTCAAACGCGGCCCGCGCGATTGGATCGACGAGCGGCACACCGCGAGCGGAGCTTGACCAGATGGCGATGGAATACCACACGCTGGGATCCGGCCCGGGGTTCAGATGGGTGTGCGCCACGCTCTGGTGAAATATCGCCTGCCCTGCCGTAAGGTCGATCGGCGGCTGGCCGTTGAGTATCAACCGGTGCACCCCAGTCTCGACATAAATGACGCTGGCGACATGTTGCTTCGAGTTGATGACGTAGCCGGCCGGTTGGGCGAAGCGAATCATCCGGATATAGACGGGACCAGTCGGCAGACTGCCGAGTTGACCGGCATCGAGTGTCTTAACCGTAGCGCCGCGGGCAAGAGCCTCGGCGTTCGAAGCGACAGTGGTCGCGCCCCCGCATGCGGAAAGGGCAAGAGCGATCCCAAGCAGCGCGGTTAGCTTCATGTTCACGGCATCCTGCGCCGCTAACCGTAATGCGTCAACTCGGATCGTCAGGACCGTGCTGGCGGCGAGACGTGCAGGCGATCGGAGAGCCGTCAATAAGAGGCGGTGGTCGGGGAGGCGGGACTCTATTTGAACTCTCGGCCCGAACTCGGCGGCGGCGTCCTCGACCTCATCAAGGCCCACCGCGAGCGGCTCCAGCCACTCCTGGGGAATCGGCAAAGTCACGTCGTACGACCTCAGCCAGGCTCGTTACCGGGATCGACGGAAAGCGCCGGCGGGTCTCCAACGCATCGAAAGCCTGAAGTCGCGAGTCCATGACGATGCCAGCCTGGATTTGCCTGGCCATGCCCGGGTTCATCATGCTCATTGCCACTGTGGCCAGCCGCATCACCACAGGTGGGATGTGGCCAACCTGGCCGCCCGATGCGGTCTCGGACCGGAAGACATCCACGAACTCGGTCATGGTCAGGTTCTCTGGGCCACCCACCTCAATCACCTGGCTGCGCATCGCCGGATCCACGATCGCGAGCTCCGCGAACTGGGCTACATCAGACGCTGACACCCAGTTGATCGGGTTGCGACCTCGGCCGAACACCTGGGTCTTGCCCTTTTTCAGGAGAGGGCGACCGAGCACCTCACACCAGGTCTCCATGTACGCCGCCGGCCGGATGATCGTCCAGGCCAGGCCGCTGGCCTTCAGCTCCTCTTCTGCCGTGTACTTCATCCTCATCAGCTCCATGGGGTGGTCTGGGGACGCGTCCTTGACCGAGACCAGCACCAGGTGCTCGACTCCCGCCTCGCGCGCGGCACGGATGAGGTTGAGGTTGCCGTCGCGGTCGACCGTAGCTGGACTGGCGCCCTTGGTTCCGAAGAAGCCCTGGATCGCCGAAACCACGGTCCTTGCCCCTTCGACAGCTCGGCGAACCGCAGCCGTCTCAGCGACGTCGCCCTCCACGACCTCGACACCTACATCGATGAGGTGGGCCGCGCGACTGCGATCGCGCGTGAGCACGCGCACTTCCAGGCCACGCTGACGCAACCGTTTGACGATCCTTGTTCCCAGCTGTCCGGTGCCACCGACGACCAGGATCACTGCCGGACCTGTTGGCGAATCGCATCGTCCACCGTCAGGTCACTCGCGTCCACCGGCTCGAGATAGAAGCGAGCCCACTTGATGACGCCGTCCCGCACGCCGAAGACAATCGGGCCATACATGTGATGAGCGTTTCCGTCGCCGCGGGTGCCTTGCATCTCCCATTCAGTCCACACGGTCTCGCCGTCGGCCGTGCTTCGGACTACCTGGGCCTTGATATCGGGGACGAAGGCGAAGATCTGCTCCCAGTTGCGGCGCACCTGTGCCGGGCCGCGAAATCCCCGAGCGGGGTGTGCCGGCGTTTCGTTCTCGTAGTCCTCGGCAAAGCACGCGACCAAAGCCTCAATGTCGTGTTGGTTGGTCGCGAGCACCAAGCGCTCGATCGTCGCAAGAGGTCCGCTCATCCCTGCCCCTTCCTCGCTGTGAGTATTGCTTTCATTCTAGTATACTGGAACCAATGTCGAGTCTAGGGCGTGGTCGGCAGGCTGTCAAGAGCAAACGTCCGTACGACGCGAGCCTCCGCCTGAAGGGGGCGCGCAGGAACCGCGATCGGATCATCGAGGCAGCGGAGCGACGTTTCCTGCGCGACGGTTACGCCGCGACGACAATCGCAGCGATCGCGGATGATGCGCGCGTATCCGTCGACACCATCTACAAGTCCTTCCGGGGTAAACCTGGACTTGTGCGGGCCATCAGCGAGCGGGCGCTCCAAGGGGAGGGTCCGGTGCCGGCGGAGCAGCGGTCAAACCAGCTCCAAGCGCGCGAGCCCGATCCACGAAGGATCATCCGGGCTTGGGGGGCGTTCGTCACGGAGATAGCGCCCAAGGTTGCGCCCGTCCTGTTCCTTGTGCGAGATGCCGCCGGCAGCGACCCAGAGCTGCGGGCCGTTCTCGACGAGATGGACGCCGATCGCGACCGTCGTATGACCGACAATGCCCGGCGCCTACACGCAGCCGGCCACCTGCGCCGTGGCGTCACTGCAACACACGCCGCCGACGTCCTGTGGACCTACAGCGCAATAGAGATGTATGAGCTCTTGGTTCTGCGTCGGGGCATGCCGCTGAAGAAGTTCGGCCAGTTTGTCGCCGACGCGATGATCGATGCCCTGTTGTAGTGCCGCAGGGCTTCCGACCAGGTGTTTCCGGACAATGCTCGAGGGGGGAACTGGTCGGGGAGGGGGGATTTGAACCCCCGACCAC
>JBGPEO010000100.1:0-9878 GCA_041482895.1 Candidatus Dormibacteraceae bacterium | reverse complement strand
CTTCTCCGAGCCCTCATCCAGACCGCCGAGACCCCCGACCACACCCCCTTCCCAGTCACTTTACCCGCGCCCTTCAAGCTAGTCAGACCCCACCCCGACACCCTCTTCCCAGTCCTTTTACCCGCGACCATCTTCGCGCCCTACCCGCCGCCCGCCGCCACGGCGAACTAAGTCACGGCTCGTTGAAGAAGCACGACTCCGCGCCGGTGTGGCACGCCGGCCCGGCCGCCTTCACCTTCAGCAACACCGAATCGAGGTCGCAGTCCAGGCGCACCTCGAGCACATCCATCGTGTTGCCCGACGTCTCACCCTTCCGCCACAACCCGCGCTCACGCGAGTGGAACCACGCCTGGCCGCTCTCACGCGTGCGTGTCCACGACTCCTCGTCCATGTAGGCGACCATCAGCACTTTGCCGGACTCCGCGTCCTGGACGACGGCCGGCACCAGGCCTTTCGAAAAGTCCGGTTTGATGTCCTGTTTCCTGTCCAATTTCATGGCCTGATCTCCAAACCCCTGGCCGCAAGCTCTTGTTTCACCCCCGCGATCGACAGCTCCCCGAAGTGGAAGACGGATGCCGCGAGCATCGCTTCGGCGCCCCCTTCGGTCAGGGCCTGGTACATGTGGTCGACGCTGCCCGCGCCGCCCGACGCGATGACCGGGAGCCGCACCGCCGACGAGATCGCCTTCAGCAGCGCGAGGTCATAGCCCTCGTGCGTCCCGTCCTTGTCCATCGATGTGAGCAGGATCTCCCCCGCCCCGAGCTGCTCGCCGAGGACCGCCCACTCGACCGCATCGCGTCCGCTGGTGCGCCGCCCGCCGTGGCTGAACACTTCCCAGCCCGCATGCCCGGCCGCCGCCTTACGCCTGCGCGCGTCGATCGCCAGCACCACGCACTGCGAGCCGAAGACCTCCGCGCATTCACCGATCAGGTCGGGATTCTCGAGCGCCGCCGTGTTGACCGAGACCTTGTCCGCGCCGTGCGTCAGCAGCTCGGCCATGTCTTCGACGCTCCGCACCCCGCCTCCCACAGTCAGCGGGATGAAGACCTGGTCCGCGGTTCGCTCGACCACGCCGAGCAGGATCTTTCGCGCATCTGACGACGCAGTGATGTCAAGGAACACGATCTCGTCGGCGCCCTCTCGGTCATAAGTGGCCGCCAGCTCCGCGGGGTCGCCCGCATCACGCAGGTTCCTGAACTTGACTCCCTTGACGACTCGACCGTCGGTCACGTCGAGGCACGGAATGATGCGTTTGGCGGGCATCAGCTGCAGTAGGCCACGAAGTTCTTGTACACGCGGAGGCCGTCGGGCCCGCTCTTCTCCGGGTGGAACTGCGTGCCCATCACGTTGCCCCTGGCCCCCGCCGCCACGGGTGAGTGCTCCGTCCATGCGATCGCGCTGTCCGACGCGGACGGCGTGTACGAGTGGACGAAATAGAAATAGGAACGGTCCTTGATGCCCGACCACAACATGGAGTCGCCACTCTGCTGGAGGCGGCACCAGCCGATCACCGGAAGGCGCGCGCTGCTTTCGACCTTGACCACCTTTCCCGGCAGCAGCCCGAGACCCTTGTGGTGGCCGTGCTCCTCCGACTCGTCGAAGAGCAGCTGATAGCCGAGACACACGCCGAGCAGTGGCTTTCCGTTCTTGGCAAGCTCGACGATGCGCCGTCCCAGCCCGCGCTCGGACAGCTTGTCCAGGGCCGGGGCGAAAGCCCCGACGCCCGGCAGAACGACGCCATCGGCCCTCTCCAGCTCGTCGGGATCCGCCGTGAGCTTCGGCTCGGCCCCCACGTGCGCAAGCGCCCGCTCGACGGAGCGGATGTTGCCCACGCCGTAATCGACGATGGCGATCACGTGCGCCTCACCCTTCCAGGGGGAGGGTTGGGAGGGGGGTGAATCGCAGCAGATTGTTCATCCCAGCAGTCCCTTCGATGACGGCACTCCGGCGGCGCCGCCCGGCGACATCGCGTCGCGCAAGGCGAGGCCAAGCGCTTTGAAGGTCGCCTCAGCGATGTGGTGGCGGTTGCGCCCTCGAATCGAGTCGACGTGGATGGTCGCCCCAAGGTGGATGGACAGGGCCTTCCAGAACTCCTCGATCACCTCTGATTCGAGGGTCCCGATCCGTCCGCGCAGCGCCACGTTATAGGAGAGATAGGGACGCTTGCCGAGGTCGATCACGACCCGGGCGAGCGACTCGTCGAGCGGGGCGTAAGCCGATGCGAACCGCCTGATGCCGATCCGGTCACCGAGCGCCGCCGACAGCGCCTGGCCGACGACGATGCCCGCGTCCTCGACCAGGTGATGCGCGTCCACGTGCAGGTCGCCAGACCCGCGAAGTGTCAGATCGAACCCGCCGTAGCGGGCGACCTGCTCGATCATGTGGTCGAGAAACGGCAGCCCGGTCGCGACTTTGATCCGGCCGCGCCCTTCGAGATCCACTTTCGCCACCAGGCGCGTCTCCTTGCTCTTGCGCGCGATCTGGCCTTTACGCGTGACCCTGACAGATCTACTCAAATCGAACCTCCACTGCGTGAGCGTGGGCTCCGAGACCTTCAAGCTCCGCGAGGCGCACACATGCTTCGCGCAGCATCTCGAGATCGCCGCGATTGAGGCTCAGGATGCTCGTTCGCTTCAAAAAGGTGTGGACGCCGAGCGGCGAACCAAACCTGGCCGCGCCCCCGGTAGGCAGAGTGTGATTCGGTCCCGCGACGTAATCGCCAAGCGGCACGGTTGCATACGGCCCGACGAAGACGGCGCCCGCATTGTCGATCTGTGTCGCGCGGTGGCTTGCATCCTCTGTGACGATGAGCAGGTGCTCCGGCGCGAAATCATTGGCCAGCTGCATCGCCTGGTCGAGGTCGTCGGCGACAACGATGCAGCAGCTGGCCTTGCGGATGATCTCCTTGCGTTCGAGGCCGCCGACCAGGTTCTCCAGCTCCTCCTCCACCCGGTCCGCGAGGTGCGACGAATCGGTGATCAACACCGCCCACGCGAGCGGGTCGTGCTCCAGCTGCGCGGCGAGGTCCGCGGCCACGAAATCCGGCCTCGCCTTTTCGTCCGCGATCACCATCACCTCGGTCGGACCCGCGATGCCGTCGACTCCCACGGCGCCGAACACCTCGCGTTTCGCAAGGGTGGCGTAGATGTTTCCCGGCCCCGCCACGACGTCGACGCGAGGAATCGTGGCCGTCCCGTATGCGAGTGCGGCGATCGCCTGAGCGCCTCCGACCCGGTAGACGGCGTCAACACCGGCGATGTGCGCGGCCGCGAGGATGGCCGAAGGAACGGTGCCATCGGCTCGGGGCGGAGTCGCCAGGACCACCTCGGGCACCTTGGCGATGCGCGCTGGTATGACCGTCATGAGCACGGTGGACGGATAAGCGGCGCGACCCCCAGGGATATACAGACCGGCGCGCCGGACTGGTCGCGTGATCAGCTTGAGGCCCGGCAACCCGCTGGAGCTCGGCTGCACCTGCCGCTCGTGGAAGGCCCGGATCCGCTCGGCGGCGAACTCGAGAGCCGCCCGGTCTGCGGCCGGCAGCCTGCCGGCAGCCGCCGCCAGCTCGCGCTTCGGCACCTCGAAGGTTTCGCCGGCCTCCGGCGCCCAACCGTCGAACTTCGCTCCGAGCTCCCGCAGCGCGTCGTCCCCTTCGGCCGCGACACGTGCGCAGATGTCCGCCACCACGGCTCGTTCCTTTGTGAACTGCGACAGGTCGAGCCTCCGGCGCGACATCGGAGAGTCGAGCCACGAGCCGACGTCGAAGCGCTTCACGCCCATCAGCCCGCCGCCTCCCGAAGCCGCCCGACCGCCGCCTGCACCGCGGCGGTCCGCGTCTTGAGGCTGGCCTGGTTGGCGATCAACCGCGCGGTCGATGCTCCGAGCGTGGCGGTCACCCGCAGCCGGTTTTCCTTCAGCGTGCGGCCGGTCGCGGTGAGGTCAACGATCGCGTCGACGAGCCCCACCTGCGGCGCAAGCTCCACCGACCCGTGCAGCTTCACGACCTCGACCGCCTGGCCACGCGCTTCGAACCACGCGCTCGCGGTGCGGGGATATTTCGTGGCCACCCTCAGCTGCGGCGGCCACGTCTCAGGACCGTTCAGCTTCGATGCGAGGGGCACCGCGAGCACGAGCCGGCACCCGCCGAACTTGAGGTCGACCAGCTCGTAGTGCTCTCCGGGCGTCTCCCAGAGGATGTCCTTGCCGACGATCCCGAGGTCGGCCGCCCCGTGATCCACATAGGCGGGCACATCGGCCGGCCGCACGAGGATCACCCGGACAGAAGCGCGATCGACGAGCAGCTGGCGTCCAAGCTCATCGGCGCTGAGCCTGGCCACACCAGCGCGAGCCAGCAGGCGCAGGGCGCCGGGCATGAGCGCTCCCGTCGGCACGGCGATCGACACCTTGCTGGCCGTATCCGCTTTGCGCGGCGTCACGCGAGGCCTCCGGCGAGGCGCCCAGCGACCTGCTCGGGTGGGAGGCGGCGCGTGCGCTGTCCGCGAGCGGTCCACGAGACGCTCGATTCGTTCCGGCAGTGGATCAGGTTGACCGCGCCCACCGTGCGCCACCAGGCTTTCGACGCCGCCTGGTCGCGCGACTGCGTGTCGACGACCGCGCGCATCCCGAACAGCCGCAGCGTCGAGCCAAGCTTGAGCGCGATCTTCAAGCCCGAGCCGTCCCACGCCAGGGCTGCGTCGATCCTCGGCAGAGCCGGAGGCCGGGGGGCCCGCATGAGCATCTCCCAGACGAGGTCGAGCTGCACGACGAAACCCGTCGCCGGAGCGGGCCGTCCGAAGCGCGCCAGCAACCCGTCGTAGCGCCCACCCTGGGCGACAGGGCGCCCAACATCCGGGCCGTAGCCCTCGAAGATGATCCCGGTGTAGTAGTCGAAGTCGCGGATGGCTCCCAGGTCAAGGCTTACGACCTCGCCCAGCCCATGCGCGACCAGGATCTCCAGCACCTCGGCGAGCTCCGCCAGCGCCCGCTCGGAGCGCCGGTTCCGGACCAGACCGCCGGCGGCCTGCAGGATCTCAGACCCGCCGCGCAGCGCCGGGAATCGGAGCAGCAGCTCGTGTTCGGCTGAGCGCAAAGGGGTCTTCTCGAGGAGCGATTCGAGCGCCACGAAGTCGCGAGCGGCGAGGGCGGCGCGGACGGCCGACTTGACCTCATCCGGCAGCTTGACCGCGTCCATGATCCCCTGGAAGAACTCGGCGTGGCCAACATCGACCTGGTAGCGCTGCACTCCGCTCGCCTGCAGGCACCGAGCCGCGAGCGCGATCACCTCTGCGTCCGCCACAGTCCCTGGAGCTCCGACCAGCTCGGCCCCCACCTGGTAGGTCTCGCGACGCTGGTGGAAGCGGCCCTCATCGGTCGAAAGGACAGGGCCCGCGTAGCAGAGCCGCAGTGGGAGCGGCGATCCTCTGAGCTTGCCTGCGACAAGCCTCGCCACCGGCACTGTGCGCTCGCCGACCAGGCCGATGACCTCACCGCGCGCATCCGCGAACTTGAAGAGGCGGCGTCGCTGGTCGGCTCCGATTCCGCGCTCGAGCACCTCGGTGCTCTCGACCATCGGCGTGATCACGTGGCGATAGCCCCATCGGCGCATCTAGGCAAGGACCGATTCCTGTGCCTCTCGCAGCACCTCGGCCTCGTCCGGCAGGCGGTCGCGAAACCCTGGGACGCCGCCCAGGACTGGCGGGGATGCGCCCTGCGCGCGCCCGGCGACGTCGGTTGACTCGTGACTACCGCCGGTGAAGAGACCTCCGGGCCGCGGCCACCTGAGATTCGCTAGCTGTCATCTTCGTCCTCGTCATCGCCGTCGGCGTTCGCTTCTTCGCTGAAGTCGACCGGCTCCGCTTCGTCCTCGACGGCGTGCATGCCTTCCTCCAGGTCGTCGCTCGCCGCGGCCGCGACCAAAGGCTCCTCTTCGTCGTCCTCGCCGGCAAAGACCTCGACGTCGCGCGAGAGGAGGCTCTCCTTGGTGTACGGCCGGAACTCGACCTCGCGCTTGCGCCGCATCGCGAAGCTCGGCTTGCCCACGAACTTGGGGTCCTGGTAGGTCTCGCGGACGATCAGCTTTACTGTGCTGCCGTCGCACGCGGTGACCCCGCCCTGGTAGCGGTTGCCGCCACGCATGAACTTGATCAGGCGCCGCGCCAGCTTGGCTTCGAGCGTGCCCAGCCTGACGCCGCGCGACGTCTCGGCCACGATGCCGTCATGGTCGATCTTCAGCTCGGCCACGTCGCCGGCCGCGACTTTGGAGCAGATGTCGGGCGACGCGCCCTCGAGCGCGGTGATGATCGTCTTGCCCATCTCTTCGACGAAGAGGTTCAGGTCGACTCTCGTACCGCCGACCTTGAGGCCTTCCTTCTGGTGAAGCAGCGTGTTGATGCGCGCCGCGTTCTTCTTCGCGATGGAGTTCATGGGATTGAGCTTGAGCGCGGCCTCGTAACTGGCCTTGGCGTCTTTCAGCTTGCCGAGCTCGGAGAGCGCCTTGCCCAGGCGGTTCTGTGTTTCTTCGTCAGCACCGAAGTCCTCGATGATGGTGCGGTTCAGCTTCACCGCCTCATCCCATTTGCCTGCGATCGCCAGTTGGACGGCCTCGTCCGCATACTGCGATCGCGGCTTTAGGTGCTCACCGGTTTCGGTCTTCAAATGGGGGCGCTCCTGTGACCTGGCGCCGGGGCGGCATGGTGCATTGCCCGGCTGGGAAGAGAGTACGAGTATAAGAGTGTCGGGAATGCCGTAGAGGATCGGCGCCATGGACAATCACCCGATGCGGTCTCTGCTGAGGGCCTCCGCGCTGGCCTGCACCACGCTCCTGCTCGCGCTGCCGGCCTGTTCTGGCGACGCCGGCGGCACGCCGTCAGCGAGGACGATCACGATCGGCGTCGACCTGCCGCTGACCGGCGCCGAGGGTCAAGCCGGCACCTCCACGCTCAACGGAGTTCGCTTCTTCGTCCAGAGCCACCCGACCCTCGACGGGTTCAGCATCGCCGTCGACGCGCGCGATGATCCGGCCGTCGCGTCGCGTGACACTGCGCGCGGCCTGCAGAACATCCAGGCGCTGATCGCGGAGCCTGGGGTTTTGGCGATGATCGGGCCGTTCGACTCGAACGTCGCGCGCGCCCAGATCCCTGTCGCCAATCGCGCGCACCTCGCGCTTGTCAGTCCTGGCACGAGCAGCCGCTGCCTGACCAAGGAGCCCTTCCTGCCCTCAGCTCTGAACCCCGCGCGGACCGCGATCACCTGCGCGGCGGCCGGGCTACCCTCCCCCGCCGAGCTCCGGCCGACCGGGGTCAACAACTTCTTCCGGCTTTCGACCACCGATGAGCTCCAGGGCCCGGCCGCCGCCGACTATGCCACCAAGCAGCTGCACCTGCTGAGGGTGGCTGTGCTCACCGACGGCGAGGGTTACGGCCAGGCTCTTGGCGACGCCTTCACGGCCAGGTTCAACCGGTTCGGAGGCACCGTCGTCACTCATGCGGACCTCGATCCATCGAAGCCGATCGACGCCACGGCCTTCCTTCAAGCGGCCAGGAACGATGGCGCGCAGGGCCTGTACTACGGAGGCACGTCGTCGAACCACGCCTGCGCCTTGCGCAGCCAGATGGCGAACGTGTTCGGGACGGATTCGCCGGCGCCGCTGCTGGGTTCGGATGGCATCGCGCTCGATCCCGCCTGTGTGAGCGACGCGGGCGCGACCGCCGCGGGCATCTACGCAACCGTCCCGGCGGTCGACGCTGGACAGCTCGACAGCGCACGGCCCGTCATCACTGCGTTCAAGGCCAAATTCGGGCGTCCGGAGGATTTCGGCCCTGAGACGATCGCGGCCTACGACGCGACAGGGGTCGTCTACGACGCGCTCGATCGGGCGATCAAAGCGGCCGCGGGAAACATGCCGGCTCGTGACAGCGTCGTCGCGGAGCTGGCGGCGACCACCGCGTTCGCAGGCGCGACCGGGATAATCGGCTTCGATCGAGCGGGCGACACCGCGCTCCGGCAGCTGTCGATCTACCGGCCTGCGGGCACCGACCCGGAAGTCCCCTGGACCTGGGTTACCACCATCGATTACAGCGCCGCACTCCCATATTGACATAGGGCCGCACCCACGTTTGGACGCATTTGCCAGAGCAGGGCAATCCCGCGCTTGACTTGCAGCCTATGTCGAGTCCAAAGTTCTGAACGGAGTAGTCGTTCGGCCATCCCATGTGGCCGCATTCGTCGCCGGCGCACTCTCGCCCCGACCACGTGTTGAGTTGGGAAGAGGGCGGCGAATGAGGGGAGGCGTGTGGTCCAAATGGTTCAGGCCTCCCTACAAACACAAGGGGGAACCATATGGTTCGAGCTCGAGGACTCGCAGTCCTCATAACGGCGACCTTCGTCGCATTCGCCTGCGGCGGTACGAGCGGTGGCGGCGGGTCCAAGGGCGAGATCGACATCGCCAGCGACCTTCCCGTCTCCGGCGCCGACGCATCCAGCGGCCTGCCCACTCAGCAGGGCGCGCAGTTCGCCGTCACCCGTGCGGCCACGGTACGCGGCTACACCCTGAAGTTCGTGCCCTTTGACGACGCGGTCAACGGCGTGCACGACGCCCAGAAAGGCGTTCAGAACGTCCAGGCGATGCTGTCGAACACCAAGATCCTGGGCATGGTCGGACCGTTCAACTCCGGTGTCGCGAAGGCTGAGATCCCGGTCGCCAACCAGGCGCCGCTCGCGATGATCAGCCCGTCGAACACCAACGAGTGCCTGACGCAGGCCTTCGCCTACTGCCAGACCGCCAACGGTTACACACCGGCGAGCCTCCGCCCGACCGGTAGCAACAACTACTTCCGCGTCGCCGCGGCGGACACCTTCCAGGGTCCCGCCATGGCTGACTTCGCACTGAAGGCCGGCCCACCGCCGGCCGGGCTCGGCATCACCAAGGTCGCCGTCTGGGATGACGAGGAGACCTTCGGACAGGGCGTCGCCAACAACTTTGCCAAGGAATTCAGCGCGAAGGGCGGCACCGTCGTCGACCGCAAGAGCTACGACCCCAAGGCGAAGAAGGACTTCAAGGACTTCCTCGCATCCGCCAAAGACAAGGGTGCCCAGGGCATCTACGTCGGCGCCACCTCGGCCACCGGCGGCTGCATCGCGCGCGGCCAGATGGCAGGCCTATTCAACCCCGACATCTACTACTTCGGACCTGACGGCATCGGCGACAGCCAGTGCCTGAAGGACGCGGGCTCGATGGCGACCAGCAACATGTTCGCCACCCAGGGCGTCTCTGACGCCACGCAGAACCCGGACGCCAAAGCAGTCGTCGACGCGTATTCGGCGGCCTACCCCGGATCGTCCAACATCGGCGCCTACACGTTCGCGGGTTACGACTGCGCAGCCATCCTGATCGACGCGATCGGTCGTGCGATCGACGCCAACGGCGGCAACATGCCGACCCGCGCGCAGGTCATCGCAGCCGTCGCCAAGACCAGCAGCTTCAAGGGTCTGACCGGCGTGATCACGTTCGATGCCAACGGCGACCCCACCCACCCGACGCTGCAGCTGCAGCAGGTCAAGGGCGGGGCGTGGACCTTCGTCGCTCAGTTCTCGCAGGGCGGATAGTCAAGATTCGGTAAGTTCGAAAAATAAGGAGGGGGCGGCAACGCCCCCTCCTTATCATTGCGTCACCTTGGGAGTGGGAAGTAGTTGATCGGAGCCCTGGCCCGGACCCCGGCCACGCTGCGCAGCTTCGGCAACTCCCAGTTCGCCACGCTCGCCGGGCTCTTCATCGTCGCGGTCGCGGTCGTCCTCACGATCCAGCACGTGCTTCAGCACGACCCGTCATATTTCTTTCAGATCCTGACCATCGGCATCGCCGACGGCTCGGTCTATGCCCT
>JBGPEO010000099.1:0-10017 GCA_041482895.1 Candidatus Dormibacteraceae bacterium | reverse complement strand
CAATTGCTGACCAAACGCCTAGCGGCCTGGGACCGGTATGGAACTCCTTGTCGTCTTGAAAGATTCACAGGTGCTTGTAGGCGTCACCGCGTGGCCTGATCGCGAGCACGGTCAAGACCCGCTCTACTCGATTCACCTTGAAGCGGACTCGCCAGTCGCCCACCCTGGCGCGGTATTGGTCAGGCACACCTTCCAAGCGCCGAACGTCGCCTTCGGGCAGACGGTCAATCGCCAGCCGAATCCGTTCGCGATCCACCTTCGACAGCCGTTGAAGAGTGGTTGTTGCGGACTTGCTGATCGCCTTCCGCCACTCGGGCGGTTGGCTCAGCCGAGGAGTCTCCGGCTCACCTCAGGCCAGTCTTCGGTAGGCTCTGCGGCTGCGGCGCGGACTGCCTCGTCCTCGTCCGGGCTCGGCGTCTCATCGTCCCGCGGCGCCGCGTCGAGGGCAGCCAGAAACGCATTGTCCTGGTCCTGAACTAGGCGTCGCCCCACCACGACGGCGGCGATCAATAGACCGCCGAGAACCAACAGCCAAAAGCGTTCGGAGAGCCCACGAGCCGACTGCTGCAGGCCCTTTACGGCCGTCTTTGCATCAGTCAACGCGGCTAGCTTCTGGGCGGGAAGGGCCATAAACGCCAGTCTAGCCGCATGGATTTTCACCGGGAACGTCCTTAACTTTGCGTATGGTCATTGGTCAGCGGTCGATTTGGCATCGACGGCGACGATAGGCGGCCCGACCTCCGGGCGGTCAGCGGTTTCAAGCGACGGTGGCGGTCCCGAATCGTGCGTAGGGAGTGAGTCGGCAATCTCAGCCTGAGGCTCGGATGGTAGGGCGGTCTCGCGATGGTCGGTGGGATACCAATCCGGATAGGGTTTCGCGGACGAGAACGCAAAGGTTCCCGCTTGCATGGCTGCCTTCGCCGCCATCACGTCCGCAAAACTGGGGTTCACGGCATAGAGGCGCTCGAGGTCAGATACCGAGTGGCGATGGTCACCTGTGAGATAACGACCTACGCCACGAAGGTAGAGACACAGCTGAAGGTTCGAGTCCAGATTGCGTTTCTGGAGTGGCGCAAGCCCAACAAAAGCCAACGCTTGGGCCGGATCGCCTTTGAGGAGATAGGCGGTTGCAAGTTCATTCAGAACGGCAACCCCCAGGCCATCGTCGGCGCTCGTCGTCGAACGCAGGCTCTCGAGGCGCGGAATAGCCTCATCTGCCCGACCGGCTCCCAACAAGCACGCAACATATTTCCGCTCGACATTCAAGTCGGCCTGAAGGTGAAGGAGTCCGGCATACGCTTCGGCAGCATCTTGATAGCACTGGTGCTCGAAGAACCAATTGGCGCACGCCGCAAGAGTCTTCAGGCCGTGGGGATCAACCTCCAGGGCTTGATTTAGGAGAGCCACTGCTTCGAGTGGCTGCGCAGACATAGCCTGCGTGACTATTCGTGCCGCGATCGAATCAGGCTGGCGCCTCCGGTACCAGATCCACGCGCCAAGACCGATGGCGGCGGGGATCAGGATCAGACCGTACGTTGCAATTGTCACGACGATCAACGCAACTACTCCGAAGGCGTACAAGAGTCCCTTGTAGTTTGGTGCTGCGGTCGGTGTCGAATACGTCGATCGGATCGGTACGGCTCGCCTGCGGAGCCGCCGCCCGCCGCCCGCCGTTTTGGTGTAGTAGATGCCACTGCCTGGGATTCCCACGGTCGTACGCAAACGACTGCGGCCGCCAATTGTGACCCCGGCTCCCCGGCCCCCTATTCGCAGGCTTGGACCCGATCGAGACAGGTTCAGCGTCAGGCCGGGCGCTAACTTCTTTCGGCGAAATAACCGGAATCCGCTCATGCGTTCCCGAAATGAACGACGCTCACTGCAGCCTTACTATGCGTTAAGCGAGGTCGCTCATCGGACAAGTCCGGAGACAAGAGTTCGCAACTCGCTCAACTCACGCCGGTAAGTGTTCAAGTGACTTTCCGCGGTTGAGCCCGGGTGCCATACGAACTCGAGGTGCCCGTGGCCGTCATCTCGCAGGAATTCACGCAGCTCCATCGACGGGATCAGCAAGAACTCTTCGTGGAACTGCGATTGGTCTCGGAGCCAAGCAAGGACTGTGAAAAACGTGGTCGGCGAAGGGCGGAAGCTGGAGGCGCGAATGTTAACGGTGGCGTGCAACCGGGCCTGGTCGATATCCACCGTCTTGACCTGAAGACCGATCACGCGCCTGGTCGTGAGATGGAGAACGGCGATCTCAGCGGTCTCGAGGTCTGGAAAAGGGCGAAAAATATTCAAGTCCCCAGCCTCGGCCAGGCTGCGCGTGACCTCTTCTTCACCGAGAAAGCCCACATCGCTCCGCCATTCCGGGCGAGCCTCGACCGGCGCCTCCGATAGCGCTTCCACCTCAACCCCGAACCGTTCGGCAAGACGTTCGGTCGGAACAAGCCACGGAAGCCACCGGCTGTCCGAACGAGGTCGCATCCCGAAATACATCGAATAGATAGGGCGGCCCTCGTCGGATGAGATAGAGGCGTGGCGCTTGAAGTCGCTCGCAGGGATCACCAGACAGGTCGGTCCTAGACCCCCGTCGACGACCAGACCGGAGACGATCACGACCTGGTCATCGACCAGGCTTTGCGCCCAGACCACGATGTGCACCTCGCCGTCCATCAAGGTGGATCGGCTCTTTGCTTGCACTGGAAGGTACGTTCCGTCCGTCAGCCGGTGCACCAGCGCGTCGATCCCACGGTCGGTCAGCGGCAGGAATACGTGCAGTTGTCCTCGCGACTGTTCTGTCAGCAGAGCCCACAGACGGAACTCGAACACCTGGCCCGACGCACTCGTCTCATTCCGCGTCCACGGACCTTCCATGCCCGGCGATTCTAAGCGCGCGATTTCAACCCTTTGGTATTCCCTACTATCTGAATCGAACGCCGGCAACTCGGATTGGAGATGAAGCAATGTCCCAACAGGCCGCCGCTTCGGTCCTCGTCACCACCACTGAGCGCCCTGCCGGCTACGAGGTGAAGCAGGCCCTCGGCCAGGTCTTCGGCGTAGTGGTGCGCAGCCGGGGCCTCGGCGGAAACATCATGGCCGGGCTGCGGGCTCTCGGCGGTGGCGAGATCGTCGAGTACACGCGCCTCGTCGAGGACACGCGCCGCCACGCGATGGATCGTATGGTCGAGAACGCTCGGGCGATGGGAGCCAACGCGGTCGTGATGATGCGTTTCGACTCCTCGGAGATGGGCCAGACGATGACCGAGGTGGTCGCCTACGGCACGGCGGCCGTGGTCGAGCGGAGCGCCTGAGCATGGGGGAGCAGCTCGTGATCTTGGCGATCGTGATCGTCTTCGCGGTCATCGGCTACTTCATTTGGGACCGGCGCTATCGCGGAGGAACCCAGGGGAACTTCAAGCCCACGAACGAAGTGTTCAAGGATCCGACCACCGGGAAGCTGACGCGTGTCTATGAGGACCCTGCGACCGGTCAGCGCCAGTACCGCGAAGAGGCCTGACCAGCTGTCACGAAAAGTGTCAGCGGCGGCCTGGCATTTGCAGCCCGGCCGCCGCTCCTGGAGTTCGCTCTTAGCCTTTCGGCCCCGTCAGGTCGCTCATCGCCGGCACGTTCGCCGTGTCGCAGGTGAAGCCCAGGCAGCCCAGTTGCCAACCATCCTGGATCGTGCGCAGGAGCGAGTAGTGGTTGTACGCGATGCCCGAAGTCACAGCCGAGTGGTTGGAGTGGGAGATCACGAGCGTCACGACGTGGCCGCCGCCTTTGCCTGGGAGCGCATCGCAGCATCCGGAGTCGTCCCCGAATCCCTGAAAGCCATTACCCGTGAAGTCGCTCTCGTCCCACGCGATGAAGATGACCGAGTTGCCGGTCCACGCGGACGAAGACATGATGCTGCTCACCGTGCTGGACAGGAAGGCGTCGCCGGTTGCGATCAGCGCCTGCACCGTGGTGAAGCTGCAGTTGTCGATAACGGGGCTCTCGAACCGGCCGTGCATGTCGTGGCACTGGTCAGGGCTGATCCACACATAGTCCGGGACGTTGCCCGAGGCGAGGTCGGTGCCCAGCTGGCTGAAGTCCACGATGTTCGCCATCCGCGCCGGGCTGCTCTGCACGTCGGCAAAGGTGACGAACGGGTTGTGCTTGCGCTCATAGAGCTGATTCCCGCACGCAGCGGCGAGTGGATCTGTGCACAACGAGTAGGACTGCATGTATCCCTTCCAGGTCTTGCCGTTGCTCTCGAGCTGGTCGACGATGTTCGGCACGCTGAGGGTTTCGTTGAGGTCGCTGTCCGCGCCCTGGATGCCGGCAGTCGCCGCGATGTAGTTGGGCTGGCTCGGATGGGTCACCCCGGTGTAGTTGGTGGCCAGGCCATACGTGCTCGCGGCCATGTTGGTCCAGGGTGCATTCGGGTTACCGATCAGGGCCTTGTAGCCGGTGTTCTCCATCATGATCACGAACACGTGCTGGTAGTTCTTCAGGTCGGTCCGGCTCGAGTCGGCTGAGACCGAACCCGACCCCGCGATCATGGCTGCCAGCGTGCCGAGCCCGGCCAAAGCGATTGCTCTTCGCATCAGACACCCCCAGTGAATTCAACTGGTCCCATCCGGCTCGCCGCTCGCGCGCAACGAATCACCGGCGCGCAGGTCGCGCGCTCCCGCGGTCGAGTCTAACGCGGCCTGGCCGCTTAGCCAAGTTCCAGTTCACCAGCCCAGCCCCGTCGGGAGCCCAGAGGCTGGACTTCACCAGGTCCAGCGCGCAAGATTGAAGACGGGGTAGCTGGAGAGGGCCCGCAAAGCGCGGGCCCTCTTTCTTTATTTCTCCCTCTCCCCGCAGGGGAGAGGGTCGGGGGGAGGGGTGAAGCGAATCTGTCAGTCGTCGCTGTTCGAGTGCGCGAACCAGACAAACACTCCGTTTGGCTTGGTGACTCCGACGAAGACCTCGGGACTCTTGCACGGGTGCGGCAGGGCCACCGTGGCGTTGATCGTCGAGTCACCTGCCGGACTTGCCGCGAACGGTCCGGTCGTCACGTTCATCACACCATCCGGAGTGATGCAGCTCACCGTCGCGCTGAAAGCTCCGATCGGGTTGTGCGGTGGGCTCAAGATCGGAATGATCAACCCGGTGACCTGCACCGAGACGTTGCCCTGATGGTCGACTGTCCCTGTTGCTGAGCTGATCACCCAGGGCGCGCCACCGGCCGCGATCCCGCGATCGTTGACCACGTTCACGCCGGCAGGGGCAACTCCCGTCATCGAATCGAACGCGACCAGCGTGTCGCTCGCGCCGACGCCGACAGCGCCCGCGCCCGCCAGGGTAAAGGCCCCGATCGCGCCCACCAATATCCGTCGCAAATACGCCATGGCCAAAGCCCTCCAATAGCCCCACCGTCAACTCAGGTAAATACCGCTGGGTGTTTCACCTCCCCGCTTGCCGGGGAGGTCGCCGGCGAAGCCGGCGGGTGGGGTGGGTCCGCAAGGTTCGAGGACCCAGGGACGTTACTGATGTGAAAGGGAGGTGATCTCGTGATCACGACTATCGTCACGTTCCTCACCGAGAAGATCGTCGCGGTGATCATCACGACCGTCGTCGTCGTGGCGGCCGTTCCGACTCTGATCGTTGCAATCCACGGCAACACGATCACCATCACCACGGGTCCGGTCGCATCGGCGAGCCGGCAGCATGGCGATGACGAGCATGCCCGTCTGGTCCTCGAGGTGAAGACCGCCGGCGACGCCGTGGTGGTCAAGATCAACAACGAAGAGGCGAGCTGCGACTCGCAGATCGCTCAGCTCGCGGCCGTGTCCAGGCTCTCGGGCACCGCGACGCAGGCCGCGATCGAAAGAGGCAAGGGCGAGTTTCACAACTCCGTGCTCCCTGAGCTGAACGAAATCAAGGCCGACGAGGACGAGTTCGACCACCTCAACGTCGTCACCTCGGAGACCGAGCAGACGTTTCTCGTGCGCATCTCCACCGTGCAGGTGACCGCCTTCGGTGAGGACGGACATTCGGGCACGCTGGTCACGGTCTGCCAGACCATCCTCGTCGAGATCCGCACCATCGTCATCACCGTCATACAGCCGCCGAGCGGAGGAGAAGGTGACGACGCGAAGGTGAAAACCTGATCACATGTCGATAGCAAACCCACCACGGAGCAAGGCCTCATCCAACCCTTCCCCCACGACTCCAGAGGCCTTCGCTCCAACCGACCCGGCGAGCCCCCTTCCCGACCTGCTCGCCGGGCTCCGGTGGGGGACGCGCGAGCTGCTCGTCGCCGGCGCGGTGCTCGTCGTCATGGACGTCTTCGCCGGCTGGTCCTACCTCGCGAGCTACTTCGGCTACTTCCGCATCCCGGTCGAAGGCCTGGGGCTCGGACTGCCTGAGGTGCTGGCCCAGGGCCTGCGCTCGATTCTCCTGCCTATGACCGTCATCGTCCTCGCAGCCAGCGCCCCGACCCGCAGGCTGCGACCGGCGGCCATCGCCGTGTTGGGCTACCTGGTGTTCCTGGCGCTCGTCGCCCTCGGCAACCACTGGGCGTCACCTGGTTCGGTCGCGGCCCAGCTGGCCGCCTCGCTCGCCATCGCCGGCGTCGTCTTCCTGCTGCGCCTCGGCTTCGGCAGAACGCAGGCGCAGCGCCTGATCGTCGGCGCGCTCGGCCTGCTGCTGCTCATCTCGATTCCCATCGCGAGCGGCACTCTAGACGCCAGCCAGAAGGCCGGCACCAAGACGACGACGCTTCGACTCGTCACCAGCACGGCCATCCTTCCGAGCGCCGCGCCTTCGACCACGGGCCAGTTCACCTACGCCAACTACGTGCTCCTGAGAGAAGGTGACACGCGCTACTGGCTGTTCCGAGTCGGCGACCAGTACGCGTACTCAATCGCGAAGACTGAGTTCCTCTACTTCCGCTACTAAGTCCCTTCCCCCTCCCCCGTTCAGGGGGTAGGGTGGGGGAGGGGGGCAGTCAAAGCAGCCGTTGCTTCGTTTCCTCTGACATCCGCACTAGGGCTCCGCTGGACCGCACCGGAGGTGCTTTCGGCGCCCGCAGGTCGCGCGCAGATTCGGGCAGCAGGGCGAGGTCTGACTGGAAGCGCGCGCGCGACTCCGCCAGAGAAGGACTGCTGCCGCTCCGCCGTCCCTTCGTCATCAACCGCTCCAGCAAAGGTTCGCGCCCGGCCGGGACCGCCTCGTCAAACAGAGTCACCAGGTCGCCGAACGGCCGGGACTTCCTGAACACCTGCGTGCGACCCGGGGCAGTCACCTTGCCTCGGGACAGCTTCATGACCGGCCGTTCCCCATAGCAAACGAGCTTGTAAGCCGTGTCGAGGTATGGATAGTCGGCCGAGACACCCATCTTCGTGCCGACGCCAAAAGCATCGATCGGTGCGCCACCGCGCACCAGCTCCTCGATCTGGAGCTCGTCGAGCCCGCCGCTGACGATGACGCGAACGTGCTTGAGATCCGACCGGTCGAGCACGCGCCGAGCCTGCCTGGCCAGCTGGCCGAGATTCCCGCTGTCGAGGCGGATCCCAAGCCGGCCCCGCAGGCCGAGCTCCTTGATGACGGCGATGGCGCGTTCGACGCCGCGCATGGTGTCGTAGGTGTCGACGAGAAACGTGGCGCGGTCGGGGAAGTCCTGCGCGAAGGCTCGAAGCGCATCGATCTCGTTTGGGAACGCCTCGATGTACGAATGCGCCATCGTCCCGGTCGCGACCAGGCCGTAGCGCCTGGCTGCCTCGACATTGCTCGTGGCGGCGAACCCGACCAGCGCGGAGACCCGAGCCACGTCGAGCCCGGCTTCGATGCCCTGGGTGCGCCGGAAAGCAAAGTCGATGACGTCCCGGCCGGCTGCCGCGATCACGCACCGGGCCGCCTTGCTGGCGATCGTGGTCTCGAATGTCACCTGGTTGAGCAGGAGCGTCTCGATGAGCTGCGCCTCGGCCAGGGGCGCCGTCACCTGGACAAGGGGTTCCCCCGCGAGCGCGACCCGGCCTTCGGGAACAGCCCAGACATCGCCTGTGAATTTGAACCGGCGAAATGCCTCCAGGTCCTGAGCTGTGAATCCGAGCGTCTCGCTCAGATAGCGGAGATCGTCCTCGTCGAACCGAAGCTCCTCCAGAAAATCGAGGCAGGATTCGATGCCCGCGGCCACGAGAAACCCCCGGGTCGGGGGCAGCCGCCGCACGAAGAGGCTGAACGTCGCCTGGTCGTTCATGCCGCGGCGCCAGTAGCTGGCCGCCATGTTGAGCTCGTAAAGATCGGTAAGAAGCCCGGTCACAGCGAGGATGCTAGGGAATCCCCCTCCCCCCGTTCAGGGGGGAGGGTCGGGGAGCAATCAGAAGGTCCCATCGTCATTGCCGCTCTGCGCACAGGGGCACGGAAGCACGCGGGTGGCGGCTCACCCTGCGCCCGCGTCTGCTTCAGTGAGGACAGGGCCCGCAGGCACTAATTACCCGACCAGGCGGATCGTCCAGAAGTCCGACGACAGCGCGGGCTGGATCAGGTACGAGTAGGGGAGGGTGAAGTAGCCCTTCATGCCCCAGGCCGCGCCCCAAGAGTTGCGCACGATGAACCACTGGTTCGCGTCGTCATACCCGACGGCCATCACCGCGTGACCGCCAACCGGGCGCTCGCCCGACCCCGGCATCGGCGCGTGGCCGGTGCGCGCGACGGTCTGGCTCTCGAAGCTCTGGTACACCGTGAAGCCGAAGACGAACGGATACCCCGACGCGAGGCAGCCTTTCATCTGGTTGATGTCCTGCACGAGGCTCTGGTAAGAAACCGCGCGGTCGAGCTTCGCATCGTTGTAGGCCCGGGCCGGCGGCTTGTTCGCGAACTTCGCGATGCGATAGGGCCACTCGGGCTCGGGGCACACGCCCAGGCTCGCGACGGACTTGATTCCGTCCCGGATCATGGCCCCGCTGTCCGAGCGCACCGTCCCTTCGATGACGCGCTCGTTGTAGTAGATGAAAAGGCGCGAGGGCACGAAGTCGGAGAGTCTCTGCTTCATGCGGTCGAACTCGATAGCGCCCCCGATCGCATTTGCCGTGCAGCTGCCGAGCTGGCCCTGGTTGTAAACCGCCGGGCACCGGCGGCGAAGATCGGCTTTGGACGGAAGCGCCATCAGGAACTGCGCCGGCGCGGAGTACAGGTGGTCTCGCTGGTCTGGCTGGTCGGGAATCCACCCGTAGCGGGCGATCTTGCGTGGCCTGGTCATATCTCAACTCCCTCGTGTTCACCTCCCCGCCATGCGGGGAGGTCGGCCCTGGCCGAAGGCCACGGCCGGGTGGGGCGAAGCGCCGCTGCTAGGCTAATGGCCATGAGTCCGGTGCTGCAGGTACTCAGGACGATGGGCATCGTCATCGGGGTCGCCTTTCTCGGCTTCATGCTGTGGGTGGCGGTCATCGGACCGGCCATCCTCCTCCTACTCAATCCCCACAGCTAGTTAGAGATAACCCCAGCTCGCGACGCTCGGCGATGAGCCGATGTAGATCACGACCTGCGGGATCCGGTGCGCCTCGAGCATGATCGCGGTGGCGCGCGTGTGGCCCTCCATGATCACGAGGTGGCTGTCCGGCCGCCGCAGGCAGATGATCTCCGGCAGCGCAGGAATCTGATGCGAGTCGGCGATCCGCAGGGCGAGCGCCAGCACCAGCATGTTCGTCTGCTCGCCCGTGAAGACGTGCCCGACGTTGGCCGCGCCCTCCGCAACCTTGCGCGTCACCGGTGCCAGCGCCGCCCACGCGGCATGCCCGCTCGCGTACAGCATCTCACCGACCTCGTGGCTCGTCACCCGGGCGCGGCGCCACTGCACGTCGTTGGCCAGGCCCTCGAAGCTCTTGATGCCGAGGCCGAACCCGTGCGTCTTCATGATGATCTTGCGCCGCAGCTCGTTCTGGTCAGCGTCGCGCAGGTTCGGCGAGCGAGCGGCGCGCAAAGCTGAGGCGAGGTAGACCGGGTTCGGCGGATCTCCGGCGAGGTACTGCTGGAACGAAACCGACTCGATCT
>JBGPEO010000098.1:0-10199 GCA_041482895.1 Candidatus Dormibacteraceae bacterium | reverse complement strand
CCTCACGATCGCCTGCGCGGCCTTGAGCCCGGTCTTCTCCAGGTAGCGCTCGACGATTCGCCGTCCGACGGCGTACCCGCCCATGTGCGGAACTCCCACCGGCCTCCGCCCCATCCGGCTGGCGATATCGTCTCCGAGCACGTAACCGGTCCAGTCGGCGAACGAGCTCCCGGTCCCAAAGGCCGCGGTGACCTTGTCGTACGCCGCGTCCAGAGCCGGGCCGGTCACACCCGCGTACCAGGCGCCCGTGGCTTTGGCGCCGCAGACCTCGACCGTGAACACCTCGGCCAGGCCTTCCTGGATGACCCACTCCGCGAGGTTGAATTGCGACTCCACGTTCGGGGTCCTGAGGTTATGGGCGAACTCGTGCACGCCGCAGGCGCCGATCCGGGTGACGTTGTAGTCGGTCGGCCAGGCCACAAGCCAGATTTTTCCAGGCGTAGCGCCCATGCCGTAATAGCCGAGCGTCCGCTCGATGAAGATCGGATCGTCGGGGTTGCCGAGCGTCAGCACGACCTCCACGCGATCCGGGTGACGGATGCCCGGCAGGACGGAACGCTGGTACTCCCACGCACGCGCCAGCTCGCGACGAAGCTGGCCCCAGGCGTCAGCCTGAACCAGCCTCAGCAGCGCCTCCGGGTAGCGCGCGTCGTCGACGTTGACTCGAAAGCCGTCGCCGTGCTCGTGGATCTGCTTGAGCTGCTTCATCGGTTCCTCGTCGAACGCGGAGATTCCACGCATCGAAGCGAGTGCGTCCATGCGTGCCGTCGCCGGCAGGGTGAGCAGGTGCGCCATCGCGGCCGCGTCGTCACGCACGTCGATCTCGATCTGGTCCCCGGTAGTCAGGTCCACGCGAGACTTGTACTCCTTTGCCGCCTCACAGGGCGCCTATCTCTGGGTGCGCGAGCCGCGCCTCAGAGCTGGTCGAGTGGCGCTCCATCTCCGCCTCGCTCGGGAGGAACCACGCGATCGCGATCGTCGCGATCACGAGCACGACGTGGGTCATCAGAGACTTCTGCAGCCCGATCGAGTCGGCGATCGCGCCGTTGATGGGTATGCCGACGGCGCCGGTGACAAAGCCGAGCCCCATCACCAGGCCTGAAGCGAGACCGGCCCGGTCGGCCATCAGCTGCTGCGCCATCAAGAGCATGAGGGGTGCGGTCGACGCGGCGAGAACGCCGATCAGGATCGCGCTAGCGAACGCCCACGGCCCAGGAAACGCCGTGTAGAGCAGGATCGCCGGCACGCTGAGAACGAGCGTCGCGAGGATAACCGTTCTCCGGCCAAAGCGGTCCGCGAGCGTTCCGCATCCCACGGTGCCGACCGCGCTGGCGAGAACCAGCGTCGTGGCGAGGGGCCCGTAGAACTCAGGTCCGTAGCCGAGCTTCTGGTACCAGGTCGGGGTGAAGGCCTGGAAGACGTTGACCGTCCAGCTGCGAGACATCATCACCGCGATCACGACCGCAAGGCCGAACATCGGTACACGAGCCGCGGACCCCTTGACGCGGCGCGATAAGCCCGCGGTTGCTTCCCTTGAGCCGCGCATCCGCCACAGGAGGTAGCCGCCGGTGATCAGGCCCGGGACGATCAATACGCCGGTTCCATGGATGCCGAGCGAGCCGAACAACAGGATCCCGATCAGCGGGCCGATCGCGACGCCCACCGTGCCTGCGGTGACATAGATCGACATGCCTGCGCTGCGCCGCCTCCCGGGCAGAAGCGCGCGGACGTCGAGAGCCCCCATTGGATGGAATGCACCCGACCCAAGTCCTGAAGCCAGAGCGAGCAGCAGGAGTAAGGGAAAGGTCGTCACGAAGCCGACCAGCGAGAAGGTCAGGGCCGTCCAGCAGAGCGCGAAGCCTGTGAATCGGGTGCCGAACCGGTCAGCCAGGACACCGAACAGAGGCTGGGACACGGCCGCCATGCCGCTGTACGCGAGGCTGACAAGGCCGACCGTGGCCAGGTTGAGCTGGAACCGGCCGATCAAGACTGGATAAAGGACGGGGATGACGCCCGCGTAGGTGTCGACGGTCAAGTGGCCGAGCATCAGGGTCAGCAGCTTGCCGTTGCGGAGAAACTCCCTCACTTAGACGAATATGAGGGAAAACCCGGATGGTGCGCTTCGCGCAGGCGCTGCTCCCATTCCGGTATATCGAGGGGACTTGATTCAGTAGCTACTCCATGCGACGGATGGTGGCTGTCAAGTCCGTCAGGGACGGCCGGAGTAAATCCGGCCTACAGGCCACGACTTGGGGCTAGGAGCGGCTGTCTCCGCTGCGCTGCCGCTCGGACAGAGCCAGCGCCCGGTCAGCGGCGCCGACTCCATCCGCAGCCGTAACCGTCGTGTAACTGAGCCCGAAACCAGGTCGGTGGTAGACGACGCGCCAGGGGTGCAACTGGCGGCCATCCTTGCCCTGGATCCTTACGGCTCCGTCGTAGACGGTCATACCGTCGGAGACTACCGCTCGCCCCCGCCGGCTGCCAATCGTGAAAATTGATGAGCGGGCCTCATGGAAATCCAGGCTGGGAGCTATTATCGCCCGCGGTGGCGGAGCTCCTTTACCTCAATCGAGCGGACGTCGAACGACTCCTGGACGTCGATGCAATGCTCGATGCGTTGGGAAAAGCGCTCGTCGTGTTCTCCTCGGGGATCACGTCCGTCCCTCCGCGCGCCGGCGCCCGCGTCGGCGATCGGGGAATCCTGGGAGCGATGCCGGGCTACGTACCGGGCATCGCGCTCGAGGTGAAGCTCGTCTCCGTGTTCCCGGCCAACCACGGGCATGGGCTGCCGTCGCACCAGGGTCTGATCGCGATCTTCGACGAGGACACGGGGGCTCCCCTAGCCGTGATGGACGGCACGTACATCACCGCGATCAGGACTGGAGGCACCGCGGCGGTTGCGGCGCGCTCGCTCGCCAGGAAAGACGCCTCGGTCCTTGCGATCCTGGGCGCCGGCGTCCAGGGCGGCTCGCACCTTGAGACGTTTCCACGCATCCGCGATTTCAAGGAGATACGGATTGCTTCGCGTGACTCCGCCAAGGCGAAAGCCCTGGCGGCGCGACATGAGCGCGCCACCGTCGCCGCGTCGTTCGAAGCGGCGGTGCGCGGCGCCGACGTGGTCGCGTGCTGCACCGACGCGCGTGAGCCGATCCTGCGCCGCGAGTGGCTGAAGCCCGGCGTTCACGTGAGCTCGGTCGGCGGGACGTGGGGGCCGGAGCTTGACGCCGAGACGATTGCCGCGAGCCGCGTGTTCGTCGAGTGGCGCGGCGCCGCGACCACTCCTCCGCCCGCCGGCGCAGTCGAGCTGCAGGGTCTTGACCCATCTACCCTCACCGAGGTCGGCGAGGTGCTGGCGGGCACGAGGCCGGGCCGCCAGACGGAGACAGAGATCACCCTTTACAAGTCCACGGGCCACGCGGTCGAGGACGCCGCCGCCGCTCGGCTCGTCTACGACCGGGCTCGGGCGGAAGGGGTCGGGATCTCGCTCGGTCTCTAGAAATCGATCAAGCGCGACGGAATCGCGTTGACGACTCGCGTGCCGGCCACGCGCCGCTCAGGCTGGACCTTTCCGTAAGGGTGGATGTGACCGTGGACGAGCAGCAACGGGTGCAGGCCGCCGATGATCCGGTCGAAAGCGGCAAACCCTACGTGTGCCGCGTCCTCGGCCGCCGTGATGCCGAACGGCGGCGCATGGGTGATGAGGACGTCCAGCAGACGAGCTGACCTGGCGCGTTTCAGGCGCGTCCGGAACTCGAGATTGAGCGCGCGCCATCGCATCTGGGCCTGCGTGTACTGGTTGGGCCCGTCCTTGTAGCGCAAGCTGCCGCCCAGGCCCGCGATACGCAGTCCCTGCACCTCCATGACCCGACCGTCGACGTTGTCGCAACCCTCAGGGCCCGGTATCGGAACCCGGTGGTCCAGGGGCAGCCATGTCGTGTCGGCGCGTCTGACGTTCGGATCGTGGTTTCCAGGCACGTACAGCAGCGGCACGTTGAGGCTGGTGACCAGGAACTCGAGGTAGTCGAATGGGAGGTCTCCACAGGAGACGATGAAGTCCGGCCTCAGCGTCTGAAGCTTGTCCCCATAAAGAAAGTCGTCTACTTCGTCCGCGACCGCTAGAACCCTCAGGCCAGGACCTCTTTTCTCGTCGACAGCCGCGCGACCTCTGCGGCGCGCGCCGCCTCGAAGCCATCGGCAAGGCCCTCCTTCAGGATTCGAGCGATCTCGGACGCAGAGTGAAGCCTGGGAATGTAGACGAAATCGGCGCCTGCCTGGTAGAGCTCGAGAGCATGTGGGATGTGCTCGGTGGTCAGCATCACCTTCGCGGTCGGACAGGTCGCGCGCGCGTTTCGCAGCATCCGGAGGTTGCTGGTCCCGCGAAGCACGTCGTCGGTGATGCTGCACACGACCAGCTCGGCGTCATCGATGCCGGCGTGACGAAGCGTGTCCGCGTGGGCTACGTCACCGTAGACGCAGCTGATCCCGCGCCGGCGAAGCTCGGCCATGACCTTGGGGTTGAAATCGATGACAAGGACCTTGTCGAGCAGGACCTGGCCGTCGACCGCCGACTCGGAATTCTCGAGCTCGTAGAGGATCGAGCTGGCATCGCGGAAGAATCCGAGGAAGATCACCGTCTCCGACCGGGACTCCTTGCGCGCGGGTGCGGCCTCCCCCACGTCGAGATCCCTGACGTGGAGCAACTTAAGCCCCCTGCTCAGCACGCGCTGCACCGCGTGGCTCGAGTTGATCATGTAGGTCGAGACGACCGAGGTGATCGCGAAGGTCATGATCACGATCGTCACGACGTCGCTGCCGATTTGCGGTTTGGCAAAGGACCGGCCCAGAGACGCGATCACGATCGAGAATTCGCTGACCTGGGCGAGGTTGATCGCGGGCAGCAGGCTCGCGCGATGGCCCAGCCTGAGCGCGTACAGGATCGGTACGACCGACAGGCGGCTGACGATCACGAACGCTGACGCAGCCAGTGCTATCTCGACCACGTGAAGGCTAGGGATCTCGATCTGCATGCCTAGCGCGACGAAGAACAAGGTGACGAAAAAGTCGCGGAGGCTGACAGCTTTGGCCATGACGTCGAGGTTGTATGGGAAGGTCGAGAGGCTGACGCCCGCGATAAGGGCCCCCATCTCGCGCGAAAGGCCGATGACGCTCGCTGCGCCGGCGAGGAAGAAGCACCAGGCGAGGGCGCTCACGAGGACGAGCTCGGGTGCTTTCGCGACCGCGCGGAACAGGTGAGGAAGGATGTACTTCGAGATCGCGAAACCGCCCACGACGAGCAGGGCGCCCCGCCAGATCGAGAATGCAAGCGGGAGCAGGTTGGGGTTGAGGAGGTTCGGCTGCACCGCGAGCATGGCCACCGCCCACATGTCCTGGATCACGAGCACGCCCAGCGTGATGCGTCCCGGCAATGTGTCGAGCTCGTACTTGTCGTTGAGGAGCTTGACGACCACGAGCGTGCTGGACAGGCTCATGCAAGCGGCCAGGTAGACAAGTGCGTAGTCGCTGCCCGTGTTGCGGATGCCGATCAGGTAAAAGAAACCGAGCCCAAGGCCGATGCAGATGGGAACCTGCAGCGCCCCCGTCAGCAGCACCGCCGGGCCGGCTGAAGCGAGCTTTTTGATGTCGATCTCCAGCCCGATGATGAAGAGCAGCAGGATCAGTCCGATCTCGGCCACGGTGGCGATGCTCGCCTGGTCCGTGACGAAGTTGAGCCCGTGCGGCCCGATCACCACGCCGGTCACGAGATAGGCGAGGATCAGGGGCTGGCGGAAACGCCAGCCGACCAGCGCGAGCAGCGCCGCGGCGCCGACGCAGATGCCGATGCTCGCCAGCAGACCGGTGGGCGCGTTCACCGGGTCACCGAGGCGTCCAGGTGGTCCCACCTGCCCTCGAACGCAGGCGCCTCGGACGGGTCTCCGAGGATCAGGAATCGCCGGTGCGCCATGCCTTCGATCAGGTTGGTGGCCAATTGCTCGAGCGTGATCGATGTGTCCGCGCCCTTGTCCGGACCGCTGAACAAGCGGCCGACCCCCCGTGAGCGCGTGTTCTGCCCGATGCGCGGGCCTTTCGCTCCGGGGCAGAAGACCGAGGCGCTCACCCCTGTGCCCTGGAGCTGCAGCGCCAGCCCTTCGGTGAAGACGGCCAGCGCCGCGTGACCGGTGTCGTAAGGCAAGGACATGGGATCGCTTGGCATCAGTCCGCCGTACGACACGACGTTGACGATGTGACCTGAGCCTCGCTCCATCATGTGTGGCAGGAACGCGGCTGAAGTACGCACCGCTCCAACGACGTTCGTCTCCAGCATCCACGTCCAGTCGTCGCCCGAGATCTTGTCCACCTTGCCTTGAAGCAGCACGCCGGCCGCATTCACGACAACGTCCACCCGCCCCATCGACTTGAGCGAGTCGCGGGCCAGCGAACGGACCGAGGCATCGCTCCTCACGTCGGTCGACAGCGCGATCGCCGCCTCGGACGTACCGAGCCGAAGCACATCCTCGACCGTGCGATCCATGCGGGGTCCGTCGAAGTCGGCGACGACGATGTTCGCGCCCTGGTGGGCCAGCGCCTTGGCGACGGCCCGACCCAGCCCGCTGCCTCCTCCGACCACGACAGCCACTCGTTGCGAAAAGCTGCCGTGGGAGCGAGTACCGGCTTCGGGATCGATGGACACCGGCCGCATTCTATTCACCCGCGCCCGAAATCGATGTCGCTACGCTCGCTTGAATCGAAGGGCGGTGTAGTTGTCATCGATCGCCACGAACGCCACGGGCTTGTAACCCGTCACCGACGTGATCTCTCCAAGCACGTCACGCTTCGTCCACCACGGAGTGGCCGGTAAGTCGGTGACCCCGCGAGTCACGCCCCCTTTGGGGTAGGTGATCCAGAGAAGTCCGTCCGGCTTGACGGCTCGTAAGGCGTCGGGCCCGAGCCGCCGAAGCTCATCGGCGCTGTTCACGAAGAGCTGCACGACGTCGTACCCCTGAGCCGGGAGCAGCCGGGTGGCTATGTCGGCGGGGCCAGGGCTGAGCAGCGCGGGGTAGCCTTCCGGCGCGTTCAGGACGGCGACCTTTTGGCCTGCCGCGAGCCTAAGCTTCTTCGCCATGGAGCTGAATCCGGTCTTGTCGCCTCCGAAGACCGGAAGCGACCGCTGCGAGTCGAGATGACCCATCTGGTGCAGCTTATATAGAAGGATGGGCGAAGTCTCGAGGCTGGCCAAACTCACACCCCTGGCGCTGATCATCGGCATCGTCACCGGTTGCAGCTTCGGCGCGCCCTCGACGTTCACGCTCGACAGCGCGCTGATCGATCAGTCTTATGTATGTCCAACCGCCGCCAACGATCTGACCTATGCCATTCACGCCGCGATCGACGCTCGAAATGGCACCTCCAGCACTGTGCAGATCCGGTCCGTCGCGGCCGTCATGACCCTCGCCGCTGTCAAGGGAGGCTGGCTCGAACACGTGGGCGAGAAGTACGCGGCCGGCGGCGTCACGTTCTCGCCCAACACTGTGGGCGCCGGTAACACGGCCACCTTGAAGGTGGTCATCCCGAGCACGTGCACGAACGGCAAGGTCCCGAGCTCAGGCGCGAGCTATGGCGACTATTCGGTGACACTCACCGTCGCGACCTCATCCGGCACCCACACGATCGTGAGCCAGAACCGGCACCGCATCGTAGCCGCCTGAGCTCCGCGCGACTCTAGAAAAGCTGGCGGGCGACGAAGAGAACGTTGGCGGGACGCTCGGCCAGCCTGCGCACGTACCACGCGTACCAGGAATCTCCATATGAGATCAGGTCTTTGACCACGTAGCCTTCACGAGCGAGCCGCACCTGCTGGTCGGCGCGGATTCCGTAGAGCATGGCGACCTCCAGCTGAGAACGCTCCAGGCCGAGGGCCTGAGCAAATCGAGCGATCCGTGCGATCAGCTCGACGTCGTGCGTCGCGAGGACCAGCCGCGCCTTTCCCTGCTTGACCTGAGGCAGGATGAGCGAGCAGAGCGCCAGGTAGTTGGCATCAACGTCCTTTTTGGCGGCGAAAGCGATCGTGCTCGGTTCGGCGTACGCGCCCTTTACGAGCCTGATCGCCGGCTTAAGAGGCAGCAGCTTGACGATGTCGTCAACCGTCCTGTGGAGGTAGGCCTGCACGGCGATGCCGGTCCGGGGGTGATCCGCTCGCAGCCTGCGATAGAGGTCCAGAGTTGCCTCGGTGTAAGCGCTCCCTTCCATGTCGATCCATAGAAAGCTCTTTACCTTCGCGGCCGCCCGGGCGAGCCGCTCGAGGTTCGCGTACGCCGCGGCGGGGTCGATGTCGAGCCCGAGCTGGGTCGGCTTCACCGAGATCTCGGCGTCCAGACCGGCCTGCGCAACCCTGGCAAACACCGATTCGTAGTGCTCGACCACCTGGCCGGCTTCAGAGAGGTCCTTCACGTTCTCGCCGAGTCTCGTGAGAAGCGACCCGACGCCCTGCGCCTTGAACTCGGCCGCGGCCTTCAGGCCCGCCTCCAGCTCCTCGCCTGGCATGAACCGCTTGACCGCCCGCCGCGCAAACGTCCAGCGGGGTACGTGCGTCGAAAGCCAGGGATTCTGAGCGCACCAGAGCAGCAGGCTTCTCAACACGCCACACGCAACGTTAGTGCGTGGAGCCTTCGATCGAACGCCGCGGCTCGGCTGCCGGCGCCTGTTCGGCGGGACTCGCGACAAGGCCCTTGGTCACGGGCCGGTCGAGGAGGAACCGGTTGTACACGGCTCCCAGCAGCAGCAGCTGACTGAGCAGGTACAGCCAGGTCGCGAGCAGCAAGAAGAGGGCGAACTGAGCGCCGTACGTGTTGAACCCTCCGGCAAAGCGCGCATAGAGCGGAAATCCGAGCGACAAGGCCTCGATGAGCACGCCGGCCAGGAGCGCGCCAGGCAGCACATCGCGCAGCCTGAACTTGCGATTCGGAACGAATCGGTACAGCAGGACCAGGAGCACGACCATCACAACGGCGCCGATCACAAAGCTCAGCACCCACGCGTAGGGGCTATACGGCGAGAGGTACCCGGCCGCGGCATTCGCCGCCACGGTGATGCCCAGGGCGAGCACCAGCAGCAGCATCATCACGAAGCCCATGAGCCTCTGCCGGTGCATGGCCCGCCGCTTGGTGCCAAAGATCTGGGTCAGCGCGAACTCCATCGTGGCGAAGACTCCGCTTGCGCTCCAAACAAGGCCGAGGAGGGAGACAATTCCAAACCAGCCGGCCGACTGCCTGACGCCGTGGATCGCGCTCTGAAGCTCAGGCTGCGCGTTGCCGGGAAACAGCTGCAAGATGAGGTTCTGAAATCGCGCCTCGGTCGCCGGGTCGCGGATTGCGAAGCCGATGATCGAGAGCGCTCCGAGCATCATCGGGAACATGGCCAGAAACGCCGCGAACGCGAGCGCGGCGGCGTAGTTGCCCGCCTGGCTCTCGCCGTAGGCGGCGACCACTCGATATGGCAGCGTTCTCTGAACGCGGTCTGACAGGTTCCGGATTCGAGACACGCAGTCAGTTGTACACGGGACGGCATCGGCCGGGCCGGTCGATCGCCGGAAGCGTCCGGTACCCTGTCCGGCCATGGCCATCCGGAACGAGCTGCCCGGCTACACCGGCGCCGAAGCCAGGCGTGCGCTGGAAGGCCTACCCCGCTGCGACTACGAGGTCGTCATCAAGCCCCTGCGCTACAGGACGCACCCTCACCTGGCCGCCCGCTGCGAGTTCGAGGAAGGGAGGATCGTGCTGCAGGTCCCGATCCCGTTCCGGCCGTTCAAAGAACCGGTGATCTTCGCCGCCCGCCGAAAGCGCGGGGAAGGCATGCGATTCGCATGGGCGTCCGAGACGGTTCTGTTTCGTGGTCGCCGCGACGTGCTGCGCTTCCTCTACTGCCACGAGTGGATGCATTGGTATCTGCACGAGGTGCTCGGGAAGGCCTCGGCGGCGGAGACCGCGTGCGACCGCTTCGCGCTCAGGAACTTCCGGCGCCGCGTCGTGACGACCGACGATGCGGATGAAGCTCTCACGCGAAAGGGGCGACTCGCCTCGCGCCTCTAGAGGCGCGGCCGAAAACCTCGGCGAGAGATTCGGCGATCCAGGTGGCCCAGATCCGGGTGAAGCGACGAGCAGCGCAGCGAGCGCATCGTCATGCGTGAGCGAGCAGCGCAGGAGCTG
>JBGPEO010000097.1:0-10236 GCA_041482895.1 Candidatus Dormibacteraceae bacterium | reverse complement strand
CCACGACCAGCACGCGGTCCGCGATCTCGACCGTCGACAGGCGGTGGGCGATGATCACAGCCGTCCGGCCGCGCAGCAGCGTTCGCAACGCCCGCTGGACCAGGCGCTCTGACGGAAGGTCGAGCGAGGAGGTCGCCTCGTCAAGGATCAATACCCGAGGGTCGGCGAGGAAAGCGCGCGCGAAAGCGACCAGCTGCCGCTGACCCGATGACAGCCGCACGCCCCGCCGCCTCACGTCCGTCTCATAGCCGTTGGGCATGGCGCTGATGAACTCGTCGGCGCCGATCGCGCGCGCGGCCGTGATCATGTCGTCGCGCGACGCGTCGGGCCGGCCGAACATCAGGTTCTCCCCCACCGTCCCCGAGAACAAGAACGTCTCCTGTGTCACCATCGCGATCGCGCGACGCAGATCCGTGACCGCGATCGAGCGGAGGTCGACGCCGTCGAGCGTCAGGCGCCCTACCGTCGGGTCGTAGAACCGCGCCATCAACCGGGCCATCGTCGTCTTGCCCGCGCCCGTCTCACCCACCACCGCGACGATCTGCCCGGCCGGGATCAGGAGGTCGATGTCGTGGAGCACCGGCTTGTCGCGATAGGCGAACGTGACGCCCTCGAAGGCGATCGCGCCTTTCACGTCACGCATGCTCACGGGCGATGCGGGTTCCGGCACCGTCGGCGTCTCCTCGATCACCCCGGCAAGCTTTTCCAGCGCCGCGCCCGCGGCCTGGAACACGTTGTAGAACTGCGACAGGTCCTGCATCGGCTCGAAGAACTGCCGCAGGTACAGGACGAACGCGGTCAGCACGCCCAACGTCAGCTGGCCCTGCACGACGAGGTACCCGCCGTACAGCAGGGCCGTGGTGGTCGTGAGCCGGCCGAGGAAGTTGATCGCCGGACCGAACGTCGAGGCGAGGCGGTTCGACCAGATGTTGGCGTCGCGGTAGCGGGCGTTGACGTCCTCGAAGATCTCCTGGTTGCGGGCCTCGCGCCGGAAAGCGTGCACCGCCCTGATCCCGCCCAGCGACTCGACGTAGTGCACGATCACCAGGACGATCGCGCGCCGCACCGCGCGATAGGAGCGCGCGGAGTTGCTACGGAACCAGGCGGTCATCGCGAGCACGAGCGGCATCGCGACCAGCGTCACCAGGCCGAGGCGCGCGTCCAGCCGCAGCAGGATGACGGTGATCGCCACCACCGAGATCAGCGACGTGATCACCGACGTCAACCCCGTGGCCAGCAGCTCATTCAGCGCGTCGATGTCCGAGGTCAGGCGCGAGATGATGCGTCCCGACGTGTAGCGCTCGTAGAACGAAAGCGATAGCGCCTGCACGTGAGCGAACAGAGTCTTGCGGAGATCAAACAGGACGTCCGCGCCGATCTTGCCGGACAGGCGTAGGAACGCATAGTTGGCGGCCGCGTTGACGACGAGAGCGAGCAGCAGCACCGCGACGATCACCTCGAGCGTCGTCAGGTTGCCGCTGCCCCCTGGGCGGATGCCCTTGTCGATGCCGAGGCCGACCAGGTACGGCAGCGCGAGATACGCCGCGGACCGCACCACGATCAGCAACGCCGCGAGCGCGATCTGCCGGCGGTACGGCCGGGCAAGCTCTCCAAGCAGCCGGCGGCTTCGCCGGCGCAGCAGCCCGGCGACGCTCGGCGAGAATTCGTCGATCTCCTCCGAGGCGACTCCGCGCCAGCGGTCCGCGGGGGCGACGACGCTCATGCCGGCACCTCCTCGGCGCTACCCAGGGGTTGCTTCTCGTACTCCTGCGAGAGCAGCGCCCGGTAGAGCTCATTGGACTTCATGAGCTCGGTGTGGGTCCCGGTGGCCGCGATCCGCCCGCCGTCGAGCAGCGCCACTCGATCGGCGAGCGCAAGCGTCGAGGGCCGGTGCACCACGAGCAGCCCGGTCACGCCCTCCAGCACGCGCGCGAGCGACTCCTCGATCAGCGCCTCGGTGTGGACGTCCACCGACGACAGGGGGTCGTCGAGCACGAGCACCGGTGGCCCGCCGAGCACGGCGCGAGCGAGCGCGAGGCGCTGACGCTGCCCGCCCGAGAGCGTGTAGCCCTGCTCGCCCACACGAGTCTCGAGGCCCCACGGGAGGTCCCACACGAAGCCTGCCCGCGCGACGTCAATCGCCCTCTTCAGCTCTTCGTCGGAGGTGATCGCCCGGCCCATGACGAGGTTCTCGTGGACCGAGGCCGAGAAAAGGATCGGATCCTCGAACGCGACGCCGATGTGCGAGCGCAGCGAGCTGAGCTTCAGCTCGCGCACGTCGATGCCGTCGAGCAGGACGGCGCCCTCGTCGACGTCGTAGAGCCTCGGCAGGAGGTAGGCGAGCGTCGTCTTGCCGCTGCCAGTGCGGCCGACGATGCCGACGGTCTCGCCCGGCTCGATGGTGAGGTTCAGGTCGCGCAGGATCCACTCGTTGGATTTCGGGTACTTGAACCCGACCCCGCGAAGCTCGATATGCCCCCGGGAGCGCTCGAGCGCGCGCGCGCCGGGATGGTCGGCGATCTCCGGCCGCGAGTCGAGCACCTCGTTCAAGCGCTGCGATGCCGTCTGGCACTCCTCGCTCATCGAGAGGATGTAACCGATCGCGTCCATGGGCCACGTGAGCATGAACACGTAGTTCATGAACGCGATCAGGCCGCCGATCGTCAGCGTCCCCTGCACGACGTTGTAGCCGCCGAGCAGCAGGACCGCGACCAGAGAGAGGTTTGGGAGGAAGTTGATCTGTGTCCACAGCAGCGCGCGCGCCTTGATCCCCTCGAGGCTCGTTGTTCGCAGCAGCTCGGCCTGGTCCTCGAAGCGCTTTTGCATCAGGGGCATGCGCCCGAACGCCTTGATGATGCGGACGCCGGTGGCCATCTCCTCGATGATCGTGGTGAGGTCACCCTGCTGGTCCTGCAGGCGGCGCGCGATCGGCTTGTACTTGTCATGGAACTTGTTGCTGAAGTAAGCGATGGGAAGCATGAACAGCGTCACCACGATCGCCACCTTCCAGTCGAGCTCCATCATCAACACGAAGACGACCGCGAAAGTCACGATCGTTTGCAGGAACCAGATCAGCCCGAAGCTCACGAAGCGGCGGACCGTGGCGATATCGGAGACCGCGCGCGACAGCAGCTGCCCCGACTGCCAGTTGTCGTGGAAGGAAACCTGCAGCGACTGCAGATGCGCATAGAAGTCGTCGCGCAGGTCGGTCTCCATGCGCAGCGAGACGGCGCCCGAGTAGTTGCGGCGCAGGTAGATGAAAAGGAACTCCGCCAGGGCGATGAGGAGCAGCAAGCCCGCCGTCTGCACGAGCTGGTCCAGCCGGCGATGCGTGACCGGCCCGTCGATGATGTACTGGATGATCTTCGGGATCGAGGCGGCCGTGGCGAGGCTGCCCAGCTGCGCCATCCCGAAGACGGCTACGAGCCCGGCGTAAGGCCGCAGGTACGGGAGATAGCGCCGCAGCGCCAGCAAACCCAAGGGTTGAACGTCCTTCGCGCCTTTCTTTTTGGGCGCACGAAACTACCGAGGGGCGGGGGCCGATTATTTTACCGCGCAGGACCCCCTCCCCCGCGCTAGCGGGGGCGATCAGTAAGTCCCATCCTTATCGCCGCTCTGCGCGCAGGGTCGGGGAGGGGGGTGTGGAAGAAGTTGGCGGTTACTGCTGCTCCGCTGCGAGATCGCGCATGGAGACCATGCCGATCACCTCTCCCTTCTCCACCACTGGTAGGTGGCGGAACCCGTTGTCGAGCATTGTCTTCATCGCGTCATCGACGTCGATGTCAGGACTGATTGTCTTCGGGTCGCGCGTCATCCACGACGAGATCTCATGATCCGGCGCGTCATGCGACTGCGAGATGGCCCGCACAGTGTCCCGCTCGGTGAAGATCCCGATGAGCCGGCCGCCTTCCATGATCAGGGCCGACCCGATCCTGTTCCGCGCCATCAGCGAGATCGCCTCACCGACGGTCGTCGACGGGTTCACTGAATAAAGCGTGGTCTTCATGACCTCGCGGACGGTGGCCACCCCCGAATCTTAGTGCGGCGCTGGAAAAGCCGCGAGCACGGCTGTAGCCGCCACGACCAGCACGACTGCGGCCGCCTCTGCTCTGGCGAGCTGGACTCCCCGGCGCCACGCCACGGCGGAGAGCACGAGCATGATGCCAACCCCCACCGACTTGAGCGTGAGTACCTCCCCATAAGGCGTCGTCCACAGCCTGCTGAAGTCGTGAAGCTGGTCGCTGGCCCGCAGAACGCCGGTCAGCGCCGTCACCGCGAAGGCAATCAGGGCGACACCGCCAAAACGGTCGAGCAGCGCCCGCGCCTCGGGTCCGCGCCACCCGTCCGGCGGGTGCACGGTGGCGAGGGCGAGGATGCCGCCGGCCCACATGGCCGCCGAAAGGATGTGGACTGCATCCGCAAACTCGGCGCCCGCGCCCGGCTGCCCGAACGCGGCGTGGCTCGCGAACGGGAGCAGTGCCGCGGCCAACACCGCGACAGGCGCGACCAACGGAATGCCCCGAACGCACAGGACGAACGCCAAACCTTCGGCCGTGACGCGGGCCAGCCGCTCCCACCCCGGCAGCGAACCCGCCTCCAGCCCCTCCACCGCGATCACAGCCAGGCCGCCGAGAAACGCAACCCCCAAGAAGATGTGCATCGGCGGGTCGGCCCAATGAATCCGCGGTCGGTTGTGCGCCAGGCGCCTGATCACGATCGAGCCAATCCCGCCCAGGAGACCGACGTACTCGACCCAGTGAAGCGCCGCGAGAACGAGATCGGGACGGCCGCTCACGACGCGGAGGCGATGATCCCCCCGCCGAGGACGCGGCTGCCCGAGTACAGAACCGCGGCCTGTCCGGGCGCGGCGCCGAGGAACGGCTCGTCAAGCGAAAGCCGTCCCGACCGGTACTCGCCGGGGATGGCGGGCGCGTGGTAGCGCAGCCTCGCCTCGCACCTCATCGGCTCGGGCGCCGGCCCGCTGATGAAGCTCACATCGCGAAGCTCCACGTTGCGTACCCCGAGCTCCTCTTTGCGCCCCACGATCAGCCGGTTGGCGGGCGCATCGACCCGCAGCACGTACCAGGGCCCGGCCTGGGCCAGGTCGCCGAAACCGCTTCGCTGGCCGACGGTGTAGAGCGCGGTTCCGCGGTGGGTGCCCAGCTCGCGCCCATCCGAGTCGACGACCGCCCCGGCGCGGACGGGCAGCCGCTCAGCCAGATAGCGCGCGGTCTCGCCGCGCGGCACGAAGCAGATCTCCTGGCTCTCGGCCTTGTTCGCGACCGGGAGCTCGAACTCCCGAGCGTGCTCGCGCACCTCGGGCTTGGTCATGCCGCCGAGCGGAAACAGGATTCGCGCGAGGCGGTCGGGGTCGAGGTGGTAGAGCATGTAGGACTGGTCCTTGGCCGCGTCCACCGCCGTGTGGAGCTCAGGTCCTTCAGGTCCATTGACGATCCGCGCGTAGTGGCCGGTCGCGAGGCGGTCGAACCCGAGCTCGAGCACGCGGCCGAGCATGAGGTCGAAGCGCACGAACGCGTTGCAGCGAACGCAGGGATTCGGAGTGCGGCCCTCGAGGTAGTCACGATGGAAAGGCTCGATGACCCTCTCCCCGAACTCCTTCTCGAGGTTCCAGCAGTAATAAGGAATGCCCAGGAGAGAGGCGACGCGGCGCGCATCTTCGACCGCATTGAGGGAGCAGCACCCGCCATGCTTCGCCGACTCCTCCGTGTCACCGCGCGGCCACTGCTGCAGCGTGACGCCGACCACCTCATGGCCCTGAGCCTGAAGCAAGGCGGCCGCAACCGAGGAGTCGACACCGCCAGACATCGCGACAGCGATCTTCACGGCGGCCAACTTACCAAACGGCTGTCTTGGGCATCGAGCGTCTGGCGGATGAACTCCAGAAGAATCGGTCCGTCGGGCTGCATCAGCTTTCGGTCCAGGGCCAGCACGCCAACACCTATGGCAAAGGCCACCAGCGAAACCAAAAAGGCGTCGACCTGGGCCTTAGACAGGAAATACAAGGTCAGGACGAGCCCAATGGCAACCCAGAAGCCGAACATCCACGTCATCGAGTAGGGGCTGCGAAGCTTGATCCTCAATAGCGCTCCAGTGGCAGATGGGTCACATCGCACAACCGCGAGCATCCAGATGTTGCGGAAAAAGAACCGCCTTCGGACGACGATCGCATCGCTGCCGGGCACTTGGCTGCGGAGAAATGGTTTGCCCCACCAACGTCCGGTCGATGCGATGAGAAGCGCCTTGCATTCGTCGGGTTGTCGCGGTGACTCCATGACGTGGGCTTCCCGCCACCATGGGTTCAACCAGTAGTCCAGTGCTATGGGTGCGCCTCGACGATGTGTCGCGCAACGATCTCCGCGTCTTCACCCACGCCGTACAGGATCGACGACTTGCCCTTCCGCATCCAGGGCACACCCATGAAGTAAAGGCCGGGCACCGCTGTCCGTCCATCCGTCTGGACCGGAAACCCCATCTCATCGACGACCGGGAACTTCACCCACCCGTAATCCGGACGGTAGCCGCTGGTCCAGATGATGCTTCCGATTCCGTCGCGAGCGATGTCCAGCTCGGTACGAGTCTTGATGCGAAGCGGCGGCGGCATCTCGACCGTTGGCGGAGTGGTTCCATTGGCCGCGCAGTACGTCTCGACGAACTTCAAGAGATCGCCCAGCCTGGCGTCGCCGAAATCGACGCTGGCGGCGAGGTCGTCGGCAAAATGGAGCGTGGAACCATCGGCTCCGGCATACCTTCCAAGCAGCTCGACACCCGTCTCGTGCAGCACGCGGTAATTCAGATCCCGCCCGCCGTCGTGCCCGGTGGCCTGCGGGTTGCCGAGGAGCCTCGCCATCGGTGAGGGAAGCTTGTCCGGAGTACGGTCCATGAAGCCCGACTCGATCATCCACCACACCGCGTCGCGGCCATGCAGCCGTCGCGGCACCCAGACGCACCGGCCACACGCGAGGAATACCTTGCGGCCCGATTGGTGAATCTCCTCCGCCAGCTGACACCCGGTCTGCCCGCTTCCGACGACCAGGACCGCGCCCGGAGGTAGGGCGGCCGGGTGCGTGTATTCCTCGGCGAAGAGCTGCACCACGTCGTTGGGGAGCGATACCGCGCCGGCCGGACGATGGGGTCGCTGGTACGCACCGGTCGCCACCACCACGGAGCGAGCCTTGATCTTGCCCGCGGCCAGCGTCAGCAGAAAACCGCCGCCGTCAGCCTCCAGCTTCGTGACAGCGCAGTTTTCCTCCACCGGCGCATCGAAAGAGTTCGCGTACGACTGGAGGTGATCGACGAGCTCCGCCAACGACATGAACCCATCTGGCTCAGGCCCCTCGTATTTCGCACCGGGCAGCTGTACGGTCCAGTTGGGGGTGACCAGGCAGAACGAGTCCCAGCGCCGCGAACGCCAGGTCTCCGCGACGCGGCCGGATTCGAGCACCACGTGGTCCACCTTGGCCTGGCTGAGGTACCAACTCGTCGCGAGCCCCGCCTGCCCTCCGCCGATGATCGCGACGTTGACGTTGCGCTCCATGACGGCGGCAATCTTAATCTTGAGCCGGTGAAACTCAGCGACGTCCAGGCCGGCCGCATCGGCGAGTACCTGCTCGCCGTCTACGCGATGCTCACGTCGAACGGCGAGCTCGTCCCGTTCCACGTCGAGGCGGACGACGACCATCGCGACATCGTCGTGGCCGCCAAGGGCAAGAGCGCCTTCGCCTCGCTGCAGGCAAAGGCGTGCTTCGCGCTTGGGGCGTCCGGCTTCGTCCAGTCCAACGCCACCTACTTCGAGACCTCGATCCCGAAAGATCCTTCGTGGATCTACGTCGTCGTGCTGGTCCTCGACCTCGCGCCGGTCGTGTGGTGGCTCGTGCCGGCGCCAGACTTCAACCGCCTGACATCGCACGCGCCGGCGCGCCAGGGACGAAAGGTCGAGCTCCACTTCCGCGCCCACCCGACCGGAGTTGACGCCTTCACGCCGTTTCGCACCGAAACCAAGGAAGTGGGACCGCGTCTGCTGGAGGTCCTCGCGGGTCTGCCGCCGGCGACCAAGCCGGTGCCGGGCGCGCGCCTGCTGATCAGACGGCGCTGAGAGCTATTCGACCAAGTCTCCCTCGGCCGGCTCGACCCTGACCCCTCGCGATTCCAGGTAAGCGACGCCGCGGTCCAGCTCCTCGGGCTCGCCGGTGATCTCAAGCAGCACCCAGCCCTGGTCGTGGGTCACGTCGGCACGCCGGATGTTGGTCACCAGCGCGAACTGCTTGCCGAGCTGGTAGATCACCGGCTCCTTGACCATGGCCGGTCCGAAGATCAATTTCAGCCGCCTCCGCCCCATAGCGCCGAGTCTAAGGCCGCTAACGACCTCCGGCCACAGCCGGGACGATCGAGATCTCGTCCTTCTCGTGAACCTTCGCCCCCAGCCCCGCACCGAGCCGTACGTCCTCGTCGTTCAGGTACACGTTGACGAACTGACGCAGCTCGCCCTTCTCGTCGAGCAGGCGGTCCTTGAAGCCGGGATAGCGCGCGTCCAGGGCGGCGATCGCTGTTGCAAGGTCGCCCGCCTCCACGTCGACGGTGTTCTGACCCTCCGAAAGACGGCGCAGCGGACCAGGGATTCGAAATTGCGGCATTAGATATTCACCTTCTCGCGAAACGACTTTAGCGTCGGTTCTATTTCCACGCGGCGCGAATGACCATTGGCCGAGGCCAGCACGTCGGCCGTCTTCAGGCCATGACCGGTGACGTAAGCGACGACCACCTCGTCGCCGTTCCACCGCCCGGCCCTGGCCAGCTTGGCCAGCACCGCGATCGTCACGCCTCCGGCCGTCTCGGTGAAGATCCCCTCCGTGCGGGCAAGCAGCCGGATGCCCTCGACGATCTCCTCTTCCGTCACGGCTTCGACCACACCACCCGTCTCGCGCGCGATGCGGTTCACGTACATGCCGTCCGATGGGTTGCCGATCGCGATCGACCGCGCGATCGTGTCGGGCTTGACCGGCAGCACCCTCTCTGGCGTGTCCGAATTGAACGCGTTGTAGACGGGCGCGCACCCGAGCGCCTGGGCGCCGGTGAACTTTGGAATGCGGTCCTCGCGAACCAGCCCATATTCCACCAGCTCCTTCGCGGCCTGGCGGTGGCGCACGAACTGGCAGCCGCTGCCGATCGGGACGATGATCTCGTCAGGAAGCTCCCATCCCAGCTGCTCGGCCGTCTCGAACGTCAGCGTCTTCGAGCCTTCCGCGTAGAACGGCCTGATGTTGATGTTGCAGAACGCCCACGGCGTCGACTCGACGAGCTGGCTGCACAGGCGGTTGACCTCGTCGTAGTTGCCCCGGACCGCGACCACGTTGGGTTCGAAGACGCCGATGCTAGCGACCTTCCCAGCCTCGAGGTCGTTGGGGATGAACACGAAGCACTCCAGCCCAGCGCGCACGGCATAAGCCGCGACTGCGTTCGCAAGGTTGCCGGTGGACGCACACGCGATGGTCTCGAAGCCATGCGCCCGCGCCCAGCTGATCGCCACCGACACCACCCGGTCTTTGAAAGAGTTGGTCGGGTTCATGCTGTCGTTTTTCAGGTAGAGGTTCCGCAGCCCGAGCTCGGCCCCCAGCCGGTCCGCCTTGACCAGCGGCGTCATGCCCTCTCCAAGCGTCACCACCGGCACCGAATCCTCGATGGGCAGCAGATCCCGGTAGCGCCACATCGACTTGGGCCCCCGCTCGATCCGATCCCGGCTCACGACCTTCTTCAGAGCAACCTGGTCGTAGACCACATCCAGCGGCCCAAAGCACATCTCGCAGACGTGCGTCGCCTGCAGCTCATATTCCGCGCCGCACTCGCGGCAGCGCATCCCGAGAAGCTTGGGCACGGCCTCAGTTTAGGGCGGGAGCTTTGTTGTTAGTCCGGACCGCGCGCAAGAGATCCGAACGAAACCATCGGCGGGATGGTCAGCACCCGCCCGTCATCGCCGCGGACGATTTGCCAGTTGCCCTCGTGAACCATCCAGTGATGCCGGTGACAAAGCAGGATCAAGTTTTCGAGGTCGGTCGATCCTCCATGGATCCAGTGCACGACGTGATGCGCAGCGCTCCGCGACGCCGGCCGGTCGCACTCAGGCCACCTGCAGTGGCCGTCACGCGCCACCAGCGCCCGGCGCCCGGGCTCTGACACCACGCGCTTGGACCGCCCGACGTCAATCACCAGCGATTCGGAGTT
>JBGPEO010000096.1:0-10294 GCA_041482895.1 Candidatus Dormibacteraceae bacterium | reverse complement strand
GGCGGAGGTGCCGACGACCTGGCGCGACCGCACCGCGGGCCAGAGCCGGTTTCAGCTGTGGCAGTGGCTCCCGCGCTACATGAAGTGGTACAGGCTCGGTTTATCTGGAAGGTTCAACAACAAGCCTTACGATTTCCGCCGATGAATCGCTGGGTTTACATCGCCGGACTTGCGACCGCGGCGCTCATGCCACTGAGCGCCATGGCTTCCCCCAGCCCGTCGCCCGGACTCGACACGATGCTGGCTGCGCCGCCCAGCTCCGATTTTGTCGAAGCTGACAAGACCGCACTCGGTGTGATCGAGGGCAACCTTGACGCCGATCAGTACGTTGCCACCGCAAGTTCAGCCAACCCCTCCGCGATAAAAGCCACCCTCGAGCACGACGGGTTTGTCGCGGCCTTCGGACGGACCTGGATTCAACGAACGACACGTAATGTTTTGATCGAAGGGGCGATCGCGTTCAGCGGCGGCGACGGGGCAAAGAGATGGCTCGTGGCTTCGGAGCTGGCAGACAAGGCAGATCCGAACTACAGCCATCCACTGACCGTCACTGGCATCGACCAGTATTACGGTGCCCAATCCACGCTTGCGGCAAGCAACACATACATCGACGCTTTCGCTTTCGTGAAGGGCAACGACTACTTCTTCCTCATCACGGTTTCGAAGTCCGACGACCAGGGATCGTTTGCGTCGTCCCGGACCACAGCTCAATACATCGTCGCGCCTGACTACAGCATTCCACCGTCACAGTGGCCATCGACGAGCTCGAGCTCGGACTCGCTCAGCTATACGGTCGGCCGGCTCATCATCCCGATTCTCTTTGGGACGCTAGTCCTGGGAACCGTCCTCTTCGTGGTCGGTCGCGTGCGCAGAGGCCGGCTCCCGACCATCCAGGCATCATCCGTGCAGCTGTCACCCGATGGAAAGTTCTGGTGGGATGGCCAGGCCTGGAGGGACGTAGCACAGGGGATCCCGCCTGCCGCACAGCGCTCAGCAGATGGCCAGTACTGGTGGGACGGCCGCAGTTGGCGACCGGTGACGCCGCCTAGCTGACGCCGTTGCCCAACGGGCGGTAGTTTCGCTTGTAGTACTCCCAGTACTCCCCTGACTTGAGCGGCCGCCACCATTCGGGATGCTCCCTGTACCAGTGGACAGTTCGCTCCAGGCCCTCGGCCAGCGCCGTCGTGGGCTCCCAACCGAGCTCCGTGATGCGAGTGATGTCCAGGGCATAGCGGTAATCGTGGCCCGGCCGGTCGGCGACGAACTCGATGAGGCTTTTCGGCTTGCCCAGGATCTCGAGGACCGCTTCAGCCACCCCGAGGCCAGGGGTCTCGACGCCGGTCCCGACGTTGTAGACGCCGCCGATCGGGGCTTCGTGAAGAACCAGGTCGATCGCACGGCAGTGATCTTCGACGTAGACGTAGTCCCTCACTGCGGAACCGTCGTTGTACAGCGGCAGAGGACGATCGTCGATGGCGTTTGTGATCAGCACCGGGACCAGCTTTTCGGGGTACTGGTACGGCCCATAGTTGTTCGACCCGCGCGTGACGAGCAGGGGCAGCCCGAAGCTCTCCGCGTAGGCGCGGGCGAGGTGCTCGCCTCCCGCCTTGCTGGCCGAGTAGGGGCTGCGTGGCCTGAAACCGTCATCCTCATGTGAGCGGCCGCTGGCCACGTCGCCGTAGACCTCGTCGGTGCTCACCAGCAGGAAGACCTCGTGGCGATGCTTGCGCGCCGCCTCGCACAACACGGCCGTCCCACGGACGTCCGTTTCGATGAATGCGAATGGATCCATGAGCGAACGATCGACATGCGTCTCCGCAGCGAAGTTGACGATCGCGTCGGCCTCGGCCGCGAGCGAGTCGACCAGCTCGGCGTCACAGATGTCGCCGTGTACGAATCGGTATCCGCGCTGGCCCTCGAACTCGACGAGGTTGGCCAGGTTGCCCGCATACGTCAGCTTGTCGAGCACGGTGATCTCGACGTCAGGACGCGTGGTGCGGATCAAGCGCACGAAGTTCGAGCCGATGAACCCAGCGGCCCCGGCGACGAGGAGCCGGCTCAGCGAGCGAGCGCTCACTTGATCGCGGGTCCCGCCGTCCAGTCGTATCCGATTTCCGGATCGTCGTGGGGGATCCTGCCCTCGTCTTCCGGCGCGTAGACGTTCGAGGTGATGTAGAGGATGTGGCTCAGGTGCAGAGCGCGGCATCCGTGCGCAACGCCCGGTGGAATCCGGAGGCATTTCACAGCGGTGTCGCCCATGAGGAACTCCATCAGGTTGCCCTTGGTCGGCGACCCGTCTCGCGTGTCGTAGAGCGCCACCTTGATCGCGCCGATCACGTACCACCAGTCCGTTTGGCGTTGGTGAATGTGCCACGCCTTCGCGGTGCCGGGATACATCAGCGAATGGCTCCACTGGCCGAAGTGGTCGAAGAACTCGTCGTTCTCGCGAATGATCTCGCGGAAGAAGCCACGCTCGTCGGCATGCGTGGTGAGCTCCTTCAACACGACTCCCTCGATGGTTGGCGGCTTCATCGTCAATCCTCTCGATTGGCGCCATGCGCCCGCACATAGTCGTGTGCCACGTAGTAGGCGGCCATCGATTCGCCCGCGTCGCCCCAGAAGCCCTCGAGGATGTCGTACTCCATAAGCCCCCGCTCGAGATACCAGTTGTTGACGTCCGTGATCTCCAGCTCACCGCGCCCCGACGGCTTGAGGTCCGGCAGGACCTTCCACACAGTGTCGTCGTAGAAATACACGCCCGTGACCGCGTATTCGCTCGGCGGCCGGTCGGGTTTCTCGATGATCCGCTCGATGCGGCGGTTGCCGTTCAGCTGGGCCACGCCCAGGTGGCGCAGGTGTTCGCTATCGCTTTCCTTCGAGAGCACGACCCGAGCGCCGCGCTCCTGCTTTCGGAACGCTTCCGCGCAGTGGCGGATCGAGCGCCCGAAGATGTTGTCCCCCAGCAGGACCACGACGCGGTCCCCGCCCACGAACTTCTCCGCCAGGCCCAGCGCCTCGGCGATGCCGCCCGGTTTGTCCTGGTACGCGTAGAAAAGCCGGTCGATCCCGAACTCCTGGCCGTTGCCCAGCAGGCGGAGGAACTCGCCGGCGTGAGTTCCACCCGTGACCAGCATCATCTCGGTCACGCCCGCCATGACCAGGGCCTCGATGGCATAGCTGATCATCGGCCGGTCGTAGATCGGCAGCAGATGCTTGTTGGTGATGCGGGTCAGGGGGTGCAGACGGCTGCCGGTCCCCCCCGCGAGGATCACGCCTTTCATTCAATGGCGGATTCTAGGTGGTGGCTCCCACGCCGGGCAGCCGAAGGGTATTCGCGGCATCGGCGGCCGGAGCCAAGGAGAGGTGGCGCAAAGAGGAGCGCACCGTGGTGCGTGACGACGCGACGCCAGGCCCCTCGACGCCGGCTTCAGCGCCTCAGGCGCCCGGCCGCCTAGGCCGCGAAGATCCGAGGAGGCCCGGCGTGGAAGCCACGGCACGGGAACCCTATGCTTCAGGGATGGCGGGAGATCCGGGCGCGCCCGCGCCAGGCGCGGCGCAGACGCGCTTCTCAGCCGACGGCTTCTGGTGGTGGGACGGCGCCCAGTGGCGGCCGGCGCTGTCCGAGGACCGGCTCTGGCGCTGGAACGGACAGACCTGGGAACCGGCTCGCCTCGGCGCATCCCAGGCTTCGCGCGGGGGCGTGGGAGCCGCCGTCGGGATCACCGTGGTGGCCTTCATCGGCGTCCTCGTACTTGTCTCGCTCCTCGTCGTCGTGATCCTCCTGACCATGGGCAACCAGATCACCAACGTGTTCTCCAACGTGGTGGCGGCGCTCAACGGTGGGTAGGTACAGCGCCTGAAGAGGGAGTAAGGCACAAGGTGTTGTGGCAGACTGGCCGCGATACCGAGCATGCCGAGACCCGACAACTGGCCGCGAACGATCCTCCACGTCGACCTCGACGCCTTCTACACGTCGGTCCACCAGCGCGACGATCCGAAGCTTCGCGGCATCCCGGTCGCCGTCGCCGGCCGGTCCAGGCGGGCTGTGGTCATGGGCGCCTCCTACGAAGCACGGGCCTTTGGGGTGCGCTCCGCCATGCCGCTGCACGAGGCCTTGCAGCTCTGCACCCAGCTGATGGTCGTCACCCCGGACGGCGCCCGCTACCGCGACGCGAGCCGCGCGGTGCACCAGATCTTCCGCCGCTTCACGTCGCCGGAGCTCGTGGAGGGAATCGCTCTCGACGAGGCATACCTGGACGTCACGGCGCGGACTCGACATGGGACGTCCAACGCTGAGGACGTGGCCCGCCGGATCAAGTTCCAGGTCCATACCGAGGTGGGCCTCACGGCGTCCGTCGGCGGCGCCACCTCCAAGCTGGTGGCGAAGGTCGCCAGCGGCACCCACAAGCCTGACGGCCTGTACCTGGTGCCGCCGGGGGCGGAGGCGGGCTTTCTCGCGCCCCTCCCGATCGGGGTCATCCCCGGCCTCGGACCCAAGACCGAGGAGCGGCTGAACGCGATGGGTCTACGCACCGTCGGAGAGCTGGCAACTTATGAGACCCAGCGGCTTGTCCAGGCGCTCGGGGTGGGTGGAGCCGTGCTTCAGCGATTTGCGCAGGGCCGGGACCGGGCGCCGGTCGACGGCAGCAAGCCGGCGAAGACCATCTCGGCCGAGACGACCTTCGAGACGGACGTGAGCGATCGCGTAGAGCTGGAGAAGGCGCTGCGCGAGCTGACCGATCGAGTGGTCGAGCGGCTGAAGGCGGACGACGTTCGCGCGCGGACGATCTACGTGAAGCTGAAGCTACCCGACTTCAGGCTGGTGAGTCGCCAGGTGAGCCGGACGAGCCCGACCGACGACGTCGAGACGATCTTCCGCGCCGCGCGCTCGGCGCTGGAGAAGTCGCACGTGGAGTCGCGCCCGGTGCGTCTGATCGGGGTGGGCCTTTCGGGCCTCGAGCACCCTGCGCCCGACCTGCAGCTGACGCTCTTCGACTAGGCGCGGTCCGGTCGACGACAGGTCGCGGCAGAGCCGCGAGAACCTCTCCGACGGTCGTCCACCCGAACTTCTCCTGCGTGCGCGCGATCAGCGCGCGGAACACCATCGCGGTCGCGCGCGCGTCGTCGAGGGCGGCGTGTGCCGGGGTGACGTCGAGAGCCAGCTCCTGGACGAGTCGCGCCAGGCCCGGTGTCTGACCTTTGGGAAACTCCAGCACGAGCCGGGCCAGGGCCGACGTGTCGATGATGGGGTGCTCGAGCGGGCTCTCGAGACCGCGACCGACGAGCCACGTGTCGAAGGCATCGTGGCTGTGCTCGACCAGCACGGCGCCGTGAGCGAAACGCAAGAAAGCACGGCGCGCGTCGCGAAATTCCGGTGCGCCGATGAGCATCGAGCGGTCGATGTGATGGCGCCGGTGGGCGTAGGGGTTGATGGGCGCCTGGCAATCGACCAGGGTGTCGAAGAACGAAAGCGGGCCGTCGAGCCGGAACCGCTCGGCGCCGATCTCGAGGACCAGGAACGGGGCATTCCCGGTGGTCTCGACGTCGAGGGCCACGAACTGCGCATCGTCAAGCTTCGTCTGCGGCCCGACCTCCGGCGCGTCGACCGCGATCTCTTCCCAGGCGACAGGCTTCATGGTCCCGCGAGGCTTCAGGAAGAGCGGCTTGGAGCTCACCTCGAGAGCGCCAGTGCACGGCGGGCCCAATTGATCTCTTCCCTGGTCAACCCCCGCAGAAGCAGCACGGCCGCGCCGTAGACGGCCACGCCGACCGCGATGGGAATCGCCATCGCGACACCGCTCAGGTCTTTCAGCGGGAAGACGGCGATGCCCATGACCAGGCCGGCCAGCACGACGCGCCAGCTCAGCCGCCAGACGGGCACGCGACCGATGTGGCGCGCCGTGAGCGTCCAGCCTGCCACCCCGAGGACGATCTCGGTGAAGACCGTCGCCCAGCTCGCTCCGAGATACCCGAAGATCGGGATGAGGGCGAGGTTCATGGCCACGTTGGCGAGCAGGCTCCAACCCGCGGCCCAGGTGAACGAAGCCTGGTGGTCCGTCGCGCTCAGCGCTCCGATGAAGGCGTTGTTCACGAACGCGAAGCCAAGCGACAGGGCGAGGATCCGCAGGGCCGGCTCCGAACGATCGTAGGACGGGCCGAACAGGGCCTGGTTCAGCGGGTGCGCGAGCACGAAGATGCCGACGCTCATCGGCCAGCCGATGAGAAGCAGGGCTTTGAAGAACCGGCTGATCGCGTCGAGCAGCTCGCCGGGCCGTTCCCGGTGGTAGATCGACAGGACGGGGAACACGATCGACAGGAAGGTCATCGGAATGAACAGGAGCGCCTCAAACGGTTTGTAGGCGGCTCCGTACCAGCCCGCCTCGACGTGGGGCCTGAGCGCATAGATGAGCGGCTGGTCGATCCGGAAATAAAGGATGGTGAGGACGAAGGTGAGCGCAAACGGCAGCCCTTTCCAGAACCACTCGCGGAGCAGCGGAGGCTCGAACCTCCAACCGATCAACGCGATCCGCTTGAGCGCAAGCACCACCACGAAATACGCGCAGCTGAACGCATATTGCGCCGCGTAGGCCCAGACGAAGTAGGTGAGACCGCGCCCTGTCTTGATTCCAAAGAACACGAGCGCGAGAAGCACCACGCTCTCGAGCACCACCGCCACAGCCTCGTAGCCGAGCTTCTGCACCGCGTACAGGCCGTTGCGCAGAAGAGTCGAGTAGGAGGTCAGCACCATGAGTAGGAAGGCGGGCATCAGTAGAGAGCCCAATCCGTTGGCGGCAAGCGCGATCGCCAGCAGGCCCAGGCTCACGACCGACATGAAGAGCCGCAGCGACATCACGTTGCGGAGGTAGCGCTGGATCTCGCCAGGGTGGCGGGCGCCTTCCCGTACGAAGAGAACGTTGAAGCCGAGGTCCAGCACGACGCTGACGATCGCCGTGTAGTTCACGAGAGTCGCGAACGCCCCGTAGGGAGCAGCCTTCAGGTACCGGATCATCGCCAGCACCGTGACCAGCGCCACCAGGCGCGCGACCACCTTGGCGGCAAGGACGAGAACGGTGTTGCGGAGCGCCCGCGAACCCAGCCCGGTACTCGGCACGGGCAGGTCGGGCATTGGATCGTGATCTGGCAACTTGCCAAATAATATGAGCGGGAACCTCGAAGGTTCCCGCTCATCGGCAGTTTGGCTTCGCCAAAGTGCCTGCTCACCTTCCCAAAAGGTTCTGATTTACTGAAGGCACTCCCCGCTACGCCTGGCGGGAAAAAGGACCAAGTCGCGGCCGGGGTAAACCCGGCCGCCCCAGCCACGCCCGCAAGACACCAGAGCCGATGGAGGAGCGGATCAGGATTCTCAGCGGAATGCGCCCGACCGGGCGTTTCCACCTCGGCAACTACCTCGGAGCCGCCAAGAACTGGGTCGAGCTTCAGAGCCGGTACGACTGCTACTACTTCGTCGCCGACTATCACGCCCTGACCACCGAGCCTGACGGTCACACGGTCGAAGGCAAGATCTTCGACCTCGCCGCCGACCTGATCGCGGTCGGCATCGACCCGAAGCGCAGCGTCCTCTACCAGCAGTCGAAGGTGCCCGAGGTCGCGGAGCTGGCTCTCCTGCTTTCGATGGTGACCCCGCTGAGCTGGCTGCTGAGAACGCCGACCTTCAAGGAGATGGCGAAGAAGCATCCCGACAACGTGAACCTCGGGCTGCTCTCGTACCCGGTCCTCCAGGGCGCCGACATCGTTCTCGTCAAAGGACAGGGCGTGCCCGTCGGGAAGGATCAGCTCCCCCACCTCGAGCTCATCCGCGAGGTGGTGCGCAAGTTCAACCGCACGTACGCGCCCGTCTTTCCAGAGCCGCGCGCGCTGCTGACGGAAACGCCGGAGGTCAAGGGCACCGACGGCAAGCAGCGGATGTCGAAGACCTCTGGCAACATCGTCGGCGTGACCGACGAGCCCGCGGTCATCCGCAAGCAGGTGAAGAGCATGGTCACCGATATCAAGCGCACGTACATGACGCAACCGGGGCACCCGAGAACGTGCAACGTCTGTGCGTTCTACAAATTCTTCTTCGACGATTGGCAGCACTACTGGGACCTGTGCCGGAAGGCGAAGATCGGCTGCGGCCAGAAGAAAGAGCTGCTCGCCGAGCGGATCATCGAAACGTTCCGGCCGTTCCGCGAGATCCGCGCGGAGTTGAGCCCCGAGCAGGTGACCAGGATCCTCGACCAGGGCAGCGAGGCGACACGGGAGGTGGCGCGCCTGACCGTAAAGGAAGTACGCCACGCGGTGGGCTTGCCCCTCCTACAGCACGACCTCTCAGGAAGTTAACATTTGGGCCGCATGGCGTTAGAGAGAGTCACGCGGCGGACTTTCATCGGTTGGTGGATGGCCAGCATCTTGACCTCGCTGACGGTCGCGGGCATCGCTCCGATCCTCGTCTTTCTCTGGCCGCCGCCGCCCAAGGGCCAGAAGAAGGGACCCCTGACGATCGCCCTCGACACGCCTCTGAACCAGATCAACGACGGCCAGGCGGTCAAGTTCAACGCCCCGACCAGCCCCAACTCGGCGTTCATCATGGCCGACGGGGGAGGCGACAACGCGCCGGGCGACCTCGCCTTTGGAGGCTTCGTCGTCAAGAACCAGGGCAAGGTCGACGTCTTGGCCATCAACTGCTCGCACCTCGGCTGCTCGGTCGCGCTGAACGCCAACGCCAACTCGTTCGACTGCCCGTGCCACGGATCCCGTTTCCATCTCGATGGAACGGTGCTGCACGGCCCGGCCCAATTTCCACTGTCACACCTGTCCTGGAAGCAGGGTCAGGATGCCCAGACGATCGAGGTCGACGGCATCATCTTGGGTTTCTGAGGCTCCAGCCCATGGCCATTCCACACCCTCGCGAGATCCAGCTTGCCGTCGTGCAGTGGCTCGACGAACGCTATCCATTCACCAAATCCATCGACGAGGCGATGTACCAGCGCGTCCCCAACTTCGCCAACGCCTTCTACTACTGCTTCGGCGGGATGGTCTTCGTCCTGATCGTCCTGCAGCTCCTGACCGGCATCCTGCTGGCCATCTACTACGTGCCGGACGGTCGCGGAAATCCGGCCCCCGCGTACACCAGCGTGAACTTCATCCAGAACACCGTGTACCTGGGCTGGTTGATTCGCGGCGTCCACTTCTGGGGCGCCAACCTCCTGATCATCATGGTTCTGCTCCACATGGCCCGCGTTTACTGGACCGGGTCATACCGAGCCCCCCGGGAGCTGAACTGGATGGTGGGCATCATCATGCTGCTGCTCATCCTCGTCTTGGCTCTGAGCGGCTACCTGCTCCCCTGGGACACCAAGGCCTACTTCGCGACCGAGGTGACGATCAAGATCGCCGGCTCAGCTCCACCGGCGGCGCTGGGCGCTTTCATCAAGACGGTGCTCCAGGGCGGCCCGGTCGTCGGCCCGCCCACGCTCCAGATCTTCTTCACCGCCCATGTGTTCCTGTTGCCTGCCTTGATCGTGCTGTTGATGTACGTCCACTTCCGTTTCATCCGGGCACACGGAATCTCGGAGCCCATGTGAGATGAACGAGAACGACCTTTCGAAAGAGGGTCCGGGCGCCGCGCCGGCCGCCAACGAGATCCCGCTCATCGAGGTGGTGCACAGCGGCCACACGCTCGAACCCGAGTGGAAGCGCCTGCCGATCGGGCCGGATCACATCCTCTATCCGCTGCTGGTGGGAATCGCCCTGTTTCCAATCCTGATGGGCGACGCCGGCCATCATCTCGCCGACGACATGCCCGAGGAGGACACCCACCCCTTCTTCCCGGACCACTTCTGGCCCTACCCCGTGATCATCATCCTGATGATGATCACCGTCGGACTGCTCGCTGCTTTCGTGCAGAAGAACCTCCAGCTCGAGCAGTCCGCCGACCCGCGCGCAGTCACCATCCCCCGGCCTGACTGGTACTTCCTCTTCCTCTTCCAGTTCATCAAACTCGGTAACGAGCTCGTTTTCTCGATCATCATCCCGACGGTCGCCTTCCTTGGGCTGCTCGTCTGGCCGTTCATCGACGCGATCGCCGGCCCGCGCGCGGCGAAGCGGCTCGGATGGAAGCGGTGGCCGGTGCCCGGCCGGAACATCTACACCGGGACGGGCTTTGTCGTCTTCCTGGCGATCATCGCCCTGCTCGAGGCGTGGGCGCTCGCGGGCCCCAGCTTCTGCCTGCCGTGGTTGACCGGCCCAGTCTGCGGAGCTTGAAAGTATGAGAAGGAACCGGACTGTTCCTTCT
>JBGPEO010000095.1:0-10296 GCA_041482895.1 Candidatus Dormibacteraceae bacterium | reverse complement strand
TCTTGGCCGGGATGAAGCTCTCCTTGAACGCGAGCTTCACGCCGTCGGCGGCCAGCTGCATCAGTCCGAACGGCCCGACCCGGTTCGGACCGGGGCGCCTCTGGATCCGGCCGAGGGCGACGCGCTCGAACCAGACGGTGTAGGCGGTCGCCGTGAGCACGGTGAAGAGCAGAAGCGTGATGGCAGCGGTGACGACGATCCAGTGCCCGATCGGGTCGTTGTAGATCGCGTTCACGTCCGTCTTTCCGCGTGGCCCGGCTTTGCCGCCGGAACCAGTGGGGGGGGCACCGCGGGGGGGGCCTGACCCCCCCGCGCCATCGCGTTCACGGGTGGGCGGGTCCGACGAGGACAGGTGTCGGTTCAGGCTCGGGCGACGGAGACTGGGCGAGGGCGCCCAGTGCAGGCACCTTAGTCGCGGCCTCGCGCTGGATGGGGAAGATGCCGGGGTAGTCAAGTTTCAAGCCGAGTGCGACGCCGAGCTCGGTCAGAGCCTCCCACGCCTCCTTGAGCGGCGGGCCGACCGGGATCGGTGGCCGCAGGAACTGGACGGTCCCCTCCAGGTTCGTGTAGCTGCCCTGGCGCTCGGCGAAAGTGGTCGCGGGCAACACGACTGTCGCCTTTGCGTGCTCAGGTCGCGGGAGGTGGTCCCAGACGGCAAGGAAGCGGACGGAGCTCGGGATGCCGGCGGTGGGCGGCGGCCCCCAGCTCAGAAGGGCCGTGACGCCGTCCAGTGAGTCCCAACCGGCGACGCCGAGGGCGAGCGCCCCTCGCTCGTTGGTACCGCGATAAAGCGGCATCAGCTTGCCGGCGACCTTCCCCGCGAGCTCGGCGCAGGCCGACGCGAGCTCGGTCGCGTCCTCGCTTCCGTGCCCGTCTCCGTAGAGGATGGCGACCGGGCCGCCGGGGTTCTGGAGGAGCTCGTGCGTCGCCAGCTTGCGAACCTCGGCGGCTGCGGAGCCCTTCTCGTTGCGGATGTGGACGGTGTCGGGGTTCCGGTCGAGGTCGACCCCGTCCGGGTGGATCACGATCAACTTGGCGCCGCGCTTGCTCACCGCCTTCTTGACCCGCAGGTTGACAATGGGCACGTCCTTCTCCGTGTCCGACGCGACGATGACAATGACGCGCGCGTCATCTATGTCTTTGATCCGCAGCGTTTCGCCCTCCGGCGCCGGGATGGCGGTGCGGCCGTGCATCTTCACCCTGGCTCCCTTCAGCGGTCCATCGAGCAGGCGACGGAAGAGGAAGGCCTCCTCGTTGGTCAGGTCCGCCGGCAGTGAGAGGCCGAGCTTCGCGCCCTTGCCCTTGATCCCGCCCGCGACGGCCGCCAGCGCGTCGGCCCAGGTCGACCTGACGCCGCGGACCTTCGGGGTGCGGAGTCGTGAAGGATCGTTGACGTCGGTGTAGTCGAACCGGCCGCGGTCGCAGATCCAGCCCTCGTCGATGTCGCCGTTCTCGCGCGAGGTGATGCGCACCAGCTGCCCGCGGCGCTGCCACATCGTCACGTTGCAGCCGACCGCACATTTCGAGCAAACGCTCTCGCTGTGGGTCATGTCCCACGGCCGCGACTCGAAGCGCCAGACGCGTGATGTGAGGGCGCCGACGGGGCAGAGGTCGATGATGTTGCCGCTGAAGATCGACTGGAGAGGCTGGTCGAACTGGCTCGTGATGTACGACTGCACTCCGCGCTGGCCGACGGTCAGCTCCTGCTCCCAGGCGATCTCGTCGTAGTAGCGCGTGCAGCGGTAGCAGAGGACGCAGCGTTCGCGGTCGAGCGCGATGTTCTCCGAAAGAGGGATCGGCTTCTTGAAATGGAGCCGCGGCCCATCGATCCGGCTCGTCGGGTAACCGTGGCGGAACGTGAAGTCCTGCAGCGGGCATTCGCCGCCCTTGTCGCAGACCGGGCAGTCGAGCGGGTGGTTGACGAGCTCGAACTCCAGGATGTCGGCCCGCGCCTGCACGGCCATCGCGCTCTGCGTGCGCACGACCATGCCTTCGGCCACCGGCGTCGTGCACGCGGTCTGCGGGCGTGGTGGTCCGGGCGAGAAATCGACCAGGCACAACCGGCAGGCGCCCACCGGGTCGAGCTTGTGGTGGTAGCAGAAGACCGGGATCTCGATGCCGACGGTCTTGGCGGCCTCGACGATGAGCGTGCCGGCCGGGACGGTGATCTTGTGCTCGTCGATCGTCAGGTTGATGTCAGGCATGTGCAAGCGCCTTGCCGACGTTGCAGGTGTGCCGCAGACAGTGGTCCTCGTATTCGTCGTGAAAGTGGCGCATCGTCGACTCGATGACCCAGCCGGCCGCATCACCCAGGCCGCACAGGCAGCGCCCGTTCTGCAGCCCGTCGGAGACTCGCTCCAGGAGGCTGAGCTCGAGCTGTGAGCCTTCGTTGGCCAGGATGCGCTCGTAGGTGCGGACCGACCAGTTGGTGCCGACGCGGCACGGCGTGCACTTGCCGCACGACTCGTGGGCGTAGAAGCGCAGGAGCCGGGCGGCGGCCTTGACGACGCAGTGCGAGTCGTCCATCACGATGATCCCGCCCGACCCGCCCATCGTCCCCAGCGCCTTGAGGCCGTCGAGGTCGGTCGACGTGTCGATCATCGAGGCGGGGAGGACCTTGGCCGAAGAGCCGCCCGGCCAGAACACTTTCAGCTTGCGTCCGGGGAACATGCCGCCCGCGAGGCCTTCGATGATGTCGCGGTACGTGACGCCGATCTCGATCTCGTAGTTGCCGGGCTTCTGGACATCACCGCTCACGGTCACCATTCGCGTGCCCTTCGCCTTCTCTGTCCCGCGCGACGCATAGGCCGCGCCGCCGTTGCGCATGATCCATGGCACGGTCGACAGCGTCTCGACGTTGTTCACCGCGGTGGGCATGCCCCAGGCGCCTTTGAGGGCGGGGAAGGGCGGTCGGGACCGAGGCTGGGCGCGCTTGCCCTCGAGCGACTCGAGCAGCGCCGTCTCCTCGCCGCAGATGTAGGCGCCGTGGCCGCGATACAGCCGGACGTCCAGCGCGTGGTCGGTGCCAAATGGATGGTCACCGAGGTAGCCATTGGCGTGGGCCTCGGCGATGGCGTCGCGCAGCATCTCGTACGGAAGGTCGTACTCGCCGCGGATATAGATCCACGCCTGGTGGCCTCCGATCGCGAAGCTCGCGATGGCGGCGCCCTCGATCAGCGCATGCGGTGAGTTCTCCATCAGGTAGCGGTCCTTGGCGCTGCCGGGCTCGGACTCGTCGGCGTTGACGACGATGTACTTCGGGCCGGGGTGATCCTTCGGAACGAAGGACCACTTCATCGCGGTCGGGAAGTCGGCTCCTCCGCGTCCGCGGAGACCGGAGACCTTGACCTCGTCGATGACCTGCTGCGCCGTCATCGTGGTGACGACCTTGCGCAAAGCCGAGTAGCCGCCAAGCGACTCGTACACATCAAGGGTGTGCAAATCGGGCTTGGCAAACCACTCGGTGAGCACAGGCCCACCCACAGTCCCCCTCTGGCGCGCAAGCGCGTTCAGGTTGGGACTTACTGATCGCTCAGCCATCGGCTTTCTTCTTCCGGGGCGCCCTCTTCTTCGGAGGAGCCGCTTCCGACCCATCCCCTCCCCCGCGAGGGGTATCCCCTCCCCCGCCAGGGGGAGGGTCAGGGAGGGGGGCGACCGGGACGTGTTCTGAAGAGGCGACCCGAGCCTGAGCCGGCGGGAACGCAGGATGCCTTTTTTCCGCCACCAGCTGGTCGACCTTCTCGTTAGTCAGGTCGTAGTGATACCTGTGGTCCACGCGGCACATCGGCGCGTACTCGCACGCGCCCATGCACTCGACTTCCTCGTACGAGAAAAGCCCGTCCTCCGATACCTCGCCAGCCTCCTGGACCCCGATCGCGTCGCGAAGGTGCTCGACGATCTCCTCCGCTCCGCGGAGCGTGCAGCTGAGGTTCGTGCACATGTAGAAGCGGTGCTTGCCGATCGGCTCGAGATGGAAGAGCGTGTAAAAGGTGGCCACGCCCTCGACGTATCCCGCATCGAGCGACAGCGCGGTGGCGACCTCGGTCATCGCCTCAGGCGTGAGGTAGCCGAGCTCCTCCTGCGCGAGATCGAGCGCGGGCATCACGGCCGAGCGCGGCTGCGGATAGCGAGCCGGCAGCGCTTTGATCTCTTCCATGAGATGCGGCGAGAGCGCGCTGGTCGTTTTCGTCGTTTTCATCGGTCCACGTCTCCAAGGACGGTGTCGGCGGTGCCGATGATCGCGATGAAGTCGGCGACCATGTGGTTGAGCGCCATCCGCTCGAGCGCTTGCAGGTTGACGAACGACGCGGACCTGAACTTGACGCGGCGAGGCTTGTGCGTGCCGTCGCTGACGACGTAGCAGCCGTTCTCGCCGCGGCCCGACTCGACCGCCACGTACACGTCGCCGGGCGGCACGGAGTAGCCCTCCGTGAAGAGCTTGAAGTGATGGATGACAGCCTCCATCGACGTCTCGAGCTCTTCGCGCGGCGGGGGAAGCATCTTGCGATCGTCCACGTTGACCGGGCCGTCCGGGAGCCGGTCCAGCGCCTGGCGCAGGATCTTGACCGCTTCGCGCATCTCCTTGATCCGGACGAGGTAGCGTCCGTAGCAGTCGCAGTCGTTCGAGGTCGCGACCTCGAAGTCGTAGTTCTCGTAACCCGAGTACGGCATGGACTTGCGCAGGTCCCATGCGATCCCCGATCCGCGGAGCATCGGTCCGGTCGCGCCCAGGACCTTGGCGTCTTCGGGCGACAGTCGCCCGATTCCGATCGTCCGCGAACGGAAGATCGGGTTCATGGTGAGCAGGTCCTCGTACTCGTCGATGTGACCCGGCATCGTGTGCGTGAACTCGTCCAGAAGGTCCAGGAAGCGCGGAGTCGCATCGGCCATCACGCCTCCGGGTCGGATGTACGACGTGTGCATCCGAAAGCCGGAGATCTCCTCGTTCATGTTCAGGATCGTGTCGCGCTCGCGGAAGCAGTACATGAGCATCGACATCGCGCCGAGCTCGATCCCGCTGGTCCCTAGCCAGACCAGGTGGGACGAAAGGCGAGTGAGCTCTGACATGATCACCCGCAGCGCTTGAGCCCGAGGCGGCACCTCGACGCCCATCAGCTTTTCGACGGCCAGGGCGAACGCGAGATTGTTGATGGGCGGGGACAGGTAGTCGTGCCGGTCCGTCACTACCACGCCCTGCTGCCAGCGCAGCGCTTCCATCTGCTTTTCGATTCCGGTGTGGAGATAGCCGATGACCGGTTTGACCCGGCGAATCTGCTCGCCGTCGAGGTCGACGATCAGCCGCAGCACACCGTGTGTCGACGGATGGTGGGGTCCGAAGTTGATGGTGAGCAGCTCGCCTCCGAAGGCGCCCTTCTCGCCGGTCTTCGTGATCGTCACGCCTTCGGAGATGCTCATGCGTCCTCGGGGGCGGTCTGCCAGACGTGGTGCTCTTCTGAGAACTCGACCACCTCGCCGCCGACGGGGTAGTCCCGCCGCAGCGGGTGGCCCACCCAGTCGTCGGGCATCAGGATTCGAGTCAGCTCCGGGTGGTCGTTGAAGACGATGCCGAAGAGGTCGTACGTCTCGCGCTCATCCCAGTTGGCAGGAGGAAAGAGGTCTGCCACGGAGTCGATGTGCGGCGGGTCGCCGTCGACGAACGCGCGAACTCGCAGCAGGTCCTTTGTGTCGTAATTGCGCAGCTCGTAGACAACTTCATAACGGGCCGGCCATGTCCGCGATGCGTCGGCGAGGTGGTCGACGCACGTGACAAAGACGAGCAGCCTGTAGCCGTCGTCCTTCAACGACCCGAGGGCTTGTTTGAGATTTGCAGGATCGACGGTGATCCACGCGTCGCCCGCGCTCACACCGCGGTCCACCACGAGATTTTCGGCAGATGACAGGGGCCCCCGCGAACTCACGGCGCAGCCTCTGACTTGAGGGGATTTTTCGGGGGGTTTATCACTGACGCGGCATGATTCCCTGCGCCTTGATCCGCTCCTGCAGGATCATCAGCGCGTTCAGAAGGTCCTCGGGCCGGGGCGGGCAGCCCGGTATGTAGACGTCCACCGGCACGATCTTGTCGACGCCCTGCAGCAGGGCGTAATTGTTGAACACGCCTCCGCTCGAGGCGCAAGCGCCCATCGAGATGACCCACGTCGGTTCCGGCATCTGGTCGTAGACGGTGCGCAGGATCGGCGCCATCTTCTGCGAGACGCGGCCCGACACGATCATCAGGTCGGACTGGCGGGGCGATGCCCGGAACGCCTCCGAGCCAAAACGCGCGATGTCGACGCCGGCGGTCGCGGTCGCGATCATCTCGATGGCGCAGCAGGCCAGGCCGAACTGGGCCGGCCAAACCGAGTTGGCGCGGCCCCAACCGACCAACGTGCCCAGCGTCGTCGTGAGGATGTTCTTTCCGAGGGATTCGGCGAGCTCCTCTAGTCCCATTCCAGGCCTCCCTTGCGCCAGATGTGCGCGAGGGCGATGAGCAGGATGCCCATGAAGACGCCCATCTCGATCAGGCCGAACCACTTGAGCTGGCGCAGCAGCACCGCCCACGGGTAGAAGAAGACGGCCTCGACGTCGAAGATGATGAACAGCATCGCCGTGAGGTAGAAGCGCACCGACATGCGGCGGTGGGCGGGGGAGTCGGCGATGACGCCGGACTCATAGGGCGCGAGCTTTGCCTTGTAAGGCTTGTTGGGACCCAGTACGAAACTCAGCGTCACCAATGCTCCCAGGAGGCCGAGAACGATGAGGACGAAGATCAGAAGTGGGACGTAGCTCTCGAGCAAGTTTCCGAAGCGGCCTCACACCTCAGGGGGCTTTAGGGAACGGGTTAATTCTATAGGGGCCTTCTAACCAGGCAGGCAAGCCTGCCCGGTGGGGGAGTGACAGTTGCGTGCTTGTGCTTGGAATTGGAGCGCCGCGTGACGGCCGGAACGAATCCCGCCTAGAGCTCCACCTCGTCTAAACCGGGCAGGCAGGCCTGCCCGGTGGGGGGAGTCACACGTTGTTTGTTTGTGCTTGGAATGGGGGCGCTGGGTGACGGCCGGAATGAATCCGGCCTAGAGCTCCACCTCGTCGAAATTCACTAGGCGTCCTTCTGGTGGTGCTCGATCTTTGTCCCGTGTGACAGCGTCGCGTGGATGGGGCAGTAGCGATTGCACGCCAGGTCCAGCGCCTGCTTGACGAGAGCGTCGTCGTGCTTGCCGTCCCAGCCGATGTGGAACGTGACGTCGATCTTGGTGAATGCCCGCGGCCATTCCTTGTCCTGCTCGCCTTCGACCTCGACCTCCAGCGATTTGACCGGCTGCTTGAACTTCTTCAACAACAGCACGGCGTTGAGACCGGTGCAGCCGCCCAGCGCTCCGAGCAGCATCTCGGTCGGGCGCATGGCCGTGTCGTCGCCGAACACGGGCGGCTCGTCGATCGCGGCGGCGTGGCCGGATGCGGACTCGATGTCGAACCTGACCTTCTGCCCCGACCATTTCGCCGTCACCTTCGCCATGACAGGAACAATAGACTCAGTGGAGTGCATGCCTGACGACGTCCGGTCGAGATTCGCGCCGGTGGCGGTCAACTACACACGCTCGACCTTCCACGCGTCGTCCGAGCGGCTGCAGGAGGTGCTCGACCTGGCCCGACCGAAGCTCGGCGATCTCGCACTCGACGTAGCGACCGGCACGGGCAACACCGCCTTTGCGCTGGCGCCGTACGTCCGCCGCGTGATCGGCCTCGACGTGACGACCGAGATGCTGGACCAGGCGCGCCGTCTCACCGCTGAGCGCGGGGTCAAGAATGCGGACTGGGTGCTCGGCGACGTCGCGGCCCTGCCTTTCGAGGACGAGACCTTCGACCTCTACACGGTCCGCGCGGCGCCGCACCACTTCAACGACATCGACGCTTTCCTCAGCGAGGCGTTCCGGGTGCTCAAGCCCGACCGCGATGCCGCCTTCATCGATTGCTCCCCTCCGGCGGCCGCCCGCGAGCTGCTCCACGAGGTGGAGGTCCGGCGCGACCCGTCCCACGTCAGGTCGCTGACGCTCGAAGAGTGGGGGGCGCACTTCGAGCGCGCCGGCTTCGAGCTCGAGGTCGCGGCGTTGCGAGAGCTCGATTGGGACTACGACGAATGGATGCGCAACATGGCGGTCGACCCGGCGGTCGGCGGCGAGCTCGCCGGCGTCATAGAGGCGGCGCAGGGCGACGCGCTGGCCCAGCTGCACCCGGAGCGGCGCGAGGGAAAGCTGCGCCACGCGTACTGGCACTGCCTGATTCGCGCCCACAAACCAGGATGAGCAGCGGGCTGCTGGCCGAAGGCGAGCTCATCCTCCTGGTCGACAAGGTCGGCCGCCGGCACCGCGTGCGCCTGAAGGCCGGCGAGCGGCACTCGCTCCACAACGGCGTCATCGACCACGATGCGTTGATCGGACGCCCCGAAGGCGTGATCGTCACTACGCAGATGGGCGCTCGCATGGTTGCGGTCCGGCCGACGTTCGCCGAGCAGGTGACCGGCCGCCAGCGCCAGGCGCAGCCCATCTATCCGAAGGACCTCGGCGCGATCCTGGTCGGGGCGGACATCCACCCGGGAGCGCACGTTCTGGAAGCGGGCACAGGGACAGGCGCCCTCACGCTGGCCGTGCTGCGAGCCGTGGGCCCGGAGGGGCGCGTGGTGAGCTACGAGCAGCGGGAGGAGTTCCAGGAGGCGGCCCGAAAGGCGATCGTCGAGACCCTGGGCAGCTTGCCGGGCAACCTCACGCTCAAGCTCGGAGACGCCTATCTCGGGTTCGACGAGCGGGACTTCGACAGGGTGCTGCTCGACCTCCCCGAACCATGGCAGGCGGCGCCGGGGGCCAAGCTGGCGCTGCGGCCCGGAGGAATCCTCTTCGCCTTCTGCCCAAACGTGAGCCAGGTCCAGCGGTTCTTCGACTGCCTCCGCGAGCTCCGCGGCTTCGGGATGCTCGAGGTCTACGAGTTGCTCCAGCGAGGCTGGACAGTGCGCGGCCGGAGCCTGCGACCGTCACACCGCATGGTGGCCCACTCCGGCTTCCTGTGCTTCGCCCGCCGCCTGGCCGAGGACGAGCTGTTCGAACCCGAAGGAGAAGGCTTTCGATGAAATGGGTGGTGCACGGCGAGCGAGCGGTGTACGAAAGCCCGTGGGTGTCGGTGGCGCTGGTCGACGTCGAGGTGCCGGGCGGGGAGCGGTTCGAGCACCACGTCGTGAGGACGCCGAGCGATGCCTCCGGTGTCGTGGCTACGGCTGGCGGGCGCGTGCTGCTCATCCACCGGCACCGCTTCATCACGGATTCGACAGGGTGGGAGATCCCGGCCGGGCGTGTCGAGAAGGGCGAGGAGCCGATCGAGGCGGCGCGGCGCGAGACGCTGGAGGAAACCGGTTGGCGCCCAGGCCCGCTCTCCATGCTCTTTTCTTACTTTCCCTCGATCGGCCTGATGGACCAGCGGTTCAACGTCTTCCTGGCCGACGGCGCCGAACGTGTCGGCGAGCCGGTGGATTCCGGCGAGTCCGACCGAGTCGAATGGATGGCAATCTCGGAGCTGCCGGTTCTCATCCGGCAGGGCGAGATCCAGGACGGCTACAGCCTGACCGCGCTGTTGTGGCTGCTCCAGCTCGGAACGGAGGCTCAGAGCACCGAAACCTAGAGGGAGCCTGGTCCGTTTCATGTGGGTGAGGCGCCGCGCCAAGCTCGTGGTCCTACCGTTCGTCGCAGCTCTCGTCCTAGCAATCGGCGCCTCTCTCGTGATCTTTCACCACGCCCTCGCGTTGGACCCGGGTTCCAACGGTTGCGGCGGAGGCTAGCTTGGCCGAGTATTTTCTACGGGATGGATCGGATTCAAGTCAACCTTGACGAAAAGCAGGTCGCTCAGCTCAAAACGGCCGCGCAGAGGGCCTCGAAAACGGTCTCTGCGATCATTCGAGAGGCGATTGACGAAAAGCTGGCTCGGGTTGAGAAACCTGACGACTTCGAACTGGCGCTGACGGCGGCGGCCGGCATCTGGGCGGGTAGGCATGACGTCGAGTCGGCCCAGACGGCCATGCGCAGACTGCGGCGTGACCGGCGCGGCTCTGCTCCTCGCTGATCCTCTTCCCTCGAGCGGCTAGGATTTGAAGCGATGAGCATATTCGTCGACGGGTCACGCAAGCCCGTCCACGTGACGGTCACCGGCGCCGCCGGACAGATCGGGTATGCGCTGCTGTTCCGGATCGCTTCAGGCGAGATGTTCGGCCCGGACCAACCCGTCGTCCTGCGCCTGCTCGAGATCGAGCCCGCCATGAAG
>JBGPEO010000094.1:0-10439 GCA_041482895.1 Candidatus Dormibacteraceae bacterium | reverse complement strand
CGTCCCTCTGGGAGGGAGCACGCTTGCTTCCGCTCGCGATCTCGCGCGCGAGGTCGGCGAGCGAATCTGGAGCGAGCTGCGGGTTCCGGTCTACTGGTATGGAGAGCACCGATCGCTGGCCGACATCCGGGCCGGGCGTGCTTCGCCAGACCTCGGCGGGCCGGACCACCACCCGAGCGCGGGCGCAGTCGCAGTCGGCGCGCGCCTGACCCTGGTGGCATTCAATGTGCTGCTGCCGGAGCTGGACGTGGTCGAGGCCCGCGCTCTCGCGCGCTCGCTGCGCGAGTCCCGGGCGGGCATGCGCGGGGTGCAGGCCCTCATCTTCGAGCTCCCCGGCGGCCGGGTGCAGCTGTCGATGAACCTGTTCCGGGTCGACGAGACGACGCCCGCGGCGGTGGTGGCCGAGCTGGCCCGGCGCGGAGTCGCGGTGGGCGACCAGCAGCTGGTCGGGCTGTGTCCGGCGGTCGCCGCGACCGGGATTGGTGGCGGCCGCCTCCTCGAGGGGCGGCTGGCCTCCGCCGCCGCGCAGGCGGGGGCGATCCGCCTCACCGGGCGCGGCGCCGGGCGCGCGCAGGGCGCATTTGAGCAGGACGCCGGGCGCGCGCAGGGCGCACTTGAGCAAGAAGAGCGCCTGGCCCTGGCGCGGCGGCTGGAGCGCGAGGCAGAGGCGCTGGCGGCGATGGGTGTCGACCAGGCGGAGCTCCTGGTGGGAGCTGAGAGGACAGCCGCGCTGGCGCCGGTGCTGCGAGTGGCCAGGGTGCTGGACGGCGAGCTCGAAGCGATGCTGGGCGCCGCGGCGCGAGGGCTGCGCGCGGCGATCAGCCCGGAGACGGCGGCGGCCTATCCGGCCAGGGTCGCGGCGCTCGATCGAAGGCTGGGCAGCTAAGCGGCGGGCGCGTTCGCGTCCATCGTCACGGTGCACGCGCCGCCGCTGACCTCGACCCGGTACGTGTCCGTCCCGCTGCCCTTCGACTCATTCAGGTTGCCGATGGCGTGGCTCTGGCGGCCGTCGAAATTGAGGCTAACCGCGCCCCCCGAAACGCTGACGGACGCACCCGCGCCCGGCGGGCGGTGGAGGTTCACCGTCAGGGCGCCGCCGTTGATCGTGATCGGCACGGCGCCCGACGGGGAGCCGAGGGTGATGTCCTCGCGGCTCGCGCCGGTGTTGATGTCCATCGACTTCAGAGGGACCGAGCTGAGCCTGAACGTCTCCGTGGACGCACCGCCGTTCGAGCTGATCGTCCATGGAATGGTCGAGTTGATCTGCAGGTCAAGGGTGAAGCGGCGCGTCTGGAAGAAGCCGAATCCGGTGTTCCCCTGCGAGATCGTGAGGGTTCCGTTCGAGCGGTCGAGACTGACGTCGGGCTTGGTGCCAGAGTAGTCGATGGTGGCGTGGTAGAGGTCACCCTGGAGCGAGCTCGTGCCCGTGACCGTGATGGTCGCGGCCCCCGCGTCGATCTCCAGCGCTGCATGGTCAAGGTTTCCGACCGGGGCGTGCGAGTCGAGCTTGCCGCTCGTGCTTGGGTTGGGAGCAAGCGCGACGTAGGCGACGGCGCCGCCCGCGGCGATCAGCACGATGAGCACCGCGGCGACGTCGCCGGCCTGGCCCGGAAGCCCGCGGCGAGCGATGAGCTCGAGCCCGATCACGATCAGGACCACCGGCCAGAGGTCGGCGAGGAGCGCCAGGCGGTCGGTCGAGATGACACCCGAGTTGACGAGCAGGGCGACGATGCCGATCAGGATCAGGAGCGCTGGCCAGAAGTAGCTTCGATAGCGCCGCACGGTCGACATGCTCACGTTCGGGAGCGCCTGACGATCAGCCACACCCCCAACCCGATGAGGATCACCGGCCAGACGATCTCAGGCTTCAGCCACTCCAGCAGGCCGAGGTTGTTCAGCAATAGATAGACGCCCACTACGACCAGGACCGCCGGCCAGAAATACTCGCGACGCCAGTACCTCATGGGTCGGATTCTAGGGCTCCGGGCTAGATCGGGGCGACGACCTCGAAGAGGTCCGGGCTCTCTTTGCGGGCCGCCTCGACGAGATCAGGCCCGGCCACTGTCGCCTGCACGGGGTGAGCCACGATGAGGTAGGCCCGCGCGACCCGGCGGAGGTCTTCCGCGGTGACCTCGAGCAGGCGCTGCTTGAAGCGCTCTCTCGCCTCACGCGTGAAGCCCGTGAGCCGGTTAGTCGCCTCGCGGCGGCCTTTGATGTCCGGCGACTCGAGTGGATCGACGTCGCCGCACGCCCCAAGGATCGCCTCCTTCAAGGCTTCGGGGTCGATCTCACTGTCGGTCACCCATCTCACCGCCTGGCCATAGACCTCATAGGTCCGCACGATGTTGGGGTCGCGGTACGAGCCGAAGTAGAAAGTTCCGCTGCCGATACCGGCCTGGGCATAGCCGCCGTAGGCGCCGCCTTTCTCGCGGAGCTCTCGGTGCAGGAAGGTGTCGCGAACATAGTTGGAGAGGACGAGCAGCGCAGGCGAATCCGGGTTCGTGTAGCGAACCGTTTTGAAGATGCGCACGTTGAAGGCGACCGGAACGGGCGCCGTTCTTGCCTCCGGTGTGTCCTCGATGGGTTTCGGTTTTTCGGCTTGGCCGGTGGGTGCGCCGGCCGGAAGAGCTCCGACCAGCCCGGCCAGGAGAGGCTGCAGCGTCTCGACCATGCCGTCCTCGCAGGTCACCACAAAGCGGATGGCGCCAGCCCCGAACAGGCGCGTCCTGATGGCATTGAGCTTCTTGATCAGGTCGCCCAGGTCTTTTTCCTCGATCTTCGCGAGGCGGCGCATGACATGCAGCATCCCGATGCCCTGCAGCCGGTCGTTGATGGCGCCTTCAGACGTGAGCTTCGAGTGGGCGAGGCTGATGGCGAACGAGAAGCCGAGCGCGGCGATGGAGCTCTCGAGGCGGGTCGCCATCTCGGCGATGACCTCCTTGAGCCGTTTCGGGTCGATCTCGAGCCGCGCCATGAGGTCGGTGAGTAGGTCCACGAACGGTTTGGCGTTGCGGTCCAGCGCCCGGCCGGACAGGACGAAGGACTGCAGGTAGTCCTCCTGCGCGGCAAGCGACTGGACCTGAGGCGCCGCGCCCACACCACCCGTGACCGCGGCGATTCGCTCGGCGATCTGCACGTAGTCCTGGCCGGCGGCCCCACTCTGCGTGAGCACCCGGCTGAAGAGCGGGAGCAGCTCCTTCTCCTCCAGGCTCAGCGCGGCGAAGTCGGAGCGGATATCTAGGTACGTGATCCCGTTGGTCGGCTGTGGAAAGAACTCGACCGCCGCCGTGGCGATCCTCGTGTCGCGGCTGGGCACGTCCTCGAACTTCATCGGGATGTCGCTGAGCTCGAGGGTCGGCAGCGCCGACAGGTCCTGCTTGGCCTCCTGCTCGGCTTTGAGCCTCAGGGCTCCGTCGACAATGCGCTGCTTCTCATCTTCGCTGAGAGAGGCCTCGATCGCGGCCAGGCGGTCCAGCTCCTTTCTTCGCTGGCGCTCTTCCAGCTCCGGGTCTGGCTCGATCGACAGCAACGCGCGATGTGTGTTGTCGAGCAGCTCGGAGCGGATGAGGTTCTCGAAGAACCGTGCCTCGCTGCGCGCCTTCTGCAGGTGCTCGAGGTCGGCGTCGAAGTTCAGCGCGTCGTACGGATCGCCTCCGTAGTAGTAGGGCGCGAGGCAGGTGAAGAGGAGCTTGAGCGCGTAGGGGAACCCGGCGTTGGAGCGCTCGCGTTTCTCGAACTCGAGCCGGTGGATCGCCGCGTCGACGTGGGCCTGATCGACGCCTTCGCCGGCGAGCTTTTCCAAAGTGTCGAGGACGACCTTCTGGACCTTCTCCGCGTCATCTGAGGCGACGTCCTTCAGGCCGGCGCCGAACACGCTCTCACGGTAGTCGTCCTGGAAACCACTTCCGTCAGCCATCGCCGTGCCGAGGCCCGAGTCGATTAGCGCCTTGCGCAGCGGGGATCCCGCGTTGCTCAGGAGGACCTCGGCGAGCACTTTCATCGCGAGCTGCTGGAACGAGTCGCCGGTCGGCACCGTGACCCAGGCGACCAGTGCCTGCGACTTACGCTTGATGTCCTCGTTGGGGGTCACCGGGTATGGCTCGACGGCCTTGATCGGGCTCTTGAATCGCTTGACGTCGGGGATTTTCGTGTCGACGTCGATGCGCTGAAATCGCGAGAGCACGCTCCGCTCGATCACCTCGAGCGTCTGCTCGAGGGGCAGGTTGCCATACGTGTAGAAGTACGCGTTGCTCGGGTGGTAGTGCGTGGCATGGAACTGGCGCAGCCGCTCCCACGTGAGATTCGGGATGTCCTCCGGATCTCCACCGGAGATGTATGAGTAAGTGAGGCCTGGAAACAGGGATTTGCCAATCGCGCGCTGGACGGCCGCCTGCGGCGTGGCGAGCGCCCCCTTCATCTCGTTGAAGACGACTCCCTTGTATCGCAGGCCGCTCTTCGGGTCGGCGGGGTCCTCGAACTCGAAGCGAATCCCCTCCTGCTTGAAGGAGTCCTCGCTCAGCCTCGGAAAGAAGGTTGCGTCGAGGTACACGTCCATCAAGTTCATGAAGTCCTTGGCGTTGCGCGTGCTGAACGGGTACATCGTCCAGTCGGCGCTCGTCATCGCGTTCATGAAGGTGGCCAGCGAGCGGCGCGTCATGCTGAAGAACGGATCGCGGACCGGGTAGCGTTGCGAACCCGCGAGCACGACGTGCTCGAGGATATGCGCGACGCCGGTGGAGTCCTTCGGCACCGTCGGGAAGAAGACGGCGAAGGCGTTGTTGTCGTCACTGCACTCGATGTGAATGTGCCGGGCGCCGGTGCGGCTGTGCTCCAGCTCGAGGTAGGCGCCGTCGAGCCTTTCGAGAGGTTCGCGGCGGCGGATCGCGTAGCCGCCGATCGTTTCCGTGCTGAGGTCAGCTGTCTTTGCCATGGACGGTTGAGTCTAGGATGTGAAGGCGGATGGTGTTGCCGATGGTGTTCAGTGACGCCGAGCTCGAGTTCCTGCGCTCGCAACGAATCGGGCGCTTCGCCACCGTCGGGCCGAGCGGGTGGCCGCATGTCGTGCCTGTGATGTATGCGGTCGACGATTCAGGCGCGCTGGAGTTCGACGTGGACGGGGTCAAGCTGCGCAACATTCAGGCCGAGCCTCGGGCGGCGATGGTCGTCGACGCGATGGGCCCGAAGCGCGGAGTGTCGATCCAGGGGCATGCTCGTCTGATCGGCCCCGAGCGGGCTCGGCTAGAGCCGGTTCGGAAGTTCAGCTGGGGTCTTTGAGGGCAGGTAGGGTCGGCCGTTTTGCCGCTTTGGGCCTGGCCTTCGCGTTGATTCAGGCCGCGTGCGGCTCCTCATCACCGTCCTCGTCGCGTACTCCTTCTCTTGGTGTCTCCCCCGTCCCCGCCGTCTCGCCCGCCCCGGCGCTCGCCGCGGACTGGCACGAGTACCATCGCAACAGCGCGCGGACGGGAGTAGGACCTGTTGTTCCGGCGCTGGGCAATCCGGCGGTGGCGTGGACGGCGCACCTCGACGGGGCGGTCTATGCATCTCCCTTGATCGTGGCGGGCCACGTCGTGGCTGCGACAGAGAACAACACCGTGTACGCGCTGGACCTGTTCACCGGATCCGTGGTCTGGAAGATTCATCTTGGCTCGCCCGTGGCTGCGGCTTCTCTGCCGTGCGGCAACATCGGGCCGGTCACCGGGATCACGGGCACGCCCGCCGCCGATCCGGCCACGGGCCGGCTCTATGTCGTCGCCTTTCTGAGCAGTCACCACCACATGCTGTTCACGCTGAGCCTTGCCGACGGGTCGGTCGTGTCTCAGCAGGACATCGACCCGGTCGGGTCCAATCCCGCCGTGCAGCAGGAACGTGGAGCGCTGGCCCTGGGTGCGGGCTACGTCTATGTGCCGCTCGGCGGGCTGTATGGGGACTGCGGGCAGTATCACGGGTACGTCGTGGCGGTGCCGCTTGGTGGCGGCGCGGCCGTCTCATATCGTGTGCCCAGCGCGCGGGAAGCCGGTATCTGGAGCCCCATGGGACCGACGATCGGGCCGGACGGTTCTGTGTACGTCGTGAGCGGTAACGGTGCGTCGCTCTCCTCTTCCTCCTTCGACTACAGCAACTCCGTGATCGAGCTGTCGGCGGACCTGAGAACTGTTCGTTCGTATTTCGCGCCGTCGAACTGGATTGCATTGAATGCTAGTGACACGGATCTTGGCTCGGTGGGCGCGACGGTTCTGCCCGACCTTGGCGTCGTGGTTGCGATTGGAAAGGCGGGCGTTGCTTACGTGCTTCGCGCGGGGAGCCTGGGTGGGATCGGCGGGCAGGTCGCCAGCCGGCAGGTGTGCTCTGGGTCGTGGGGTGGGACGGCATGGTCGCGCTCGGTTGTTTTCGTTCCGTGCGCGGATGGGCTCTACGCGCTGTCGGTGACTTCATCGTCGATCGATGTCGCCTGGCACGCGCCGCACCCGCTGTTTGGTTCGCCGATCATCGCCGCTGGGGCGCTGTGGGCGATCGAGCCGGGTGCCGGAGTCCTGTATGCGCTGGATCCTTCCTCGGGTGCGGTGCTGTACTCGACGAGCCTCGGCTCCGCCCGGCAGTTCAGCACGCCTGCGGCGACGGAGGGGTTTGTCGTCGCGCCGGCGGGCAGCGATGTGGTCGCCCTCTCGACCGCCGGCTGAGCCCAAAATGGCTCGCCCTGCGGGCCCTCCCACTCCCAGCGGGCCCCTCTCCCATCCCGCGCTCCGAACCGCGCGTCAGAGTACGGCTGGCTCCCAACCCAGGCAACCCAGGTTGTTAAGGGGCGCCTAGCCCTGAATGCCCCGCAGCAGGTTGGCCATCTCGATGGCCGCCTCGGCCGCGTCGGCGCCCTTGTTGTTCTTCGGGCCCGAGCGGGCAAATGCCTGATCCCTATCATCGGTCGCCAGCACACCGAAGGTGATCGGCACACCGGTGTCCAGCTGGACCTGCATGACCCCCGCCGCCGCCTGGCCGGCGACCAGCTCGAAGTGATAGGTCTCACCGCGGATAACGCACCCGAGACACACGATGGCGTCGTGGCCGCCCTTCTCCGCCAATGCGAGCGCGGTGACCGGAAGCTCAAGCGAGCCCGGAACCCAAAAAACGTCCGGATCTTCAACACCGTGCTCTTCGAGCGCCGCGAGAGCCCCTCTCAAGAGGCGCTTTGACACGTCCTCGTTGAAACGGGCTACGACGACCGCAATGTTCAGCTCGCTCCCGCTCAGGTCTGGCGTGGCGCCCTTTTCTCCCACTAGAGGAGATGTCCGAGCTTGTCTTTCTTGGTTTTCAGGTACCGCTCGTTGTGGGGGTTTGACCTGATGCTGATCGGGACCCGTTCGACCACCTCGAGACCGAATCCTTCCAACCCATAGATCTTCTTCGGGTTGTTGGTCAACAGCCTGATCTTGCGAACTCCGAGGTCGTAGAGGATCTGGCTTCCGATGCCGTAGTCCCGCTTGTCGGCCGGATGGCCCAGCGCTTCGTTGGCCTCGACGGTGTCGAGGCCCTTGTCCTGCAGGTTGTACGCGTGCAGCTTGTCGAGCAGCCCGATTCCGCGGCCCTCCTGGTGGCGGATGTACAGGATCACGCCCACCCCGTCGGCAGCGATCATCTCCATGGCCGCGTGCAGCTGCGCCCCGCAATCGCAGCGCAAGCTGCCAAAGATGTCGCCGGTGAGGCATTCGGAATGAGCCCTCAGGAGCACTGGTGTCTGCGAATCGATTTCGCCCAGAACCAGCGCCAGGTGATTCTCTTTCCGGAGGATGTCTTCATACGCGTAAAGCTTCCACAGGCGCGGATCGTTCTCGCCGATGGGAATCGTGGCCTCGACGCGCCTGGCGATGAGCTTCTCGTTGCGGCGCCGGTAAGCGATCATCTGCTCGACCGTGATGAGCTTGATGTTGTGCTCGTCCGCGAAACGCTCGAGCTCCGGCATGCGCGACATGGTGCCATCCGTCTTCATGAGCTCGGTGATCACGCCGGCTGGATAAAGGCCGGCCAGGATTGCGAGGTCAACAGCAGCTTCAGTCTGACCAGCCCGGGTGAGCACTCCGCCCTCTGCGGCGCGAAGCGGAAACGTGTGCCCAGGCATCGAGAAATCGGCCGCCTTTGCAGAGGGGTCGAGCACCTTGCGAATGGTCGCGGCGCGGTCGTACGCGGAGGCCCCGGTGGTCGTCGCGTCCTTGGCGTCAATGCTCACGCTGAAAGCAGTGCCGAGCCGGCTGGTGTTGCGCTCCACCATCGGAGCGATCCCGAGCTCGTCCAGACGCCTGGCCATGATCGGCATGCAGACGAGCCCGGAGCCGTGATGGGTCATGAAGCTGACGTGCTCAGGGGTGACCAGCTGCGCGGCCACGACGAGGTCACCCTCGTTCTCGCGGTCTTCGTCGTCCACGACGATGACGAACTTGCCCGCCTTGAAGTCAGCTACCGCCTCCGGCACTGTGGCCAGACCCATTGCCTGAGGAATGTTACCGGTGGAGGTTTCGGGCCACGTACCGGGCAACGACGTCGGCTTCGAGGTTGACAACCGAGCCTCGTTGGTAGCTGCCCGCGATTGTCATTTCGAGCGTATGCGGTATCAGCGCGACTCTGAACGTGCCGGGAGGCTTGTCCACCGCGGCCACTGTGAGACTCACGCCATCCACCGCGATGGATCCCTTGACGGCGACGAAACGCGAAATCGCCGCTGGAAGCTGGATGGTGATCTCGCGTCCTGACGAGGCCTCCTCGACGGTCCGAACAGAGGCGGTTGCGTCGACGTGGCCCTGGACGAGGTGACCGTCCAGCGTTGAGGTGGCGCCGAGAGGCAGCTCGAGGTTGACCTCCGTCCCCACGCGCAGAGCGCCCAGGTTGGTGCGACGCAGCGTCTCCGGGACGACGTCTGCGAAAAAGACGGGTCCGCGCTTATTGACCACCGTCAGGCAGCACCCGCTGACTGCGACGCTGCCCCCGATCTTCAGGCGGCGCACGACCGCAGCATGGTCGATGCCGAGGCGGTTGGCATCAGCCACGACCACCTTCGCCACTGCGCTAACTATCCCTGTGAACATCCACGTATCCAGTGATCAGGAGATCATCACCGAGCCGGACGAAATCCACCTGGCTCAAATGAGGTGATGCGGTCAGCTGGTCGACCCCTTGCCCGCCCAACGGTCCCGGCGCTTCGCGGCCGCCGATCAGGCGCGGCGCGACGTAGGCGTGCACCTTGTCCACCAGGCCGGCCGCGAAGAACGAGGCATGGACCTCGGCGCCCCCTTCGACCAGCAAGCTGAGGGTGCCGCGCCGGCCCAGCTCATCCAGCAAAGCTGGAAGGCTGACCCGTCCGTCGGCCGCCGGGGGCAAGCGGACGACCTCGGCCGCTCCGACGCGACCTGACTTGGTGGTGGCGATCAGCGTGTTGGAGCCGACGATCCTGGCTGACTGGCGGATCTTGAGCTGTGAATCGAGAACGACTCGAAGAGGCTGACGCCAGCCGTCACCGTCGAGCCGCACTGTCAGCTCGGGGTCGTCGGCCATGACCGTGTTCACGCCGACAAGGATGGCGTCGTGCGCGTGACGGAGGTGATGGGCATGGGCGCGAGCCTCCTCTCCCGTGATCCACCTGGACTCGCCAGTGCGAGTGGCGATCTTGCCGTCGAGGCTCATGGCGAACTTGGCGGATACAAACGGTCGGCCGGTGAGCCGGTGTTTGACATAGAACTCGTTGAGCCTGCTCGCCCGGTCCTCGAGCACTCCGAGCGCGGTCTCGATGCCGGCGGACTCCAGTATGCGCAGCCCAGCACCCCGCACCCGCTCGTCCGGGTCGGTCATCGAGACCACTACGCGAGTGATGCCTGCGTCGATCGCGGCCTGGGCGCATGAGGGGGTGCGGTGGAAGTGCGCACATGGCTCGAGGTTGACGTACAGAGTGCCATCCCTCGCCCGGTCGCCGGCAGCCGCGAGGGCCTCCTCCTCGGCATGCGGCTCGCCGGCCTGGCGGTGGAAACCCTCTCCCGCCACGAGACCGCCGACGTCGACTACGACCGCACCAACCATCGGGTTGGGGCTGGTCCTGTAGTCGCCCTGGCGCGCGAGCTCGATGGCGCGTGCGGCCCAATGCAGGTCTAAGCTCGGGTCGTTATCTGTGGGATTCAGTCTTGGCAAATATACCTGCGCCGAATCAGACCACCAAGTGATCGACAACCGAAAGGTCTTCGAGAATTCTCCATTGCGGGAAAAGCGCTGGATCCGTTGACGTTACGTCTCTTCAGTGACCTGAAGAGTGAGTTATAGGTGAACAAGCCCTCGGGCTATTAGTACCGCTCAGCTCAAAGCATTGCTGCTCTTACACCTGCGGCCTATCAACCTGCTTGTCTAGCAGGGCCCTTACCCGGTTAACCCGGTGGGAAACCTTATCTTGGAGTTGGCTTCGCACTTAGATG
>JBGPEO010000093.1:0-10456 GCA_041482895.1 Candidatus Dormibacteraceae bacterium | reverse complement strand
GCAGGATGGGCTCGCTTCCGACGCTGGTGTGGACGTCGACGATGACCGAGGTCGAGGCGCATGCCTGCGCAAGCTCTTCGATGCAGATCGCGAACGCGAGCGCGTCGAGTCCCGCCCCGCCGTACTCGCGGGGAATCAGGACGCCCAGCAGCCCCGCCTCCGCAGCCGCCCGCACAGCCTCCTCGGGGAACCTGTGGTCGCGGTCGACCTCTGCCGCAAGTGGCGCGACGGCGCCCTGTGCAAGTTCGCGCACCGCTGTGCGAAAGGTCGCGAGGGCCGGAGCGATTTCGAGATCCAAGTGAAGCGTTAACTAGAATAGTGGGCTGGTCATGGAAGCTGGTCCTCGCTACCTCGAAGGCACCACCGTCGGCAGTGGGCGCGACATCATCGGCGTGCGCCGTGATCGAATCGCCGACATCATCGGAACAGGGCGCGAGATCATCGCGCGGGCGAAGTCGGACAAGCTGCTGCCGGACACGATCACCGGCGCCACCGCGGCGCTCCTCGTGACGATCGCCGGCTACGGCGAGCCGCTGTCAGAAGGCCAGTGGCGCGAGCTTGCCGGAGTCGTCGGCGGCATCATGCGCGACAGCACGTACGCAGACCTTGCCCGCCTCCGCACGCTGATCACCCAGGAGCAGTTCCTCAACGTGGCTCGCAACCAGGGCTACAGCCGTTTCATCCGGCGCCTGGACGACGGGCGTTGGGTGTGCGAGCTGGCCCCCAAACTTGAAGACCTCCCTGACGAATAGGCTTCGGATCGGCGGAGCGCATCGGCTCCGGTTTGGTGGAGCGCTGCGCGCGCCCCTGGTCCGCGTCCTCTTCGCTTTCGTGTTCGGGATCGCGGTCGTGAGCCCCGCCGGAGTCGTCTTCGCCGTGGTGTGGACGGCGCCGCCGGTCGCCACCGTCGCGAGCCAGGCTCGGCCGGCATCCGAAGCGCAGCCCGCCCGGATGCTCCCCGCGCCTGACGTGCAGCCGACGAGCCTGCCGCCTGCCGACTTCAACGTGTACGCCAACACTCTTTCGGGAGTCGTGCCCTGCCCGCTGTGCGACCTGCCGCCTCGCGTGTACGTGCCCAACAGCATGGCGGGGACCCTTGACGTCATCGATCCGCTGACGTTCAAGGTGATCGACCACTACGCGGTCGGCGCCATCCCCCATCACGTCGCGCCGGCTTGGGACATGAGCGCGCTCTATGTCGACAACGAGGGATCGAGCGGGCTGACCGTGCTGGACATTCACACGGGAAGGCCTACCGGCCAGACGATCCCGATGCCTTTTCCCTACAACCTCTACTTCACGCCCGACGGCACGAAGGCGATCGACGTCGTCGAACGGCTGCAGCGGATCGAGTTTCGGGACCCTCACAACGGATGGCGCCTGATGGGTTCGGTGGGCATCCCGTGGCCCGGCGCCGACCACCTGGACTTCAGCGCGGACGGCAGCTACCTGATGATCTCGGCCGAGTTTTCGGGAGTGGTCGCCAGGGTGGACGTCGTGAACATGAAACTTGATGGCTTCGTTCGGGTCGGCGGCCTTCCCATCGACGTCAAGCTTTCGCCCGACGGGCGATATTTCTTCGTCACCAACCAGGGAAAGATGGGGGTCTCCGTCATCGACCCGGTCGCTATGAGGGAGATCCAGTTCATCCCGACAGGTCGCGGCGCGCACGGCCTTCAGATCTCTCGCGACACCAAGTCGCTTTACGTCTCCAACCGGCTCGACGGTTCGGTCTCCGTGATCGATTTTGCATCACGCACTGTGATCGGGAAGTGGCTTATCCCGGGCGGCGGATCCCCAGACATGCTCCAGCTCAACCCCGAAGGCACCCAGCTGTGGGCCTCAGGCAGGTACAACCGGACGGTCTACGTGATCTCGACGGTGACAGGACAGCTCCTGGCCAAGATCCCCGTGGGATCAGAAGATCACGGGCTGACCTACTTCCCGAACGTAGGCCTCCACAGCCTGGGCCACAACGGGGTTTACCGCTAGCGCGGTATGAGCGGAAACCTGGGCGGTTTCCGCTGCGCGCAGAGCGGCGATCAGGGTGGGACTTACTGATTGCATCGCCCGGTCGGCTCCGCCGACGGGGCTGCTCACCTTCCCCGGGATGGGATTGTCTTAATAGTTACTCCTAGCGGCGTCGGCGACATCCAAGGGCGCTGGGGACGGCCGGAGTAAATCCGGCCTACTTACGACGCTGCTGGTGAGCTAACAACCTAGCAGCCGCGCGATCAGCATCCGCTGCACCTCTGAGGTACCTTCCCCGATCTCGTTGATCTTCACGTCGCGCCAGTAGCGCGCGACGGGATAGTCCTCCATGAAGCCGTAGCCGCCGTGGATCTGCACCGCCTGGTCGGCCGCGCGCTTGGACGTCTCTGAGGCGTAGAGCTTGCACATCGCCGCGAGCATCCGCGCCTCGTCCGTCGTCTCCGTGTCGGACTTCATGTACGTGGCCGCCGCGCGGTAGACCATCGTTCGAGCGAGCTCGGTCTCCATGGCCATGTCGGCCAGCTTGAACTGCACGGCCTGGTGCTTGGAGATGGGCACGCCAAAGGTGCGCCGCTCCTTGGCATAGGCGAGCGAAGCGTCAAGGCACGCTTGCGCGAGGCCAACCGAAAGAGCGGCGATGGCGATCCGCCCGCCCAGGAGTGTGTGAAGAAACTGCCGGTAGCCGCCTCCCTGCGCGCCGAGCAGGTTCTCCTTCGGCACCGCGCAGTCTTCGAAGCTCAGCGGATGCGTGTCCGACGAATGCCAGCCCAGCTTCCGGTAGGAGGCGAGCACGTGATAGCCCGGCGTACCGGTCGGGATCATGATCGCGCTTATCTCCGGGCGGTCGCCGTTCGACTTTCCGGTCACTGCAGTCACCGTGACTCCGGCCGAGATGTCGGTCCCGCAGTTGGTGATGAACTGCTTGGCTCCGTTGATCACCCACTTCCCCTCGCGAATCTCCGCCCGCGTCTTGGTCGCTCCCGCGTCGGATCCCGCCTCGGGCTCGGTGAGGCCGAACGCCCACAGCTTGCGTCCCGCGAGCAGGTCGGGGAGCCAGCGCTCCTTCTGCTCCTTAGTGCCGAAGTCGTAGATGGGCGCCGCTCCGAGGCAGACCGCCGCTTCGAGGGTGATGCCGATCCCGGTGTCCGCGCGCGAGATCTCTTCGATCGCGAGGCACAGCGAGAGAAAATCGCCGCCGGCGCCGCCGTACTCCTCGGAGAACGGAAGGCCGAAGAGGCCGAGCTCGCCCATCTGCCGCACGACGTCGTACCCGAACTTCGAATCGCGGTCGAGCTCCTCCGCCGCCGGAGCCACCACCTCCCGAGCGAAATCCCGGCACGTGTCACGAATCGCCTGCTGCTCGCTGGTCAGCTCGAAGTCCACGTCACCAATCCTGGCATGTCGCTAGAGGCGAATCGACATCTCGAATTCCCGGAGAGGCTCGGTGGTCATGTCGCCGGTGCGGGTGAAGCCGTTTCGCTGGTAGAGCGATTCGGCCTTCGAATTGCCTTCTGTCACCCACAGGAGCACCTGGCTGAAACCCTCAGCCTTCGCCCATTCCAGGACCGCACTCACAAGTTGGTCGCCAACTCCCTTGCCGCGCCTGCTCGGGTCAACCCACAGGGAAGTCAGTGAAGCCGTCCCGGTGTAGTTCGACGCGCCACCGGCAGCCATTCCGACGACCTGGTCGTTGAACACCGCGATGAATCGCAGCCTGGACGTGACAGCGTGCCTCCACTCTTCTTCGCCGCGGTCCTTCTCGCCTTCCCAGGTGGATCCAAACGCGTAGGGAGCCTCTTTCAGCGCCGCCAACCGAACCGTTCGGAAAAGCTGCCAGTCCTCCGGCCCCAGCCTGCGGATGTCAGTTGCCGAGGATGAAGACCTTCAGTGCCCAGCTCACCGCCACAGCGCCGGCCGCCCCAATCGCCAGCAGCCTCCACTGCATCCCAGTGAGGCGCGGAGACCAGGTGCGGCCGGTGACCGCTCCCACTGCAAGCCCGGCCACGCCGGCGAAAGCGCCGGTGAAGAACAGCGGCCCGAGCGGAAACAGCCTGACGGCGTTCGAGAAGTCGCCCTGCCACATGTATGCGAACGACCGAGTGCCGCCGCAGAACGGGCACGGATGCCCGGTGAGGTAGAAGAACGGGCAGGGCGGGGCCGACAGGTGGGCGGCCTGCAGGAGGAAGAACATCCGCGTGTACAGGAGCCAAACCAGCAGGCCTGCGAGCAGGCCGAGGTCGCGCAGCCGGTCCGCCGGCACCGCGCGCTGGAGGCTGATCGGGAGCGCGGTCATTTGAGCAGTCCCACGATTTCGTCGGTGGTCTCCGCGACCGCGACCCCGGCCTTCCGGAAGGCTTCCTCTTTGCTCTTGGCGGTCCCCCGGTTGCCCGAGATGATCGCGCCTGCGTGACCCATCCGCTTGCCTTCCGGCGCCGTGCGCCCGGAGATGAACGCGACGGTCTTGAGGCGGCTGCCGCGAGCGAGCAGCTCGGCCGCATGCTCCTCGTCGCTTCCGCCAATCTCCCCGATCACGACCAGGTGCGTCGTCGCGGGATCTTTTTCGAAGAGCTCGATGACGTCCCGAAAGGTGAGCCCCAGGACGGGGTCCCCGCCGATGCCGACGATGGTCGACTGGCCCATGCCCGCGGCGGTGAGGGCGGACGCGACCTCATAGGTGAGCGTGCCGCTCCGCGAGACGAGCCCGACCGGGCCGGATGAGGTGATGTTCTGAGGGATGATCCCGATCTTCGCCGCGCCCGGGGTGATGAGGCCCGGACAGTTGGCGCCGATGAGACGCGCCGCGGGATGGCCACGCAGGAAATCCTTCACCTTGATCATTTCCTGGATCGGAATGCCTTCGGTGATGCAGACGATCAGGGTGATGCCCGAAGCGGCCGCCTCCATGATCGCGTCCGCAGCAAAAGGAGGCGGAACGAAAATGCCGGACGCGGTGGCGCCGGTGGCCTTTACCGCATCCGCAACCGTGTTGAACACAGGCACTCCGAGGTGGGTCGTGCCTCCCTTTCCGGGGCTGGTACCACCTACGAGCTTGGTGCCCATCGCCTGCATCTGCTCCGCATGGAAGGTGCCTTCCCTGCCGGTGATGCCCTGCACGATCACGCGCGTGGAGGCGTCGAGCAGAATGCTCATGCGCGCACGCTCGTCAGCTCGACGATCTTCTGCGCGGCTTCCCACGCGTTCGCGCCCGGCTCGATGCCGTTCTCTTTCAGGATCTTGCGGCCTTCTGCCTCGCGGGTTCCGCTGAGGCGGACGACCAGCGGGAGCGTCATCTTCAGGTTGTCGCGCGCCGCTACGAGTCCCTTGGCCACCTCGTCTCCGCGCGTGATGCCACCGAAGACGTTCATGAGGATGCCCTTCACGCGCGGATTCATGAGGATGACGGCCAGCGCGTTCTGCACCACCTCGGCCTTCGCTCCGCCGCCGATATCGCAGAAGTTGGCCGCGCGCCCGCCGGCGCGCTGGACCAGGTCGAGCGTGCTCATGCACAGGCCCGCGCCGTTGCCGATGATCCCTATCTCGCCGTCGAGCGACACGTAGGTGAGGGCGCGTTTCTTGGCCTCGACCTCGTAGGGGTCGCCCTCGAGCACGCTGCCGTAGCGCTCCTCGAGATCCTTGTGTCGCCACACCGCGTTGTCATCGATCTCGAGCTTGGCGTCGCCGGCGATCACCTCGCCTTTCTTGGTCACGACCAGCGGGTTGATCTCCGCCGTCACGGCGTCGAGCTCCGGGATGGCGCGATAGAGCTTCTTGATGAGCCCGGTCAACGGCCGGACCAGCTCACCCAGCTCCGCCTCGAACACAAGCCGGTTGAGCTCGAAATCGAGCGGCCCGCGCCATGGATTCGGATACAGCCTCGCGATCGACTCGGGCGACTCCTCGGCCACCTGCTCGATCTCCATCCCACCTTTCGCCGAGAGCATCAGGATGTTGGCGCGCGCGTCGCGATCCACCGTGAAGCCGAGATAGATCTCGCGCTCGATCTCCAGCGCCGTCTCGCAGTAAACGAGCGGCACCTTGAACCCCTTGATGTCCATTCCGATGATCTGCGCCGCTGCGGCGCGCGCCTCGTCCGGAGTTTTCGCGAGCTTGATCCCACCAGCCTTCCCACGCCCGCCGACGGGGACCTGCGCCTTGACCGCAACGGGCCCGAGCTCCGCGCAAGCGGCCGCCGCCTCGTCGGGAGTGCGCGCAACCTTGCCGGGCGGTATTGCGATGCCAAGCGAGGCAAGAACTTCTTTGGCCTGGTACTCGAGAAGCTTCAACTCTGGGGAACGTCCAGGCTCGCCACCGACTAATTATGAGAGGGAGCCTGATCCGGCTGGTCAGGGCCGCGCGCGGCGGCCGAAACGCACGGCTGGCGCCAAACGTGGGGAATCCGAAGGTGTGACCCGCACGGCTGGCGCCAAACGAGCGAAATCCTGGTGACCCCCGAGACGAACCCGACGACATTGAAGATCGGCGCTCACAGCGGGATGTTCCCGTGCCACCTCGGGCTTCGCCGCCGCTCCTTTCGCAACGCCATCCTCAACGCCTGGATCAGCTCCCACCGCGTGCGGCCCGGCTCGATCACGTCATCGATATACCCCCGCTCGGCAGCGATGTAAGGATTCGCAAAACGCTCCATGTAATCGCTCACGAGCTCGCGCCGGCGCCCCACCGGATCCTCCGCGGCCTCCAGCTCGCGATGAAAGATGATGTTGACCGCGCCCTCCGGACCCATCACCGCGATCTCCGCCGTGGGCCACGCAACATTGAAGTCCGCCCGGATGTGCTTCGAGCACATGACGCAGTACGCGCCCCCGTAAGCCTTGCGCGTGATCACCGTGAGCTTCGGCACGGTCGCCTCGCTGTACGCATAGAGCAGCTTCGAGCCGTGGCGGATGATTCCGCCGTACTCCTGGGCTGTGCCGGGCAGGAATCCAGGCACATCGACAAACGTCACGAGCGGGATGTTGAACGCGTCGCAATAGCGGACAAACCGCGCCGCCTTCACCGACGCGTTGATGTCGAGCGCCCCCGCCATCACCTTCGGCTGGTTCGCCACCACGCCAACCGGATGACCGTCCAGGTGCGCGAACCCGACCACGATGTTCATCGCGAAGTACGGCTGGACCTCGAAGAAATCGCCGTTGTCCACGACCATCCCGACGACCTCTTTGATGTCGTAAGGCTCCTTCGGGTTGTTGGGGATGATCGTGGCCAGCCCGGGCGCAGCGCGCTGAGGATCGTCGGTCATCACGCCCATGGGCGGCTTCTGATCGAAGCTCTGCGGTATGTACTTGAACAGCCGGCGCACCTGGGCGAAGCACTCGTCCTCCGATTCGGCGAGGAAATGCGCGACGCCCGACTTGACGTTGTGCACCTCAGCCCCTCCGAGAGAATCGAACGTCACCTCCTCCCCAGTCGTGACGCGAATCACCTCAGGCCCGGTGATGAACATGTAACCCACCTCGTGGACCATGAAGGTGAAATCGGTGATCGCGGGAGAGTAGACCGCGCCACCGGTGCACGGGCCGAGGATCAGGCTCAGCTGAGGGATGACGCCGCTGGCTTCGACGTTCCTCCAGAAGATCTCCGCGTAGCCCGCCAGCGACACGACGCCCTCCTGGATGCGTGCTCCGCCCGAGTCGTTGATCCCGATGATGGGGATCCGGTTGCGCAGAGCGAGGTCCATCACCTTGATGACCTTCTCGGCGAAAACCTCGCCCAGCGACCCGCCGAAAACCGAGGCGTCGTGACTGAACAGGACCACATCCCTCCCGTCGATCTTTCCCATCCCCGTGACCACACCGTCGCCTGGCACCCGCTTGCTCTCGAGTCCGAAACCCGACGCTCGGTGCTTGGCGAAGATGTCGATCTCCTCGAACGAGTTGCGATCGACGAGGCGATTGATCCTCTCGCGCGCGGTGAGCTTGCCCTTGGCGTGCTGGCGGTTGAAAGCTTCGGCGTCGCCGTGCCCCGCCTCGTACCTGCGCTGGCGCAGCTCGTTGAGCGCATCGACCTTGCGCCGTTTGGGCGTCGAAGCCATCAGGCCGCCTCCCCGGGCCGGTACTCGCCGAACACGCGGCGCAGGACCGAGCAGCACTCGCCGATGGTCACGTAGTCCGCCAGGGCGGCCTTGAGCGGAAGCATCAGGTTGTCCGTGCCGCGCGCCGCGCGCTCGAGCTCCGCAAGGTGCTTTTCGACCACCCCTTTCGGCCGGCGCGCCCGCAAGCGTTTGAGGGCTCGCGTCTGCGCGACCTGGTGCCGCGGGCTGACCTTCATGATCTCCACCGCCTCGGCGCCGGTCTCCGTGTAGCGGTTGACGCCGACCACCACGCGCTCGCCAGACTCGACCCGCCGCTGCAGGCGGTACGCGCTGTCGGCGATGCGGCGCTGCGTCCAGCCGCTCTCGATGCAGGCCACCGCTCCGCCCAGCTCGTCCACCTCGGCCATGATCGACTGCGCCTCCTCCTCGACCCGGTCCGTCAGGTTCTCGACGTAATAGGACCCACCAAGAGGGTCGGCGACGAGCGGGACGGCCGTCTCGTATCCGATCACCTGCTGCGTGCGCAACGCAAGCTCAGCCGCGCTCTGCGACGGGAGCCCCAAGGCCTCGTCGTATCCGTTCGTGTGCAGCGACTGCGTGCCGCCCAGGACGGCGCTCAACGCCTCGAGCGCCGTTCGCACGACATTGTTCAACGGCTGCTGAGCGGTCAGCGTGACGCCGCCGGTCTGGGTGTGAAAGCGAAGCGCGAGCGATCGCTCGTCGCCTGCGTGGAATCGGTCCCGCATGATGCTCGCCCACATCCGCCTGGCTGCGCGAAATTTCGCCACTTCCTCGAAGAAGTCCATGTGCGCGGCGAAGAAGAAGGAGAGATGCGGGCCGAAGTCGTCGACCGAAAGGCCGGCTGCTTGCGCCGCCTCGACATAAGCGATCGCGTGGCTGAGCGTGAACGCGATCTCCTCGGCCGCGGTCGAGCCGGCCTCCCGAATGTGATAGCCGGAGATCGAGATCGTGTTCCAGTTCGGCAGCGACCGGCCGCAGTAGGCGAAGAGATCGGTGACCAGGCGCATCGAAGGCTGCGGCGGAAAGATGTACGTCCTCCGTGCCGCGTACTCCTTGAGGATGTCGTTTTGCACCGTGCCCGTGATCTTTTCCGGAGGGCAGCCCTGCCGCTCGGCCACGAGCTGGTACAGCAGCAGCAGCATCGCGGCCGTGGCGTTGATGGTCATCGAGGTCGACACTTTGTCGAGCGGGATGTCCTTGAGCAGGATCTCCATGTCCTCGAGCGAGTCGATCGCGACGCCGACCTTGCCGACCTCGCCATTCGCCATCGGGTCGTCCGAGTCGTAGCCGATCTGCGTCGGCAGGTCGAAGGCGACGGACAGCCCGGTCTGGCCCTGCTTGAGCAGGAACCTGTACCGCTCGTTCGATTCCGCCGCCGAGCCGAACCCGGCGTACTGGCGCATCGTCCACAGGCGGCCGCGGTACATGTTCCTGTGGATTCCGCGCGTGAAGGGGAACTGGCCCGGAAGGGGTTCCTCGGCGCGCCTGTCCTCGACCGAGTACACCGGCTTGATCGGCAGGCCGCTGTCGTTCTTAAGGGGGGACTCCCCCCTGTCGCGACGGTCGGGCAGAGCCCGCCCATCGCTACCCCCCTGATTCGTGTCAGTCACTTCAGGGGTCCCCGCGAACTCACGGCGAAACCTCTGAGTTGGTGGGGCTCCGTCTCTACGAACTCGGTCAACACCCCGCCCATGCTCTTAGGGTGGACGAACGCGATGCGCCTGCCGTGCAGGCCGATCCGCGGCTCGGCGTCGATGAGCTCCAGGCCGGCGTCTCGCGCGCCGGCGAGCGCGACCTCGATGTCGTCCACTCCGTAAGCGACGTGGTGCAGACCCGGGCCGCGCTTGGCCACGAACTTCCCCACCGGTGAGTCCTCGCGCAGCGGAGCCATGAGCTCGATCTCACTGTCGCCAATCCGCAGGAGAGCGGCCTCGAGCCCTTCGGTCTCGCTCGCCGCGCGATGGACCAGCTCGGCGCCCAGCGCGTTTCGATAAAGGCGGATCGATTCGTCGAGGTCGGCGACGGCGACGCCGATGTGGTGGATGCGATCCGGGGCGCTCAACGTTTTCCCTCCCCCACAGGGGGAGGGGTGGGGTGGGGGGTGGTGGAATACCGATACCAACCTTCGCCAGATTTTCGCCCGAGCTTCCCGGCTTTGACCTTGGCCTCCAGCTGGGGAGACGGCCGGAACCGCTCGTCTCCGGTTGTCCTGTACATGTGCAGCCTCGCGTTGTAGGTGACGTCCAGCCCGCTGAAGTCTCCCAGTCGAAACGGACCCATCGGCCAGTTGAGGCCCTTCTCCACCGCCAGGTCGATGTCTTCGAAGCTGGCCACGCCGGCGTCGAGGAGCCGGTAGGCCTCCTGGGTCGCGGCGTGGAGAATGCGATTGACGAT
>JBGPEO010000092.1:0-10537 GCA_041482895.1 Candidatus Dormibacteraceae bacterium | reverse complement strand
CGATCGGTGACCACCTTCCGCTGCCGTGCGATCGCCTTGGCGAAGAGCGCGACGGGGATCAGCACCTCGCCGACAGACGCCCTGCGGACCGCTTCGATGATCTCATCCGCAGTCGCCGACTTGGTCAGGAAAGCAGTCGCGCCGGCATCAATGGAGTCCAGCAGCGCAGTCTCGGACTCCTCGGCGCTGTGGAACACGATCGCGGCCTTCGGGACCGCGGCCCGTATATAAGCTGCCGCGACCGGCCCGCTCATATCGGGAAGGAGGAAGTCCATGAGCACCACCGCGGGTTGCTCCTTGGCCGCGAGGTTGGCGGCCTCATGGCCGCTCCCCGCGATGCCGCACACGCTCAGGTCTTCGTGGCTGTCCAGGACTCTGGTGATCGCCGAGGCCAGGAGCGGATGGTCCTGGACGACGAGCACCCGAACCGGGGTGATCGAGGATGGACTCAAGCTGGGCGCCGCAGATTCGTACACTTCTAGTTCAGGAAACCTCGGAGGTGGCTCCAACTTGAGCGAAGTAAGGGGTAAGCCAACGCTAGGTGACATCTCAATCCTAGGATGCTAAGATCCTAGGATTACCAGCGGCGAATGTCAACATCGCAAACCGTTCAAAATTCAACGCGGAGGTCCGGCATAAAGACACTCATCGCCAAGTCGGAACCTTTCGGAGCCCGGTCAACCGTCTCTGAAAGCCGGCGCATCGTTCGCGATAGCCCCATCCCCTACCACTACCAGCTCTTCGAGATCCTCCGCGACGGGATCTGCAACGGGGCCTGGAAGCCAGGCGAGATGATTCTTTCCGAGACCGAGCTGGAAGCTACCTACCACGTCAGCCGGACGGTGATACGGAATGCCCTCCAGCGCCTGGCCGACGAGCGGTTCGTGGAAAGGTCCAAAGGCAAGAGGGCGGTCGTCCTCCCGGTACCGTTGGGCCACGACGCCGACAATGCGCCGCGCTTTGCCTACGACACCGCCATCGGAGAAAGGGCCTGGTTTCACGGCTTTGTCGGATCCGCCTACCCCGGCCGGGTCATCGACTCCAGCCTCGCGGCATGCGGTGCCGAGGTCGGCAACTGCCTGGCCATACCGGCGGAGCACGATGTGTTCCAGCTCACCTGCGTGCACAGGGGCGAAGGGATGCCCAACTCGCTCACCCGACTCTTCATTCGCGCTGACGCGACCCCGTCCCTGCGCGACTTGGCGCACTCCCACCGCTTGCCCGAGTTGACCCAGGCTGGGCCTTCGGTCCCGATCCAGCTCGAAATGCGGTACGACTTGCGTCTGAGCCGGTCGGAGGCGACCATCGAAGCCAAGGCCTGCAATGAGTTCGAGGCTGGCGCACTCGACATCCAGCCTGGGCTACCGGTTTTCGCAGTCTCGACGATCTCCTATGCGCCGGACGGCCGGCGAGTGGCGTGCGGGCGCATAGTCTTCTGCACGAAGCGGGCCGCCTTCACGGTCACGATTCGGCACGATCAGCAGGCACCTGAGGGCTAGCTCGACCAACTGGTCTATCGAGGTCAGCATCCTAGGATCCTAGGATGCTCCGATACGGCAAAGAGCCCTTTCGCTGCAAAATGAGTTGCTGTGCGAGCTCGTAAGGGGAAATCAACGGCCAAGCCCGATCGATCCCACCTCGCGGCCGGACGCACAATCGACCGAAACGGCCCGATTCCGTACCACCACCAGCTTTACGAGATCCTCAGCGACGCCATAGACCGAAACGTCTGGCAGGCTGGCGAGATGGTCCCATCTGAGGCGGAACTGGGGGCAAATTACGGCATCAGCCGGACCGTGATCCGGAAAGCTCTCGACCGGCTGGTTGCTGCCGGGAGGGTACAGCGCCTGAAGGGCAAGGGGACGGTCATCCAGCCGGTTCGGTTCCGCCATGAGCTCAACCGCGCCGCGGTGGAGTGGGCTGGACTCATGGCATCGGTGAGCATTGGCCGCATCCTTGACTCCCGCATAGTCCCGGCCGGCCCAGTTGGTGCGCCGCTCGGCCTCGACGCCGAGCGTGCAGTCTTCCAGATTACGTGCCTCCAAGCGCAGGCAGCGAAGCCGGTCGCGCTGACCCAGCTGTTCCTTCGGACAGACGTGACCTCCGCCACTGAGCAAGCGGCCCAAGCCGGTGACGCGCTCGATCTGGAAGAGCACGGCTCCACGCTAGAACTCCAATTAGCGACTCGGTTCGGCGTCCAAGTCATCCGTTCCGAGGCGTCGCTCGAACCCACGTTATGCGGCGAATTCGAGGCCAGGGAACTGGGGATCGACGAGCATCAACCCGTCTTCTGCCTGACCACTCTCTCCTACGACCGGAACGGAAATCCCATCGCACACGGCCGCACGATCTTCACCCCTGAACGGTCCCGAATTGGGTTCGTGATGAAGAACAGTCAGCCACCGCCAGGATCCGTCTAGCGTTTCGCGTAGGCCAACGCCTGCAGTGCAAGCAGCGTATCTGGCCGACCAAGCCCTGGCACCGGCCGCAACAACAGGGTTCACCCGCGTGAGCTCGAAATCCGGCACCTGCTCGCGGAAGGCCTGGACACGACCGCCATGTCCCAGCGTCTCGGCGTCGCGCCCTACACCATCGAGTGGCACGTCCGCCGCGTGATAGAGAAACTCAACGTCCACTCGAAGTTGCAAGCCGTCATCTCAGCCGCGCGCAAGGGCCTGATCGATCTTCAGGGTCCGGAAGCCATCCTTTTATAGGGGCCGGCGCCGCGCTCACCAATGGCGACAAACCCGCACATCCGGCGTAGTACAGGGGCATGCAGCTACGACGAGGGCCCCCTGAAGCCCGCGCACTTCACCCCCACACGGCCGCGCTCCGCCTGGTAGAGGCCCCAACGGGGGCTGTACGCGCGCCCCGGGGTCGGAAGCGTTGGAGGCCGTTCGACAGCTACTTCCTCCGCGTCGTAGCCGGGGTGCTGCTGGTGTCACTTCCAATCTCCATCCTCCTCGGGCTCGTGATGACCAACTTGAGCACCCAGACCAGCCTCGAGCAGGCCAGGAACCGATCGGAAACGGCCGCCGACAATGCCGCGGTCCGGATCACGGATTGGATGAGCGAGCGCAAGGCCGAGCTACGAAGGCTGGCGTTGATCGAGGTCGACCACGTCGGCTCGCCATCTGAGAGGGGGCACATGCTGGGGACCGCTGCCGCTCATCCCGACTTCGCAACGGTGCAGGTTGTCGATCGCGCCGGGGCAGTCGTGGCGACCACACGACCGGATTCCGGCCTCCAGTTGGGAACCAGCTCGACGCCGACCGAACGCCTCCGAGTCGAGACCGTCCAACCCATCCAGCAGGACCCGTCCGGGGTGACCTGGATCATCACCGCGCCGATCATCGGCCCAGACGGGAAGACGCAGGGCTTCGTCGCGGGCAACCTCTACGTCTCAGTGCTGGGAGCGTTGTTGAGCGACGCCCGACGAGACCAATTCGACAACGGCCAGGAGGGCCACATCGCCGACGCAAGGCGCTTCATCCTGTACAGCTCGGACTGGGGCGTCGTGCCTGACAACAACAGCATCATCGCCAAGGGTGGCCTCAGCCTCAAAGCCGAGGGCAGAATCGTCGATCTGGCGAACACCAGCGGCTCGGGCTCTGTGCAGACCAACGATTATCGAAACCATGACGTCCTGGCCGGTTATAAGCTGATCCCGAGCCTCGGCTGGGTGGTGATCGCCTCACATGACACGGCGGCGGCTCTGGCTCCGGTCCACCAGCAGCAGCTTGTGGGTTCGCTGTTCCTGGCCTTGAGCACGCTGCTACTGGTCGGATTCGGCATCGTGCTGGCGATCTTCACGACGCGACCGATCGTTGCTCTCTCTCGCGCCGCGGCGAGCATTGGAGCGGGGGATCTCTCAGCCCGCGTAGACCTGAAGGGTGGCGGAGACGTCCGGCGGCTCGGCGACGCGTTCAACGCAATGGTCGAGCGCCTGGGCGATGTGCTGTTCCGCCTCCGAGGCGAGGTCACCGAATCCGCCACCAAGCTCTCGATAGCGGTCGAACAGCTCGCCTCCGCGACCGTGGACCAGACCATGGCCGCCACCCAGACGTCGACAGGCATGGAGGAGGTCGCGCGCAGCTCTGCTTCGATTGCCGACACCGTCGACCGGGTCGCCATCCAGGCCGCCGAGACCCAGACCAACCTTGAGCTCGCGCAAGCCGACCTCAGGGCTTCGGGCGATCGCACCCTTGCCCTGGCCGGTCGCGTTAACGAGGTCGAGGCCATCCTCGAGCTCATCAACGACATCGCCGACCAGACCAACCTGCTCGCTCTCAACGCTGCCATCGAAGCGGCGCGCGCGGGCGAAGCCGGCCGTGGTTTTGCCGTCGTCGCCGACGAGGTCCGCCGGCTGGCCGAGCGCTCGAAATCTGCCGCCGCCCAGATCGCCAAGCTCGTGGAAGGCGCGCAGGCCCAGAGCAGCGAGACCGTCATGGCCCTGGAGAAAGGCGTCAAACAGATGGAGCGCGGGCTGGCCATGATGCGGGCGATGTCCGAGGTGAGCGGCCAGGTGCAGCTCGCCAGCCAGCAGCAGCGCTTCTCCACCAAACAGGTCGTACTCGCGATCGGGCAGATCGCCGAGGGCAGCCGCTCCTTGGCCGTCACAGCCCGGGAGATCGCCTCCGCGGCGGCCCGACAGGGTGCACTAGCTGCAGAGCTTGCGGATTCGGGCTGGGAAAGCGTGGAGAGGGCCGGCCGTGGAGCTTAGAAGCCCACCTCGCCGTCAGCGAGGACAAGTACGCGCGACTTGCCAGCGCATTCGGGATCCCTCGCGAGTAGCGGTCGGACGCCGAGTTGGCTCACGCCGCGGTCGACTTCGTGCGCAACCTAAACCGCGCGCCTGGGATCGCGACACTCGACGAGTTGATCGACCGCCAAGACCTGATCTGCTGGCCGGGAAGGCAGCCGCGAACACGAGTCGGCCATCCAACCCTCGTGAAGCAGACAGGAACGCCTTTCGAAGCATCCTCGAGAAAGCTCTCACCCCTCTTATGCCGCCAGCGCCGTAAGGAACAGCGTCAGCTGCAATCGACCGAGACAGTTTGCGATAAGGCGGCATTCTGCCTATCCGGTTAGCTCCGCTTGTGCGCCGATCGATCACTGTGAGAGCAGTCGTCCGGGTCGCTGCTAGACAAGATCATGAAGCACGAGATCGTGGCGGCCAGACACACCCAATTTCGAATAGATGTGAGCCAGATGCGTCTCCACCGTTCGCTCACCTACGCCGAGCTTGCTGGCGATCTCCCTGGTTGTTGAGCCCGCCGCCGCCAATCGCGCCACTGTCCGTTCGCGGCTGCTCAATGAGCCCGCTCCGCGGGCGGCGCGTCGGCCGTGGGTGCCCGTCATCCGGAGTAAGGCGAGCAGGCGCTGCTCCTCGACGGGCATGGGTAACGATGCGTACAGCCGAGCGGCGGCGGCGAGCTTCTCCTCCTGTGCCCGACCGTTAGAACGAAGCATCTCGTGTTCGAGCCGGCGCGCCTTTCGAACAGGGATGTCGCTCCAATCCGCAGTGGAGGCACCAAGCTCCTCAGCCCGTCGCTCCCATGCTTCGGCGCGAGACTCCCCGCCCGTCGCTCGCTCAAACTGCGTGAGATCGGGGAGGATCTGTGCTGCCGCTGCGCGCGCTCCCATGCCGACGAGCCTGGCGACGCTGCGTTCCAGGCGCTCGCGTGCTCGCTCCAGGTCACCTGACAGCCAGGCCGCGTAACCGCTCGCCCAATCGTGCCAAGCGGAGAAGCAGTAGAAGTCGCGCCCTCCGTAGATGCGCTCGGCCTGAGCCAGGAACGATGCCGCCTCTGCTCTACGCCCCATGCCGGTCAGCACCAAGCCGGCCAGGGAGAGAGTCCAGGCCGAATGCATTGAGGGAGCGGTCGGGTTTAGTGCCTGGACCATTCGAGCGTCGGCAAGGGCGAGCTCCCAGCGGCCGAGGAACCAGTTGACGCGTGCACGAGTGAAGTAGGCGACGTCGCTCGGATTCGGCCCCGCGTCCAGCAGACCATCAAGCAGCTTGGCCGCCTCCTCAATTCGTCCGGCGCAGAGGAGTGCCTCGCCCAGCGCACCCGTGTGCCACCCGATCTGCCCACGGTCCCCCGTGGCACGCGCCAGGGCAAGACTCTCATCGAGCGCAGCCGCCGCCGCATCGGCATGGCCTTGGATTGCGAGAGCGTGACCCTGGCAGCCCAGGGCATGCATCAGCACCTCCGTCTGCCCCGTGGATCGGGCCAGCCTCGCCGCCTCACGGCTCTCAACAATCTGCCGGCCCAAGTCGCCATCCTCGCCATGGATCCACGCCAACTCGTTGAGCGCCGCGGGCAGGAATCCAACGCCGAGCTTTTCTGAGAGCAACTTGACGGCGGTCGCGGCGTGCCGCTCTGCCCGGGCGAGATCGCCGACACCGGTCGCCAGAAATGACGCAAGCCGGACGTGCGTGCGGCCAAGCTCCAAGGCGTCATCGCGGACGAGCAAAAGCAACTTCTCCAGGGCGGCCACGCCGGAGACATGGTCGCCCGCCGCGCTCGCTTGCCAGCCGATCTCGTCGAGCACCTCTCGGCGCTGGACCGTGTCGCTGTTCGGCAGCATCTCCAGGGTTTTTTCCAGGTGAGCGAGGGCTTCACGATGTGCCTGGCTGTGCTCCGCCTCGCGAGCGGCCTCACGCAAGAGGGCGACCGCTACGATGTCGCCGGGCAAGGCACCGAGGCCGACGTGGTAGGCGCGCACGCCGATCGGGTCAGGCGCGATGGCACCGGCGGCGAGTAGATGGAGTTCCCGCCGCCGAGCGGGGCCAAGACCCGCGTAAATCCCTTCCTGGACCAGGGGATGCGCGAAGTCATAGCCGGGTACCCGCTCCCGCTTGCTCTCCACGATCAGCGTTCGGCGGACAAGGAGCTGAATGTCCTCGGATGATGCTGCGGGGAACATGGTCAGGATCGAGGCCAGTGAGAAAGTGTGGCCGATCACGGAGGCCGCCTCGATCACTCGCCGCGACCCCTCGGGCAGCTCCAGAAGGGCCATTCGGATACCCTCCTGAACGCTCACCGGCACCACTCGTCTCGAGGGATCGATTGCGAGCTCTTCGAGGAGGGCGATCGTGTAGAGGGGATTGCCTCGAGCCCGTAAGAACAACCACTCGCTGACGTCGGCATCCGCCGCGGGCAAGAGCCGGCGGGCGAGCGAAGCAACGTGCTCGCGGTCAATGGGCTCCAGCCGGACTTCGGCCGCCAGACCGTCCTTGAGGAGTGTGGCGACCAGGCTGGCGAGTTGGGGGTGCCCGAACAGCTCTTCGGACCGAACGGACGCCACAAAGAGCACCGCGGCGGCGGGCGGGTTCCTGGCGAGGTAGTTGAGGCACTCCCAGGACGAGGGATCGGCTTGGTGGAGATCGTCAATCGCAAGAATCACCGGTCGGGAGGCGGCCAGCGCTTGGAGCAGCGACCGCAGAGCTTCGAGGATGCGCAACCGGGTAGGGACGGGTCCATGGGAAGTCTCCAGCGCGACCGAGATGCTCGGCAGGAGCTCCTGCAGATCCACGAGCCTTCGGCCTCCTAGCGCGAGCACGCCCGCCGGATCGAGGCGACGCAGGTGGGACTCGATCGCCTCCACGAAGACCGAGAAGGGGATGGCGGTCGACACCGGCGAGCCGCGTGCGGCCAGAAAGTTGACCCGCCGGCTGTGCCGGCGAGCGAACTCATTCAGCAGCCGGCTTTTGCCGATTCCGGGCTCGCCCACCACCAATACCACCCGGCCGAGCGAGCGCGCGCGCTCCAACTCCCCCTCTAGGAATTGCAGCTGATGCTCGCGGCCGACCAATGGAACGGGAGGCACAGCGCGGCGAATTCTGCGCCGAATCAGGGGTCAAGTCCGTACCTCGACCCGGATGTGCGATCTGGAGTGAACGGGGACTATGAAGCCGGCCGGCGCAAAGACCGGCGTAATGGAGGAAGAAACGGTATGGAATTCCAAGTGGAGGGCGATTATTTCGAGTCGTGCACATGCACCGTTAGCTGCCCGTGCATTTTCCTGGCTCCAGCTACCACCGATGCTTGCGACGTCTTCTTCGCTTGGCATATCACCCGTGGCGAGATGGGCGGCACGCGCTTGGAGGATCTCAACGTGGTTCTTGCCGTCCATTCCCCGAAGCAGATGACCGAGGGGGGTTGGAAGGCGGCCCTGTACATCGATGAGCGGGCTGATCCGGAGCAGACCAAGCTGCTTGGCGCCATCTTCTCCGGCCAGGCGGGAGGGCATCTTGCCAATGTCGCGCCCCTGATCGGCACCGTGACCGGAGTCCATAGCGCCCCGATCGCCTTCGAGAAGCGGAACGGATTCCGAAGGGTCACCGTAGGCGACGTCCTCAAGGTCGATGTAGAGGAGATGAAGGGGATGGACGGCGTGAGCCCGGCCGTCATCTCGAACCCGCTGCTCGGCGCTGTCACCCAGCCGATTCGGCAGGCGAAGAGCGGAGCCCTACGCTACGGCGGCGACTGGGCGGCCGAAGCGAGCGATAGTAATGGCTTCATCACCGAGTTCGCGTACAGGGGATGACTACGGCGACACGCTTCAATGTCGGAGTCACCGGGATCCTGCTGGGCCTGGCGGCGGTCGCGTGGTACGTCGCCGGCTCCGGGATTGACCGAATGGGTTCGATGGACGTTTCGATGCCCGTCTACATGGCCACGTGGCTGGCGATGCTGGTCGCGATGATGTTTCCGGCCGTCGCCCCGATTGTGTTCGCTTTCGCCCGGGTGGCCTCAAGCCAGGCCAGCGGCCCGCGATTGGTCGCGGGCTTCGTCCTCGGCTATCTCGTCGTGTGGACGACGGCCGGCGTCATTCCTCTGACTCTGTACGTCGCATCACAGGGATTGGTCGCCGGGATGTCTTCCACGGCCCTCGGTCCGATGGCGATCGGCGGCGTGATGTTGGGAGCGGGGATCTATCAGTTCAGCCCGTGGAAGGCAACCTGCTTGCGGGCCTGCCGCTCGCCGCTCGGCTTTGTGCTGAACCACGATTTCGACGCTGGTGCGCGCCGAGCATTTCGGGCGGGCGCCTCGCACGGCGCTTTCTGCCTCGGCTGCTGCTGGGCGGTGATGGCCGTGCTCGTCGTCGTCGGCCTGATGAACCTGGCCTGGATGGCTGTGTTGTCGGTTCTCTTTCTCGCCGAGAAGAATTGGCGGCACGGCGCGGGGCTGTCGAAAGTCGCGGGAGCAACGCTGGCTCTCGGTGGGCTGTTTGTGGTCACGTCGCAGGCGTTCCTCTGATGGCCAACTGGCGCGTCGCCGGCCCGTATGTTGAGGCCTGCAACTGTGAGGCGATCTGCCCGTGCCGCAGGGTCGGCGCGCGCGACGGCGGTCGCGCGACATACCAGCTGTGCCAGTTCGTCATAGCCTGGACCATTACGACGGGCTCCTTCGAAGAACTGGACCTCTCCGGGCTCTCGGTCGTCATGGCCGGGTACTGGGACGAGGACGAAAAGGGGGCGCCTTGGCGGGTGGAGTTGTACCTCGACCAGCAGGCGAATGAGGCCCAGGCAAAGGCGCTGGCTGACATCTTCCTCGGCCGAGTGGCCGGCACGCCAGCGCGCAACTACGCGGGGGCAATCAGCGAGGTGCTGGGCGTCACTCAGGCCGAGCTGGAAGTGGTCCACGACAAGGGCCACCAGGAGATCCGTGCCGGCGATGCAGTGCACGTCCGAGCACTTGCTGCGCACCCGGCAACCGAGGCTGTGTCGTGCGGAGTCCCGGGGCATGACCGGGGTGGCGAGGAATTGATACACCGGTTCCTGCGGGTTAGCGACCCGCGGCTGCAATTCGAATTCCACGGGCGGTGCGGTTTCGCCACCACCTTTGATTATGTTTCGGGCTAACGCCCTCGCGCGCTACGCCATCATCAGTGCCGAAACTCGCACAGGATGTGGGCTGGTCTGAGTCGCCGGTCGTGGCCCATGGCAGACTCGAACCAAGAGCTTCCGGCTTGTCCGGTGCTCGTCGCGTCGCGCGACTCATCGCGTTGCCAACCCTTGACGATTCGGACCACAACTTGTCCGTCGCGGCGATAACGAACTGTGATGCTCTTTAGGGCCCGTCGAGGACGGCCCACAATTCGACTCGGATCTTCCCGAGAAAGGGCTTGCGCTAACCTTCGGTGAGGAAGGTCGGCGTAGCTCAATTGGCAGAGCAGCTGTTTTGTAAACAGGTGACCTGTCTCTGAGATCGAAATCGGCCCAAAAGGGCCCTGTGACCAGCTGTTTCTATACAGCTGGTGCAGCACTTCGTGCCGCGGCGATAACGATACCCGCCAGTGCTGAACCTTGCGGTCAGCAGCCGCAAGAAGGCCCGTTCAAAAGTGTGGTTTTGTATTCGCCCGCAGCCACCGAATGATCGCCAACACCGCCAATTGGCACCTATTTCGCCGGCGTTGCTACGCGATTGCGGTGCGTGGCAAACCCGCGCACACTCACTTGCGCTCTCTAGCCAGTCCCAAACAAGCGAGCGATGATCGCAGCGCCAACAAGGGCGCCGGCCAGCCT
>JBGPEO010000091.1:0-10653 GCA_041482895.1 Candidatus Dormibacteraceae bacterium | reverse complement strand
TTCCGAGTCGGCGTGCGGCCATCGTGGCCCGCCGCCGACCGCTCAACCAGTTGCATGCAGTGGGGGAACAGGTGTGGTAGTCGAAACACGAAAACGTTTGGTCGCCGTCGTTTCGGGCGCCGCGTTGTTCGGCGCGCTGGCCGTGACCGCACCCGTGGTCGCAGCGTCGTCCGATTCCTCGCCGGGGGCGGGCGTCACGTTCTCATCGCAAAGCGGCTCAGCAACAGTGCTCGCGCACTACGTTGTTTCGCCGAAGGACCGCCGGACGGGGACGTCGAGCTCAACGTCGACGGCCGGCGAAAACCGGTCGATCACGCTCTCGCCGAAAGGTGATCGCAACCGCTCCAGCAGGACCGCCACCGCCGGGGTGACCAGCAGCAACACCGTACAGGACACCGAGCGATCGGACAACACGAACACCCCTTCGCCGAGCGCGAGCTTCATCGGCCAGCAGGCATCGGCCATTACCTGTTCGTACTTCGTCGGGTCGGGCTGCAACCCGCCCGACATGGCATTGGGCGCGTCGTCCCAGTTCGTCCTCCAGGGCGTCAACACGCAGTGGGAGGTTCTTGACACCGCCGGCAACGTTCAGCCGGGCTGGCCGGCGAGCGCCCAAAGCTTCTTCGGAGTACCGAATGTCACCGCTGCCAACGGCACTCCGTGTGATGTCGCTCACAACAGCCAACCTTTCCTGAGCGACCCGCGTGCGCTTTACGACCCGATCGGTGGACGTTTTTGGGCCGCGATGCTCCAGGCCGAAAACAGCCTCGGGATCGCGCCGGACTGCCAGTTCACGTCCGTCTATTACGTCGCCGTCAGCCAGACGAGCAACCCCAACGGTAAGTGGAACGTCTATGAGTTCGACATGTCGATGGGCGCGAATTTCGGCGCCGACTACACGCAGCTCGGTATCAACGGCCAGGCGGTCTACTTCTCCGCCAACATGTTCGGAAACGCTGGTGGCTTCTACGCCGAGCTGTTCGAGGCCAACAAGGCCAAGATGGAGGCCGGCAAGGGTGGCTTCACCGCCGACGGCTTCTTCAACCTGCGGGCCAACGGTCCGGGTCTCACCGCGGCGACCGGGCCCTTCCTCGCTGATACGGTAAATCCCGCGATAAACCTCGACGGCAGCGCCGGGGGTGATGAGACATTCGTCAACACGCTCGACGGACCCGACCCCGTCACCGGCAACTTCTGTGGCTTCACCGGTCTGGGCTTCTCCGACTCGTGCAGCGGCCTCGCGGTTTGGAAGATGACCAACCCGACCGCGCATGACCAGGGTGGTCCAGCCCCGACCCTGACCGGCACCTACGTCGCGACCAAGCCTTACCTGGTCAGCCCGGCGGCCGACCAGCCCAGCTGCAACCAGTGCGTCGACGCCCTGGACCTTCGCTTCACCGGGACGCCGGTGGTGCGCAACGGCGTCCTCTACGGGACCTGGGACACCGCGATCGACAACGGCTCCCAGACCGTGCCCGGCATCGAGTGGGCGCAGGTCAACCTTTCGAACCTCGGCAGCAAGGGCGCTGCCCAAACCGACTACTACAACTTCTCGGGCGACGCTGCCGCGACGTTTGGCACCGTGGTGCCGGACGCCCAGGGCAACGTCGTGATGCTCTACGAGCACATGAGCCACACGGTTTTCCCGGAAACCCGGTACATCGTCAAGGGCTCTGACCAGAAAAACTTCAAGGGCGCCGGAGTTCTGCTCAAGGCAGGGGAGCAGTCGTATCGACCGACCCTGTGCGGTGGCGCGATTCCGGTGTGCCGCTGGGGTGACTTCGAGGCAGTCTCGGCCGACCTCGCGGGCCACATCTGGCTCGCCGGCGAGTATGCAAACCTGGTCACCGCCAACAACCACGGGCGCAACTGGGGCACGTGGATCGGCGCGATCAAAGCGAGCTAGACAGACCGCGAAACAAGCAGGGGCTGGAACGGCCAGCCCCTGCTTCCTCTGACTATCGGCCTATGACCTCGACTGTCTTGGTGCGGCTCCGCAGTCCGGAACGCAACCGGAGCGCCGACACCGGCACCCCGAGCTCGCGCGCGACCGCCTGCAGCACGGCTCGGTTGGCTGCGCCTTCCACTGGCGGAGCTGTGACCCAGACCTCGATCACCTCGCCCTTCCGCTCAACTCTGGCCCGCGCCGCGCGCGGATGGACTCTTACGGTGACCAGCAAAGCCGATCTACCTTATCTGTGTGGCTGTCCTGGTCTGTGACGTCGGGCCGCGGGACGGCCTGCAGAACGAGAGTCGCACCCTGGAGGCCGTGGTACGTGCCGAGCTGTGCGACCGGCTCGCCTCCGCGGGCCTGAAGCGAATCGAAGCAGCGAGCTTCGTCAACCCGAAGCTTGTCCCGCAGATGGCCGGCGCCGAGGATGTGATGGCCGCGTTGCACCGCAAGCCCGGTGTCTCTTACGCCGGCCTCGTTCTCAACGACAAGGGCTATGAGCGCGCGGTCGCGGCCGGCGTCGATGAGGTGCACTATGCCTTCGCGGCCACCGACGAGTTCGGGCGTCGCAACCAGAACGCCACCACCGACGAGGGACTCAAGACGGCATTGGCGCTGGTGGCGCGTGCGCGAAGCGAGCGCATGCCCATCACCGTGACGGTGAGCGTCGCCTTCGGTTGTCCGTTCGAGGGACCGGTGCCGCCGGAGCGCGTGCTCCAGATCGTCGAGCACCTGATGGCCGTGCCTCCGGATGAGATCTGCCTGGCGGACACGATCGGGGTCGGTGTGCCTTCACAGGTCAAGGAGCTGGTTGGAGGCGCCCGGAGACTGGGTGCGACCGTGGGCGCGCACTTCCACAACACGCGCAACACCGGCTACGCGAACGCGGTCGCGGCGCTGGAGGAAGGCGCCGTCTCGCTGGACGCGTCGGTCGGCGGGGCGGGTGGCTGCCCGTTCGCGCCGAAAGCGACCGGCAACATCGCCACCGAGGACCTGGCCTATCTGTTGCGCGGCATCGGCATCGACACCGGCATCGACATCGACGCGCTGATCGAGACTTCGCAATGGCTTGGCGCCCAGCTCGGCAAAGAGCTGCCCGGCATGATGGCTCGGGCCGGCGATTTTCCCGACAAACGCTGACCGCGAGCGCGCAACATGTCGGCCATGACCAAGAAGAAGGCGAAGGCGACCCCGCATCGCGTGGCCGTCGTCCAGCACCCACCCGTCACCCTTCACCGCGCGAAAACTCTCGAGCGCGGTGTTGAGCTGCTCGAGGAGGCCGCGGCCGGCGGCGCCCGCCTCGTCTCCTTTCCCGAAACCTGGCTCCCGGGCTACCCGGAGTGGTTGTGGCGCCTGCGGCCGGGCGCCGACTTCGAGCTCACGGGTGAGATCCACGGCCGGCTGATCGAGAACGCGGTCGACCTGAGTGGGGGAGACTTGAAGCCAATCCAGGCGGCGGCGCGCCGGCTCAAGGTCACCGTATCGATCGGCATCCACGAGCGCGACGGCAAGTTCAGCCGCGGCACCCTCTACAACACGGCGGTCCTGATCGGGCCGGATGGTGAGGTGCTCAACCGGCATCGCAAGCTCATGCCGACAAACCCTGAGCGGATGGTGTGGGGGACCGGGGATGCCAGCGGGCTGCGGGTGAGCGACACGCCGATGGGAAGGGTCGGCGGCTTGATCTGCTGGGAGAACTACATGCCGCTGGCGCGATTCGCGATCTTCGCGCAGGGATGCGAGATCTACGTGGCGCCGACCTGGGACGAGGGCAGCACGTGGATCTCGACCATGCGGCACATCGCCGCCGAAGGCCGGTGCTGGGTGCTAGGCAACGGGACCGCGATGCGCGGCAAGGACATCCCGAAGGACTTCCCGCAGCGGGCGAAGCTCTTCCCGGACCTGGAAGAGTGGTACAACCCCGGCGATTCGGTGATCGTCAGCCCGGGGGGACGCATCGTCGCCGGCCCGCTGCACGAACAGCACGGGATTCTGTACGCCGAGTGCGATCCGCTGGTTGCGTCCGCGGCCAAGCGGACGCTGGACGTGGCGGGGCACTACGGGCGGCCGGACATCTTCAAGCTCGAGGTCAACCGCGAAGTCCTCGCGCCGATCGACTTCGGCTAGCGGCCGCCCTTCCACCGCCTGGCATCGCGACCAGGACGCGGTGGTCGGGCAGCTGGCCGAGTGGGAGGTGTGGGTGGAGCTGGTCGTGCGTTCCCACGGCCGCCTGCACGTTTTCCTGCCGCTGCTGGATCGAGGCGTCGATGGACTGGTGCATCGCATCGACGACGGGAGCTGGTTTCCGGTCCAGGTGAAGGGAAGATCGCAACTGCGGAGCGGAGCTCTGCTCTTGACCGTCGCCGCCACTGCGCTCGTTGACCCGAAGGCGATCATCGTCGGAGTCTTCGTCGAAGACGACCATCTGGGGCCGCGGGTGCTGGTGATCAGCGAGCGCGACTTCCGTCGCCTGGCGAGGCGAAGCCAGAACCGTCGAGGGCTGGTGTTCGACGCCCAGATATCGCTGGTCCCCGGCAAACCCACGCGGTGGGCGCCGTTCATCTTTCCGCTGGATGGTCTGGCGGATGCGGTGCTCGGTGATGTGAAGCCCAGAGTTGCCGCACCGGTCGCGCGGCGCCGAGGCACCATCGCCCGGGCGGTCGGCTTCCGTGGCGAGACCGAGGTCGTCCGCCGGCTGGCGGACAGCGACGAGCTCACTCTGTTCCGGCCATTTCCCGACCTCGAGACGGCGGAGGTCGCTGCGTTGCACGAGAAGACCCGCGGGGTGCTTGGAATTCAGGTCAAGACCATCGGCGTCGACAAGCGCCATCTGCACAACACGGTCGACATCGACCTCGCGAGCTTCCGCCCCTCTCCGCAGGTTTGGGTCGTCGTCGTGGCGTGGGATCGCGATCGCAAAGCGTTTCGCGACGAGTGCCTTGTGGTCCCGTCGATGGTGGCCGCGCGCGTCATTCCCGCGTATCGGGGTCACCTGGTGTTCCCGTTCGCTCCGGACAGCGGGAAGCCAACCAGGTTGGACCCCTACCGGCGGCCGCTGACGCAATTGGGCAGCATCGTGGAATCGGAACTGAACAGGGGCTAGTCCGGTCCTCGATCGGGCGGGCCGAATGTGATCGTCGGCGGGATGGTCAGCATGCGGCCGTCGTCGCCACGAACGATCTGCCAGTTACCCTCGTGCACCTTCCAGTGATGCCGGTGGCAGAGCAAGGTCAAGTTGGGCGGCTCATTCGAACCACCGTGGATCCAGTGCACCAGGTGATGGCCGGCCGACCAGCTCGCCGGCCGCTCGCAGCCGGGCCAGGTGCAGTGTTCGTCGCGGATGTTGAGCGCCTTGCGCGCAGGTCCTGAGATCGTCCGCCTCGCCCGACCGACGTCGATGACCATCGAGTCCGACCCGAGCACGATGCGGGTGATCGAGGCGTCGCAGGCCAAGCGCTCGACGGTCTTGGCGGATATGGGGAGCGAGAGCTCCATGTCGGCCGCGGCCGCTCCGGGCAGGGCGCGCAGCGTCTCGAGCGTGGCGGTGACCATGAGGTGCGTCCGCTGGCCACCCTGCTGCGGGATCAAGCCCGCGTCCAGTGCATGCATGGCGAGCTCGATCGCAGCATCAGCCATCCTGTGTTCCAGGTCGCGATCGTCGTGGGCGCCGGACTTGCGCGCCAGCGGCTTCAGAGCGGTGAGCAGCACGGCGCCTCCTTCGGGATCGAACTGCCCGCTCACGAGCACCGTGCCATCCATCCACGTGCTCACCTTGAGCCGGCGGTTCTGGACCAGCTCGGCCTGTTCGTCGGCGTAGCCCTTGGGGTCGGCCGCATGCCGGTAGTGGGTGCAGATGTAGTGGAATTTGCCAGGTGAGTTGTCGCGAGCCTTTTGGATCAGAACCTTTTCGTCGAACCGATCACCGAGGGCTTCGGCCGTCCTGGCCATGACAGTCACGTGCGCAAAACCGATCTCACCTTTGCCTACCGCCTGGGTGCTCTCGGGCATCCGATGCATCGCCTCGCCCACGGCAACGCTGTTGGCCGCAGCCCCGCTGGTCACGTGGCAGTTGAAGCGGATCCAGTCGATGGGACTGACGAAGCCGTCCCAGTCGTACTTGTCCCTCGTCGCGAACTCAGCCGCAAGTTGGGCTATGTAGAGGTCCCTCAGATCTCTCGCGTGGTATTCGCGGCGGAGCTCTTCGGCTACTTCGTCGTCAGAGAGCTGTTTGAGATCGACTGGCGCCGGCGCGGTATCCATGAGTCGATCTTACGAACATATGTTTGAGTGTCAACCCGGCCTGTAAAGACCAGCCGGCCGCCTTACACCCGAGCGGGCTTGATCCCGTACAGCGCCCCGAACTTGTTCTGCACATAGGCAATCCACGGCGCGGCCGTCAGGGGCTTCCCGGTCGCCCGCTCGAGCAGCTCGTTGGGTGTGAACTTTCGCCCGTGGCGGTGGACGTTCTTGCGCAGCCAGCTGAGCAGCAGCGCGAACTGACCGCTCTCGATCTGACTGTCAAGGTCTTTGATGTCGGCCCGCATCTTTTCCATCAACTGCGCTCCGATCAGGTTGCCGAGCGTGTAACCGGGGAAGACGCCGAAGCCCACGTACGACCAGTGGATGTCCTGGAGCGCGCCCTCGCGATCGTTCGGCACGTTGATGCCGAGGTATGACTTCACGCGCGAGTTCCAGGCCTCGGGCAGGTCCTTGACCTTGAGCTTGCCCTCGAGCATCTCGTTCTCGAGCTCGAATCGCAGCAGGACGTGCAGGTTGTAGGTCACCTCGTCCGCCTCTACCCGGATCAACGACGGGTACGACTTGTTGACCGCTTTGAAGAATCCCTCATCGTCCACGTCCCGCAACTGCTCAGGGAATGCGCTCCGAAGGCTCGGGAAGAAATGCTTCCAGAACGGGTGGCTGCGACCCACCAGGTTCTCCCAGAGTCGCGACTGCGATTCGTGCACGCCTGGCGACGCGCCGCCCCACAGAGGAGTGCGGTCGATGTCGTCGCCAATGCCCTGGTTGTACATCCCGTGACCCGATTCATGGATCGAGCCGAAAAGGCACTCGTTGAAGAAGTCACGCGAGACGCGCGTTGTGATGCGGACATCGCCAGGTCCGAACGAAGTGGAGAAAGGATGGGTAGAGATGTCCTGGCGCCCGCGCTCGAGGTCGTAGCCGAGCTTGGTGACCAGGTTCAGCGCATACCGGACCTGGACTGCGGGGTCGAACCCGCGGTAGAGCATGCGGTCGTCGACCGCGTCGGCATTGCGCGCGATGTCAGCGACCAGCGGCACGATCGCCTTCTTGAGCTCGGCGAAGATCGTTGCGAGCTCATCGGTCGTAAGGCCGGGCTCGAAACGATTCAGCAGCGCGTCGTAAGGGCGTTCCTGATAGCCGAGCGCGTCGGCGATGCGGCGATTGAGCTCGACGTTCTTTTCGAGGGCGGGCGCGAAGATCTTGAAGTCGGCCTCGCGACGTGCTTTCTCCCAGGCCGGCCGCGCCGCCGATCCCGCCCGCGCCGCCTCCGCCACCAAATCCGGCGGTACCCTGCGGTCCTGCTCGTAGTCGCGGCGCGTCACGCGGACCAGGCTTGCCTCGTAGGAGTCGAATGGGCGATCAGAGGTTTCGTCCTCCAGCTTGTCGAGCAGGTGTCCGACCTCGTCTGCGGTGAAGCCCACGTGGGCGAGGCGGACCAGGGTGGACAGCTGGTCGGACCGGGCAGCCACGCCACCGGGCGGCATGTAGGTCTCCTGGTCCCATTCGAGCACGGCGGCGGCCCGGCTCAGGTCGGTGACCTCAGCCAGGATCGTTTTCAGCCGCTCGAGCGAGTCACTCATACTTCCCCGTCTCCCCCGGGTATTCTCCCGAATGGCGGCACGCCCCGCTAGCTCAGTTGGATAGAGCATCTGCCTTCTAAGCAGACGGTCGGGGGTTCGAATCCCTCGCGGGGCACCAACACTACATTTACAGGAATATGAGCGAGCCCCAATCCGAGCCACGTAAAGCGCCTGTGATTCCGGCCGACATGAAGGCTTTCAACGCCAGGTTGATCGCGGAGTTTCGCGCCAACGACGGTCAGTTCAGTGGCGACATGGCGGGACGTTCGATCCTGATCCTCACCACGACCGGCGCGCGCTCGGGCGAGCCTCGCTCCATCGTGATCGGTTACGGTCGGCATGGCGACCGGCTCGTCGTGCTCGCATCGGACAACGGTGCCCCAAGGGCTCCGGCGTGGTACCACAACCTTCTCGCCCATCCGACCGCCACGATCGAGCTCGGTCCGGAACGCTTCGAGGTCCGCGCCACGACCGCGGGACCTGATGAGCGAGAGGAGCTCGCGAAGGCGGTGCCTTATCTCGGGCAGCAGCAGAGCCTGACCAAGCGCGAGATTCCGATCGTCGTCTTTGAGCGGCTATAGGGGGTTTAAGCCCCTCACCCTAGCCCTCTCCCCGAGGGGGAGAGGGAATACTGCTTTAAGCCCCTCACCCTGGCCCTGCGCGCAAGCGGCGAAAAGGATGGGACTAGCTGATCGCTCCCCGAGGGGGAGAGGGAATACTGCTTTAAGGCCCTCACCCTAGCCCTCTCCCCGAGGGGGAGAGGGAATACTCGTTTAAGCCCTTCACCCTGGCCCGCCCCCCGATGGGGGGAGGGGATTCGACGAGAGCACCCGCCGGACTTCACGCGCGACCTCTATGTCTTCGTGCGCTTTGACGACCAGGGTCGGCACCGCGGCCGATTGTGCGCTGATGTCGGCGTCCGGGACGGCAGACGCATTGAGGTCGCGGTCGATCTCGACACCCAGAAACCTCAGCCCTGACACCGTCGCGGACCGTACCGCGGAGGCGTTCTCTCCCACGCCGCCCGTGAACACTAGGACGTCCATCCCCGCCATCGCGGCGGCCATCGACGCGATGCAGGCGCGAAGGCGATGGACATAGACGTCGAACCCGAGGCGGGCATCTTCGTCTCCCGCCGCCAACTTTTCGAGCAGCACCCGCATGTCCCCGGTGCCGGCCAGCGCCTGCAGGCCCGAGTGCCTGTCGAGCGCCTCCATCATCTGGACGTCGTTGATGCCGGCGTGTCGCTGCAGCCACAGGACGAGGCCCGGGTCGATGCTGCCGGAACGCGTGGCCATGACCAGGCCCTCCAGCGGCGTAAACCCCATCGTCGTGTCCATCGAACGGCCGCCCCACACGGCCGCGACCGAGGCGCCCGCCCCGAGGTGGCAGGTCACCACCTTGAGGCCGGTTCCCGGGCTGCTCAGCATCTGTGCGGCGCGCCGGGACGCCCAAGCGTGCGAGAAGCCGTGGAACCCGTAGCGGCGGACGCCGTATCGCTGCCGCCATTCCAGCGGGATGGCGTACGTCGAGGCCGCGGCCGGCATGCGCGAGTGGAAGGCGGTGTCGAAGCAAGCGACGGCCGGCGCGCGGGGCATGACTTCGCGGACGGCGGCCATGGCGGACAGCGAGGCGGGGAGGTGGAGTGGCGCCAGGTCGGTGATCGTCACCAGGTAGCGGATCACGTCCGCGTCGATCCGGACCGACTCGGGGTAGCGCGGCCCTCCGTGCACCACGCGGTGGCCCACAGCATCGACCTCGCCCATGGCGTGGATGGCACCTTCCAGCTTGGCGTCGTCGACATGACCGCCAGTCGCCTCGAACTCGTGCTCGGCGCTCACCTCGTCCTCAGGGCCGACCAGGCTGACCTTCAGCGAGCTCGACCCCGCGTTGACGACCAGAACCCTCATCTCAGTAGGGCCACGTCCAGTCGGTGATGTCCGCGGGGTCCTCTCCGTGATCGCGCGTGTACTGGCGGTGCTTCAACCGCTCGTCGAGCATGAGCTGTCGGATGTGCGCCGCCTTCGTCCCGAGTCCGGGCACGCGGTCGATGACATCCATCACGAGGTGGAAGCGATCGAGGTCGTTGAGCATGACCATGTCGAACGGGGTGGTCGTGGTGCCCTCTTCCTTGTAGCCCCTGACGTGGAGGTTGTCGTGGTTCCGGCGCCTGTAGGTCAGGCGGTGGACCAGCCACGGGTAGCCGTGGTAGGCGAAGATGACCGGCTTGTCGCTCGTGAAGATGTCGTCGAACTCCGCGTCCGCGAGGCCGTGCGGGTGCTCGCTCGGAGGCTGCAGGCGCATCAGGTCGACGACGTTCACGACCCTCACCTTCAGCTCGGGCAGGTGCTGCCGGATGAGATCGGCCGCGGCGAGCACCTCGAGCGTGGGCACGTCGCCGGCGCACGCCAGCACGACGTCCGGTGCGCTGCCGGCATCGCTGCTCGCCCAGTCCCAGATGCCGAGCCCGCGCGTGCAGTGTGCGATCGCCCCCTCCATCGAGAGGTAGTTCAACGCGGGCTGCTTGCCCGCGACGATCACGTTGACGTAGTTCCGGCTGCGCAGGCAATGGTCGGCGATCGACAGCAGGGTGTTCGCATCCGGCGCCAGGTACACGCGGATGACCTCCGCCTTCTTGTTCATGACGTGGTCGATGAACCCCGGATCCTGGTGAGAGAACCCGTTGTGGTCTTGCCGCCAGACGTGCGACGACAGCAGGTAGTTGAGCGACGCGATCGGCCGCCGCCAGTGGATCTGCCGCGTCATCTTCAACCACTTCGCATGCTGGTTGAACATCGAGTCGATGATGTGGATGAACGCCTCGTAGCAGTTGAACAGCCCATGACGGCCGGTGAGGAG
>JBGPEO010000090.1:0-10655 GCA_041482895.1 Candidatus Dormibacteraceae bacterium | reverse complement strand
TGCCCAGGTTTCCATGAACAACGCCCAGACCAGCCTGGCCGACACGCAAGCGATCAATGCGCAGGCGGTGGCGGCGGCCCAGGCACCGGTGACCGCAGCGCAGGCAAAGCTGGCCGCGGATCAAACCGCCGACCAGCCGCAAATCGATCTGGACACTGCAAAGCTCAACACTGACACAACGGCCATGAACCTGGCCTGCACCCCGGATCCCACCACGATCGGCTGCATCAACGCCACGGCAACCGTCACTTCAGATAAGACCACGCTGGCGGCTGACAGCCTGCAGATCGTCAATGACCAGGCGGCGCTGGCCACCGCCCAAAGCACCCTCGCAGCCGCGACCGCCAAGGCTCAGCAGAGCAACGACCAGGCCGCGGCCCAGGTGGCTTCGATGCAGCAGCAGTACTCGGCCGCCAAAGCGTCCCTGTACGCCCTTCAGACGAGCACCTCGCCTCAGACCGTCGAGATGGACAACGCCCAGATCCAGATCGACCAGGTCAACGTCAACTCGGTGCAGCATCAGCTGGACGGGGCAACCCTCACGTCGCCCATCCCCGGCATCGTCTCCCAGGTGAACATCAAGGCCGGCCAGTCGGTCACCAATGGAGGCACGACCAGCGCGATCGTGATCTTCTCGCCCGGTTCCTATGATCTGACCGGAACGGTCAGCGACTCCCAGGTGAACCTGGTCGCCGTCGGACAGGGCGCGCAGGTCACACCGGCCGGCTCGACGCAGGCGCTGCTGGGCAAGATCACGTCGATCTCGCCGGCAGCCACCGTCAGCTCCGGAGTCGCGACGTTCGCGGTCACCGCTCAGCTGACGGACACCAGCAACTCGATCCGGCCGGGAGTCTCCGCGTCGGCCAACATCGTGATCAACCAGGTCGTCCACGTTCTGACCGTGCCGACGAGCGCTGTGCACACCACCGCCGCGGGTACCACCGTCACAGTGCTCGTCAACGGCAAGCCGAAATCGGTCCCCGTCCAGACAGGGGCCTCCGACCCCACACGCATCGAGATCACGTCGGGCCTCCAGCTGAACCAGGTCGTTGTGATCGCCATCATCACGAGCTCCGTACCCAGCAGCAACGGGGCGAGCGTGCTTGGCGGCGGTGGTACCCGAGGAGGCGGCGGCGGCGGATTCCGCGGCCCCACAGGCGGCTGACGCGTGCCCGGCCCCGATGAGCTCATCCACCTCGAATCGATCACGAAGGTCTACGGCGAAGGGGACGGCGCCGTCGCCGCGCTGCGCGAGTTCTCGCTGACAGTCGCATCAGGGGAGTCACTCGCCGTGATGGGCCCGTCCGGATCCGGCAAGTCGACGCTCATGAACATCCTGGGATGTCTCGACACGCCGACGTCGGGAAGCTATTGGTTTGCGGGCCAAGACGTGAGCCGGCTCAACGAGACCGAGCTCGCGCACGTCCGCAACCGGAGGATCGGCTTCGTCTTCCAGCAGTTCCAGCTGCTGCCGAAGCTGTCGGCGTGGAGAAACGTTGAGCTGCCGCTCCTCTACAGGAACGTGCGCGACCGGCGCAGCCTGGCGCTCCAGGCCCTCGAACAGGTTGGCCTTGCCAATCGCGTCAATCACCGCCCAAGCCAGCTGTCCGGCGGCCAGCAGCAGAGGGTCGCCATCGCGCGCGCGCTGGTCACCAACCCGGATCTAATCCTCGCCGACGAGCCCACGGGCAACCTCGATACCGCGTCGAGCCGCGATGTGCTCGCCGTGCTTCACGAGCTCAATGAGCAGGGACGCACGATCGTCATCATCACGCACGACCCGGAGGTCGCACCGGTGGCGAAGCGGACCGTCCACATGAGAGACGGCCGGCTGGTCGATCAGGTCGCCGCATGAGCCTGCTCAAAACCATCGAGACCGGGCTCCGCAGCCTTTTGGGGCACCGCCTCCGGTCGGTGCTCACGACGCTGGGCATCCTGTTCGGCGTGGCGGCGGTGATCGCGACGGTCGGGATCGGCCAGGCGTCGTCGGACAGCGTCACCGCACGAATCACGTCGCTCGGCACGAACCTGCTCACGATCTCCGCCGGCAGCACGGTTTCGGCAGGAGTGTTCGGTGGCGCCGGCAGCGCCAACACCCTGACGATGGCGGACGTACAGGGACTGCAGGACAAACAGAGCGCACCTGACATCGAAGCGGTTGCGCCGGTTTCGCAAGGACGGGCGTCGCTCGTGCTCGGATCGGCCAACTGGAGCACCACCGTATCGGGCAGCACGCAGGGCTGGCTGATCACGAACACGCGGACGATCGGGAGTGGCACATTCCTCAACGCGAACAACGTCGCAACGCGCACTCAGGTGATCGTGCTCGGCTCGACCACGGCGGCCAACCTCGGAGCCGGCGTCGGCGACATCGTGCTCGTGAAACAAATTCCGTTCCAGGTGATCGGCGTGCTCGCGTCCGCCGGCAGCCAGGGATTCGGCAACCAGGACGACCTGGCGGTGGTTCCCATCACGACGGCTCAGGACGAGCTGTTCGGGGGCACCGTTCAGCGGATCCTGCTCAGCGCAACGAACGCAAGCACGATCGGGTCTGCTTACCTCGAAGCAAACCAGATCCTCCTGCAGACGCATCACCTCTCCGATCCCTCGCAGGCCGATTTCACGATTACGACCCAGACGCAGGTGCTCAGCACGGCGCAGGCAGTGACTCAGACGCTGACCATCCTGCTCGCCAGCGTCGCCGCTATCTCGTTGCTGGTCGGCGGGATCGGCGTGATGAACATCATGTTGGTCTCGGTTACCGAGCGGACGAGCGAGATCGGATTGCGCAAGGCGTTGGGCGCGACCCCGCTCGACCTGTTCCGCCAGTTCGTGATCGAGGCGGGGATGCTGACTGCGCTCGGTGGCTTGCTCGGCGTCGCGACAGGCCTCGCCGTGGGCTACGTCGTTCCTCGCGCGGCAAACATCGCGGTCACCATCACGCCCTTTCCCGTGCTGGTCGCGGTTGGCGTTGCAGTGGCTGTCGGATTGGTTTTTGGTGTCTACCCGGCGTTGCGGGCGGCGCGGCTCGCGCCCATCGAAGCGCTGCGGGCTCAATAAGGAGGTGTGTTAGTCATGAATCGCATTGTGTTAGTGGTCACCGCGGCCATAGGAATCCTGGCGACCGCTTGTGGGAGCGCGGCGACCGCGAACACGTCAACGGGATCGCCCAGCCCTGGGGCCGGTGGCGCCGCCCAATTCCGCAATGGCGCGTCAGGCCAGCTCGTGCAGGTCAACGGACAGACCCTGATCCTGACCGGTCCGAGCGGCGACCTCACGGTCACCTACTCGAGCACCACCACCTTCACTCGCACGTCCACGGCGGTGCTGGCCGACATCGTGCCGGGCGTCTGCATCGTCGCGACCGGCCAGAAGGATTCGACCGGCGCGCTGACGGCAACCACCGTCCGTCTCTCCCCGAAGCCGGCGGCTGGATGCGGCGCCGCGGGTCGGTTCGGGCCCAACGCGTCGCCTCCCGCGGGTGCGTCGCCGCCGCCGCAGGCCTCACCGAGACCTATCCCGGCGGGTCAGGTACCGGTAGCGTTGGTCAACGGCGAGGTCACGGGCGCATCCGGCGTCTCGATCACGGTGCTGACAACCACGGCCGGCAGCCAGACCATCACCGTGCCGACCACCGCGTCTGTGACAACCACGGTGGTCGCTTCGTCGACCGCCCTTCAGACAGGTGAATGCGTGCGGGCCACCGGAGCCCGAGACTCGGCCGGAAACGTCCAGGCGACCTCGATCACCATCACGCCGGCCGGTCCGTCAGGCACGTGCGTAACGGGATTCGGTGGCCGCGGGGGCGGCGGCGGCTTCGGTCGCCCGGGCGCAACGCCGGGAGCAGCCGCGGGCTAAACCGCGCCGTTGCTCGAGAAAGCGCGAAAGGTGACGCCTGGTCCGGCCGAAAGACCCGCCCAGTCGAGGCCAGGCTCCCGATAGCCTGAGACCGTGGCTACCGCCGCAAGGATCGAGACCGGTATCGCGGCGATCGCCGCCGACCGTCTGCATGGCGCTGGATACCTGGCACGAAAGGCGCTCGGCGTGCTAGCGCTCGCCTCCCTCGAAGAACGCCCCGAGGTTGGCCGGAACCTGGCGAGCCTTCGACCAGAGATGCCGGCCATCGCGGCCGCTGTCGCCGAAGCGATGGAGGCCGGCGATGTTCGCGCGGTCATCCGGCGGGCGGATGCTGAACGCCGCCGCGTCGCGAGGTCGGCCATGCGCGCGCTGCGGCGGCGCCGTGTGGCAACCATCTCAAACAGCTCCCTGGTCGCCCGCGCGCTGGTCTACTCCAGCCCAGCCTATGTGCAGGTGGTCGTCTCCGATCCCGCAGACGAGGGGCACGCCCTCGTGTCCGACCTGCGGGCGGCCGGTCTGCGGGCGGATGCTGTCGCATTCGATGCGGTCGATGCCGACGTCGCGGTGGTCGGTTGCGATGCGGTCTTCGATGATGGGACCTTCGTCAACCGGCGCGGCACGAAGGCGCTCGTCGATCGGCTTCCAACGCTGGTGCTCGTCGACCGCTGGAAGCGAATCGGCGGGCCTCCCCCCCGCAGCTGGCCCCGGCCGGAGCTTTTCGAGCTGGTGCCAGGCGACCGCGTGCACGCGCCGGCCTGAGCCCGGTAGGTGAGTTCGAGTTGGAGGGTGAGCCCGGCTCACCCTCCCGGTTTGCTATTCGGCGCGGCCGAACGCCTTGATCTCTTCCAGCTCCTTCTCGGAGAGCTCACGCGGGGTCTGGCCGCTCTTGACTTTCTCGGATTCGACGTGGTGTTTGATGGTCGCGACAATCTCGGGATTGGCGAGGGTTGTGATGTCCCCCGGGCTCGTGAAGTTGGAGATGCCGGCGATGACGCGGCGCATGATCTTGCCGGAGCGAGTCTTGGGCATGTCGGGCACGATCCAGACGTTTTTCGGCCGGGCGATCTTTCCGATCAGGCGCTCGATCGCCGCTGAGACCCTCTCTTCGATCTGCTTGCTCGGCTTCACCCCCGGCTTCAGGGCGACGTAGATCTCTACCGCGCGGCCTCGTATGTCATCGATCACTGGCACGGCGGCGGCCTCGGCGATCTCCTCCACCGTCAGGCTCGCGGACTCGAGCTCCTTGGTGCCCAGACGGTGCCCAGCCACGTTGATGACGTCGTCCACGCGTCCGAGGATCCGAAAGTATCCGTCCTCCGCCTGCAGGGCCCCGTCGCCGGCGAAGTAGGGCCAATCCTTCCACTCCTTGCTGTTTTTGTTCTTGTTGTATTTGGCGTAGTAGGTCGATACGAATCTCTCCGGGTCGCCATAGATGGTCTGGAAGATGCCCGGCCAAGGATTGCGGATGCAGATGTTGCCGGCCTTGTTACTGCCCTTGGGCACGGGCTTGCCCGCCTCGTCGAGGATCACCGGGTAAATGCCCAGTACGCCCGGGCCGCAGCTTCCGGGCTTCATCGGCTGCAACGCGGGCAGGGTGCTGCCCAAAAATCCGCCGTTCTCGGTCTGCCACCAGGTGTCCACGACCGCGGCCTCTCCCTTCCCGACTTCCTTGTAGTACCAGCGCCAGACCTCGGGCTCGATCGGCTCGCCGACCGTGGTCATGTGCTTGAAGTGGTAGTTGTACTTCCGGGGCTCTTCGGGACCCAATTTCCGCAGCATGCGGATGGTCGTCGGAGCGGTGTGGAAGATATTGACCCCCAGCCGCTCGGCGATCCTCCATGGGCGGCCGGCGTCCGGATAGGTGGGCACGCCTTCGTACATGACGCTGGTGGCTGCCAGCGCCAGCGGCCCATAGACGATGTAGGAGTGGCCGGTGATCCAGCCGATGTCGGCGAAGCACCAGTAGGTGTCCTCGGGATGTATGTCCTGGTAGTACTTCGAGGTCCCGGCGACGTACGCGAGATAGCCACCCGTGCTGTGCTGGCAACCTTTGGGCCTGGCCGTAGTACCGCTCGTGTACATCAGGAAGAGCGGCGCCTCGGCGGGCATGGAAACCGGCTCGACGATCTTTCCCCGGTAGTCGGCGAGCAGCTCGTCGACGAAGTAGTCGCGACCCTTCACCATCTCCGTCTTCGATGAGTACTTGCCGGGGTGGCGCCGCCAGATCAGGACCTTGTCGACCTTCTGGCCCTGCTTCTTCGCCTCCTCGATGGCCTCCTCGGCCTTGATCTTGTGGTCGAGCAGCTCGCCGTTGCGATAGTAGCCGTCCATGGTGACCAGGACTTCGCTGCCCGAGTCGGCGATCCGGCCTCCGCAGGCTGCGCCGCTGAAGCCGCCGAAGACCTGGTTGTGGATGACGCCCAGGCGGGCGCAGGCGAGCATCGAGACCGGCAGCTCGGGGACCATCGGCAAATGAAAAGTGACACGGTCACCTGCCTTGAGCCCGCAGAAGTCCCTTAGCAGCGCGGCGAACTCATTGACGCGCTTGTACAGCTCCTGGTAGGTAATGACCTGGGTGGCCTCGGCCTCCAGCTCCGGCACCCAAATGAATGCGGCTTTGTTCCGGTATTTGGCCAGGTGGCGGTCGACGCAGTTATAGGACGCGTTCAGTTTCCCGCCGACGAACCACTTCCAGAACGGTGGGTTGCTCGTGTCAAGGGTCGTGTGCCAGTACTTGTCCCAGGTCAAGAGGTCGGCATATTCCTTGAAGCACTCGGGAAAGTTCTTTTCCGCGAACCGCTCGAAGATGGCGGGGTCGCTCGCGTTGGCCTGACCTATGAATTTTGGCGGCGGCGGGAAGAACTCCTCCTCACGCCAGTGAACTGCTATCTCCGCCTCTGAGACCTCGACTTCACTCATCCTTTGACCTCCGTGTCTGCGAACACGGCCAGCCGAGTCGGCTGGCCGCAGATTCAACTAATGACGCATCCCGGCTATTACCAGAGGGCACTCCCCACCGGGAGGACGGGTTTCACGCGCTGGCTGTTCGCGACCACAGCCGCTGACCCGTACCACGCTACAAGGGCGGTGACGATTCCCGCCCAGCCGCCCAATGCAACGAGGCCCTGGCCGGCTCCGTTACCGCTGAAATACCCGATGAACAAGATGATCTCTGTGATCTCAAGAGTCAGAAATACCATGAAAACGGACATGTTGGTCCGCGCGCTCAAGACCAGCATGTACGTGTTGAAGATCGCGAAGGCCAGTACGAACCAGCCGAGATCTTTGAGGGTGTCGCCGGCCGGAATATGGCCATTGAGCGCGAGGAGAACGAAGGTCGCCAGCGACATCCAGAACGCTCCGTAGGTCGAGAAAGCCGTCGCGCCAAACGTGTTGCCGGTCCTGAACTCCCACATGCCAGCCGCGAACTGGGCGAGTCCCCCGTAGAAAAAGGCCAGCCCGAGCCAGGTCAGGCCGGCGCCTGGCCGGGAAACGCGTTGTGGGTGCTCAGCACGAACGTGGTGAGCGCGAAACCACCCAGGCCTAAAGCTGCTGGATTCGCGATCGCCGGTACCGCCGGCGCAGTGGTTCTGACTTCAGCCATCCCCATACCTCCAAACGGCCAGGCAAGCTGGCCCCGGGCATCGTAAGACGCCCAGCGTTCGAATCGTACTCCGATCAAATCGGCCTGTTTGGGACCGTACCGACGCTCCCGGGCGGCTCCCCGAATCGCTGATCCACGACAATCGAACGATCAACGCCAACATCAGCTCTCTGCTCGACCGCGGTGCGACCGATAAGGCCGCGCTGATCGTCCCCGACGGTCCGACGCTGACCTACGGCCGGCTGCGCGAGCTGACCGAGGAGGCGGCCTTAGCGCTCGCAGCTCGAGGAGTCGAGCCGGGCGATCGGGTCGCGACGGTGTTTCCCAACGGCCCGGAGGCCGTCCTTCTCTTCCTGGCCACGTCGATGATCGGGGTGAGCTGCCCGCTCAACCCCGGATATAAAGAGGACGAGTTCCGGTTCTACCTCGACGACACTGGCGCCAGGTTCCTGCTTGTGCCGCCAGGCGAGGCCGCCGCGGCACGGCAGTCACTGCCGGCCGGCGGCAAGCTGATCGAGGTCGAGCTGGACGCGGCCGGCCGGCTGCAGATCAGCGATCACAACGGAGCGGCGCGTGCCGGCTCGCTCGAACCGGCGGACGCGGAAGCGACCGCGCTCGTACTCCACACGAGCGGCACGACCAGCCGGCCGAAGCGCGTCCCGCTGCGCCATCGAAACCTGCTCACGTCCGCGGACAACATCGTCCGGTCATACGAGCTGACGCCCGACGACGTTTCCCTATGCATCATGCCGCTGTTCCACGTCCACGGCCTGGTCGCGTCGACGCTCGCGACCTTCGCATCGGGTGGAACCGTGATCGTGCCTCGCCGCTACGGCCCGCTCGGCTTCCGCCCGCTGATGGAGGCGAATCGACCGACGTGGTTCAGCGCGTCGCCCACGCCGCACCAGCTGATCCTGTCCCGGATTCAGGACAAGCGCCCGCCCGGCTGTGAGCGCTTGCGATTCGTTCGCTCGTGCAGCGCGGCGCTCGCGCCGGCGCAGATGGAGCTGATGGAAGATCGCTTCGGCGTCCCGGTCCTCGAGGCTTACGGCATGACCGAGGCGAGCCACCAGATGGCGTCCAACCCGCTGCCACCCGCCCGCCGGGTGCCGGGCAGCGTCGGGCGCGGAACCGGCGTTGACATCGCGATCCTCGACGACGGCGGAAATGAACTGGACGCCGGAGCGAGCGGCGAGGTCGCCGTGCGCGGGCCGAACGTGATCGACGGATACGAGAACAACCCGCAGGCGAACGCGAGCTCGTTCACTCGAGGCTGGTTCCGTACCGGCGACCTCGGGGTGCTCGATGCGGATGGTTACCTGCGGCTGCTGAGCCGGATCAAGGAGCTGATCAATCGCGGAGGAGAGAAGATCGCGCCGCGAGAGATCGACGAGGTGCTCGAAGCGCACCCGGCGGTGAAAGAGGCTGTGAGCTTCGGGGTTCCGCACCCGACCTGGGGCGAAGAGGTCGGCGCCGCGGTGGTCCTCAACGAACCGGTCACGGAGAAGGATCTGCTCGCGTTTGCCAGGTCGCGCCTGGCGGACTTCAAGGTGCCGCGGCACCTCCACATCGTCGACTCGATCCCGAAAACGCCGACCGGCAAGATCCAGCGCCGCTTCGTCGCCGAGCAGTTCATCCAGAAGTGAGAATCGCGATCCTTGGCGCCGGCGCGACGGGGGGATTCCTCGGAGCCCGGCTCGCGAAGAGCGGCGCCGACGTCGTCCTCATCGCTCGAGGCCCGCACCTCCAGGCCATGCGCGATTCAGGTCTCCGATTGATCGAATCGGGCGGCGAGTCGACGGTGAGAGTGGACGCCACAGACGACCTGGCGGCGGTGAGCGATGCCGACTTCGTATTTGTCACGCTGAAAGCGCACAGCGTGCCGGCGATCGCCGAACGTCTGGCGGCGAATCTCGGAGCCGACACCGCCGTCGTGAGCGCCCAGAACGGAATTCCGTGGTGGTATTTCCAGCGTCACGGCGGTGAGCTCGAAGGGACCCACCTCGAAACGGTCGACCCGGGCGGGAAGATCGGCCGGACGATAGACCCCAAGCGCGTGATCGCATGCATCGTTTACCCGGCGACCAGCGTCGAAGGGCCCGGGGTCGTGCGGCACGTCGAGGGCGAGCGGTTCTCTCTCGGCGAGCTCGACGGGAGCCAGACGGAGCGGATTGCCGCGCTCTCCGGCGTGCTCACGGGCGCGGGCCTGAAAGCGCCGGTCCAACCACAGATTCGACAGGAGCTGTGGGTGAAGCTCATGGGCAACGCGGTCTTCAATCCGCTCAGCGCGCTCACGCGAGCAAGCCTCGGAGCCATGGCCGAATCGCCCGTGCTGGCGCCGGTCGTGCGAGCCGCAATGGAAGAGGTGGATGCCGTCGCGGCGCGGCTCGGAATCGAGATCCCCGTCTCGATCGATCAGCGGATCCGAGGCGCGGCACGAGTCGGCGACCACAAGACGTCGATGCTCCAGGACCTCGAGTCCGGCCGGCCGATGGAGATCGACGCGATCACCGGTTCGGTGGTGGAGCTGGCCGGCAGGCTCGGCGTGCCGGTCCCCCACCTCGAGACGCTCTACGCCACCGCGAAGATGCTGGCCACATCACCGCCGGGCTAGGATTTGCGAGCAACCGTGCCGGCAGCTGCACGCGTCGACCTTCTCCCACGTCCGGTGACAGCGGCGATCATCGCCGCATTGCTTTCATGCGCCGCGGGCGCCTGGCTCCTCACCGCCCAGCAGTCAGCCTCGATGTCAGGCATCGGCGGCATCGCGATGCTGGGCGCCGGGCTCTTTCTCGCCACATGGGTGGTGATGATGGTGGCGATGATGTTCCCGTCGGTCGCACCGGTGGTGCTGACTCACGCGCGCATCGTCCGGTCGCGTGGAGAAGGATTCATTCCGACGGTGTCGTTCGTCCTCGGCTACCTCGTCGTCTGGACGGCGGCCGGCCTTGTGCCGCTCGCGGTGATCCAGCTCCTCGGATCTTCGATCGCGTCACCGCTGAACGGTTGGCTCCCCCGCCTTGCCGGAGCGGTGGTGCTGCTTGCCGGCGCCTACCAGCTCACGCCGCTGAAGAACGCATGCTTGAGCGCTTGCCGGTCGCCACTTGGCTTCGTCATCACGCATGACTTCGGCGGTGGCGCCCCGGCGGCGGCACGAGCCGGCATCTCGCATGGCGCCGTTTGTCTCGGCTGC
>JBGPEO010000089.1:0-10712 GCA_041482895.1 Candidatus Dormibacteraceae bacterium | reverse complement strand
TTACCACCTCGCCGTGGCGGACACGCTCGAGCGGGTCTACGGCAAGAGCGCGCCCGAGCGGGCGAGCGAGATCGCGCATCACCTGTACCAGGCGGGCACCGCCGCCGACCCCCTCCGCACCGCCACCTTCTTGAGCCTCGCCGCGAAGAATGCGCTGGCCGTGGGCGCGTTCGAGGAGGTCCAACGCCTGCTCGAGGCAGCCCTCGCGCTGCTCCCCGCGGACAGCCGGCGCGAGCGCGCCGAAGCTCTCGCTATGCGCGGGCAAGCTAGCTTGGGTCTTGGGCGGATCGAGGATGCGAAGGCCGCCTGGAAAGGTGCCGCCCAGCGCTACGACGAGCTGGGCGACGCCAAGGGGGCGGCCGGCGTGCATGCACGGCTGGCGCACCTCGAGTCCCGCGGCCGGGACGCGACACCCGCGCCGGCGCCCGCTGATGTGCCGGCTGATGTGCCCACCGAGGCGCCCGCTGATGTGCCCGCCGAAGCACCCGCCGTCGAGGCGTAGTCAGGCCCTTCCGAACCGAGTCCCTACGAGGTCAGCCTGGTGCCTGGTGGCGCCGGCTGAAAGTTTGCGCTGCCTATGATCGTCGGCAGCTGGCCGGCGAAGGCGATCGTGTCGGCCAGCAGGCCGCCGGTCGCCTCGGTCCTGAAGGACGCCGCCTTCTGCACCGTGAGAGCTGCGGAAGGCGTGTAGATCAGTCCCACCCACGCTGAGTCGGCCTCCGCGGCCAGGAGGTTGCTGCAGGTGTTGGCCGGCGGATACGACTGGCCGGGCTCGTAAACCATGATCCAGTCGTACTGGTAGCCGCTGAACAGGAAGTTGTCGGCCGAGGTCGTCGCATTCAGGCAGCCGCCGCTGGGGATGTAGAACTCGACGGCCCCCGGAGTGACGGCGCCGGGGCAGGTTGTCGCGGCGCCGCCGATCGTGTCGCACTGGTTCTCGTTCGCGCGATCGCCTCCTGGCGGAGCGGCCCGGTCGGGGTTCTGGTTCGGCAGGTTGACCCTCAGAGGAGGCGTCTCGCCTGCCGGCGGGTAGGCGCCGAGAACGCCCGGCCCGACGAACGGGTTGGGGGCGAACGGGAAGGGGACCTGCGGCAGAATCGTCGAATCGAAGATCGCCGTCTCGTTTCGCAGGCTGCAGGTGAACCCGCTGAACGCCGGACAGCCGGCTGTGCTGTCGTTCTCCACGGTCCCGACGACCGGTACGTTGGCGGCGTAGCCGAACGGCCCTGAGCACGCCGGGTTCGGCGGCGGCTCGGCGTAGACGTTGTACGAGGTGGCTCCGGGCACGTTGCTGATCTGAATCTGAATCGCCTGCCCGCCGTTGACCTGCACGGTCCGGCACATCGAAGGCGCGCTTTCGCGCTTGTAGTTGGTGCCGGCATACGTATCCGTCCGAGCCGCGGTCACCTCGATCGCCCACGTGCCAGCTTTGACCGAATTTGAGCTGCTCACAGTGCCGACCTGGAAGGCTCCCGCACAGTTCACTCCGCCCGTGTTCCACATCTGGTTGGCCAGGACCGTGTTGTTGCTCGTCGACGGCTCATCCGGCGGCTTCAGGTCGTTGCTGACGAAACCCCCTGCGTTGGTGTACCCGTTCTGCCACTTGTAGACCCCGGCGCTGAGGAAATAGCAGACGCTGGTTGTGAAGTTGGGGTCGGCCGAATAGGTTCCCGGGTTCAGCACCACGTTTTGGCTCGGGGCAAACTGAGAGCCACCAATGACCGCGGGAGGTGGATAGGCGGGGTCGCTCACGGGCCGCCCCGAGTACGTGGAGCCCGCCACATCGGGAAGCGTGCAGGGTGTGGCTGCACCGCTCGGGTAGCAGGTGTTGGCCACCGCCCCAGGGACCGGTGACTGGCAGCGATCGTAGATGTCGCCGGCGACCTGGATGTTGGCTCCGCCGGTGATCGAGATCGTTCCGTTCGACACGAGGTCGCCGACCACTGCAAGCGTGCCCCCTCCAGTGACCGACACCGCGCTGCCGGGAACGCCGCCGCACCCTGCCTGGTCGAGGGCGGTGATCGTCGGGGCGAACAGCAGGTTGTTGATGTTCGCGGACGCCGAGGATCCAACCCTTGGGATCGTGCCGTTGGTCAGGATTCGTCCGAACTGCAGCTGGAGCGCCCGAGAGGCGCTGATCGTGAACTGCGAGCCGGCCGGCCCAAGCCCGGCCACCGTCTGCGACAGAACCGTTCCGTCCGTGTAGTTGCATGTGATGGTGCGCGGCGGTGATCCGTATGCAGGCAGGCAAGAAGAAGGGCCCGTGTACAGGCGCATGTTGACGTCAAAGCTCGTGGTCGCCGCCTGCTCAGCCGGGACGTAGAGGCCGGTCTGCTGCAGCGTGTCGCCGGCAGCCAGCGCCGCGGCGTCGACTGCGGCCTGCAGGTCGCGCCGCAGCGCATAGCCGCGCGCGCCGTCGATGGCAAGCGCGGCCATCCCGACCACCACCGCCAGCATGATGGCGATCAGCACGATCGCTTGCCCTCGCTGGTGGCGCGGGGGAGGCCTTCTCATCAGTACTCGGTCCGGAAGATCGCTGCAGCTGTGATCACGATGTGGTTCGCAGTCGCCTGGGCGACCACCGGAGTGATCAGGATCAGGTTGAATCGAATCGTCACCTGGAGCCGGGCGTTCCCGTTCGCCGGGTTGACCGCGCTGCACGATCCGGCGGCGATGGCCGGGTACTCTCCACCGGGCGCGTTGTCAGGTGGCGTCGCCTCGACGGTCGACGGAGGGCTCGGCTCGGTCACATACAGCCATGCCGCGTTGGCCGGCGGCGTGGCCGACGTTACGGGCCCTTGAGGGCACGGCTCCGTGACTGGGGTTCCTATGAGCTGGGTGGTCACGGTGGCGAGCACGTCTGCATTGGTGGGCAGCGGGCTGGAAGCTCGCACCGCGGTACGCGCACCCTCGCGGACGGCATGGTTGATCGTGTCGTAATAGAAGACGGCCCGCCCGATATCGATGATCCCGAAGAGGAGGAGCAGAAGCACGGGCGAGATGAGCGCGAACTCGATCAACGCCTGAGACCGTTGGCGCGGGTGAAATCGCGGGGGAGGACGTAAGTCCTCCCCCGCGGTACCCCCTCCTGCTAGCCACAACGCCAGTAGGTGTTTCGTAATGACGGGCTGGGTGACGGCCGGGGTAAACCCGGCCTGAACACATTGCTTGGTCTTCATCTCACTAGCCCTGAACTGTCATGTGTTGGTTGGCCGCGAGATGGAAGGTCCCGAACTGCGCACCGATGATGGGCGTGAGCGGGGAGTACGAATACAGCACGATCACGTTGACGTCCTGCTGGCTCTCGTTCGCCGCCGGCGATGTGAAGTCGACGCCGGGCGTGTTGTTGTAGCAGATATAGAGCCAGGTCTGGTTCGCCGGCGGGTATGCCGAGTTCGGGTACGGTGGGTTGTGGTAGCTGTTGCCGTCGGTCGGCGCCGGGCACGTCGTGCTGGAATTCTTGAGCGTTGAGGCGGGCAGCGAGATTGTCGCCAGCTCGGCGTTCACAGTCGACTGGATCTCGGCGTCGTCCAGCCAGGGATTGGATTGGTGCGGCGCATCGAACCAGATGCCGTGACGCGCCCCTTCGCGGGCCGCGTTCGACAGCGACTCGGTGATGTAGATCGCGCGGCCGATGTCAACCAGGCCGCCGAGGAGCAGCAGCAGGACGACAGATGACAGGGCGAACTCGACCAGGGACTGGCCCTGCTGGCTCATGGAGCGGCTCAGCAAGGGCCCCTTAAGGGGGCGCGGCACCGGACTATCTTGCCTATGATGTGTCGGCTGTGCGCTCCCTTATGAGCGGCCTCAGATTCACAAGGCCGTTCACAATCCTCGGAATCGTTCTTGCCTTGCTCGTGATCACAGCATTCGTCCTCGTAGCTCTCAACGCCCAGAACTCCGCCGCCAGTCCCTCGATCAACGTGGTCGTGGCAAGCAGGGATCTCCAGCCGAGGGTTGCGATCGACCCGGCAGCTCTCGAGGTCACGAGCATCCCCGTGCCCGGGACCTATCCAAAGGTTTACTTCACCCGGCTCCAGGATGTTCAGGGCCTGGTTCCGCTCGTGACCATCCCGACGGGCCAGGCGATCACCTCGAACGACGTGGCCAAACCGAGCGCGGCCCTTGGCTCCCAGTCGGCCTATCTTCCGATCCCGTCGGGCTACGTCGCAGTGACCATCCCAACCAGCGAGCAGCAGGGAGTCGCCAACTACATCCAGCCGGAGGACTACATCTCGGTGATCGCGACCGTGGCGTCCGCCGGCAAGGTGGCGTCGAAGACGATCTTCACCAATCTCCACGTGATCCGGGTCGGGACGCCGTCAGCCACCGGTGCGGCCGCGTCGAACGCAAGCAGCCTCACCGTCGTCGTGACCGAGTGCCAGGCCGAGGTGATCACCTGGTTTCTGGACTACGCGGCCCTCAAGTACGTCCTCGAGTCGTTTCATGACTACCTTCAAACCACCGTTCAGAACCCAGACCCCTCATGTCCGACGGTCACGGCAGCCAAAGGTGTGACGCTGCAGGTCATCCAGGCCGCCTACCCGTCCCTCTTTTAGGCGCGCCGCGTGAACCTGCCGCCCCTGGTCATCGTCGCCGTTCCCATGGCCGGCGCGATCGTCGTGTTCTTCTGGAGCCTGGACCGGATCAGCAAGGAACGAATTGCGCGGCCGGTTGTCGTGGCCCGTCCGCGGGCAACTCCCCGAGAGCTCGTCGAGAGGCTGCTGCGGCCTGCCGCCGAGAATCTCAGCCAGCGGCGGAGCGCCAGCGGCAAGCCGACGCTCACGGAGGACCTGGCGCGCGCCGGCCTGAACATCACGCCCGCTGAGTACCTGCTCGTCCGGATCGGGGCGGTGGCGCTTGGAGTCCTGGTCGGACTCCTCCGCTTCGGCATCTCGATCGGGCCGATCATCCTTGGCGCGGTCGGCTTCCTCGCCCCGCCGTTGGTGATGGCGTACTTGCAGAGACGCCGGCAGACCATGTTTAACGAGCAGCTGACCGGGATGCTGCAGCTGCTCTCCAACTCGCTCAAGACGGGTTACGCGATCGACCGCGCCCTCGAGACCGTCGCGTCCAAGTCTCAGCCGCCGGTTTCGACCGAATTCGAGCGAGTTGCCACCGAGATCACGCTCGGCACCTCGGTCGAGGATGCGCTGAGCGCGCTGCTGCTGCGAATCAACAGCCCGGACCTGGAGTTCATCGTGACCGCGATCCTCCTGCACACCCGGGTAGGCGGCAACCTTGCCGAGGTCCTCGACACGATTTCCGATACCCTTCGCGATCGCCTCCAGACGAAGCGCGACATGAGCGTGCTCACCGCCCAATCTCGCGCGTCGGCGTCGATCATCACGGGGCTGCCCATCCTCCTCGCACTGGGCCTGTACGTTTTCGTCCCGGGCTACTTCGCGCCCATGACCAGCACTTTCATCGGCTATGTGCTCCTGGGCGTCGCAGCCGTGCTGATCGTGATCGGGAACGTGCTGATCCAGCGCATGACCGCTCTGGACGCTTAAAGTGTCCCGCCCCCGAAGCTCCTTGCATCTGCGGCAGATTTCGGGGTCGAGACACTCTTAATGTTCCTGATCGCGGTGGCGGCCGGGGTCATCTGCGCAGCGATCGTGGTGGCCTACTTCGTCGCCATCGACCAGTACCGGACCACGGCGGCAGCCACCAATGGGAGCTTCGCGCCACAGGCCGCAAAACCGTCCCTGATCAAGCAGTTCGAAGCGATGTCCCGGCCGTTCATCTCCCGGCTGCCGAGCGCTGCGACCATCCAGGTCCGCCACAAGCTGAGCCGCGCCGGAGACCCCGGGGGACTCACGCCGGCCGGGTTCCAGGCGGTTCGTTACAGCCTGGCCGCCCTGATGGCGATCGCCGGGTTGGGCCTGGCCGTGCTGGTGGCCCTTCCTGTCCCGCTCATCCTCGTCGCCCCTGTTGCCGGCATCGGATTTGCGCTGGTGGGCTACTTTCTGCCCTTGCTCTGGCTCGAGCAGCGAATCTCAGCGCGCCGCCACCAGATCCAGCGCTCGCTCGCCGAAGCCACCGACCTCCTGACGCTGGTCGTCGAATCCGGCATGAGCCTCGACGAAGGAATGCTGAGCATCACCGAGCGCTTTCACAACGCGCTAGGGGACGAGATCGGCAAGGTGCTGCGCGAGATCCGGCTGGGAAGGCCGCGCATGAGCGCGCTCGAGCACATGGCGGAGACTACAGGGGTTCCCGAGCTGCACCACCTGGTCGAGTCGATCGTCCAGTCCGACCAGATGGGCGTGCCGATCGCTCGACTCCTGCGGGTCCAGGCCATGGAGATGCGCCGGCGGCAGCGCCAGACGGCGCAGGAGCGAGCCGCCCAGGCATCCTCGCGCATGGTCTTTCCGATGGTTGGCTGCATCTTCCCCGTGCTCTGGATCGTCCTACTAGGGCCCGCGATCATCCAGATCCTGAAGTCGCTTCACTGACCCGCCAGGGGTCAGATGATCTGCGCGTACCGGTCGAAGATCTCGCGAAGGTCGGCGGGAGGCTCGACGCGGTGGCGCTTCATGACCTCGAACAGGCTGAGGATGTGGCGAACGCCGGCCAGCGTCACCCCCTTTTCCCGGGTCAGGTTCTGTATCACCTGGACCTTGCTGATATCGCGCTGCGAGTAGCGCCGCCGGTTCGTGGCCGTGCGATGGGGCTCGAGCAGGTTGGCGTCCTCGTAGAGCATCAGGGTCCTGGGGTGTGTCTCCAGGATCTCGGCGGCCACGCTGATCGTGTAGAGAGGCTTGTCGAGGTCGCCGAAGGACGGGTGGGGGCCGCGTGAGCTGCCCCGGCTGGTCGCCATGGGCCACCATCCTATGAGCAAATCGGGGGTGGGGTGCGTCGATAAGAAATCGGAGCGACCAGGCCCCCGGCATGGTGCGTTAGAGGATCAGCCAGGCGTATAGGGATCGGTGGCGACGGCGCCGGGCGTGTTTATTCAGTTAGCAAACGTCAATTCAAAAAAGGGTGTGCAAGAAGATGGGCAAGGTAGCTGGTCAACGGGTCACGTTCCGCGCGTCGGCCCGGATGGGGGCGATCGCCGCTTCCCTGGCGGCGGCAGCGGCTCTTCTGCTACCCACCGCCGCCTTTGCGTCGACAATGATCGGCTCCGCCGTGGGGGATTCGTACTGCCAAGGGGTGACCGCTGACACGATTCAGCTCACGTCGAGCAAACCGAGCTATGCCGCCCCGACGGGCGCGATCACCGACTGGTTCTTCCAGGCGGCCAGCACCGACACCGGCTCCGTCAGCCTGCTGGTCTGGAGGCCGGATGGCACTGGCGGGTATAACCTGATCGCGGTAGGCCCGGCGAAAAACCTGTCCGACTCGAGCAGCACGTTCGATCTCGGCGGGACGATAACCGTCCAGGCCGGCGATCTCATCGGCCTGAGGATATCCGGCGCCGTTACCTGCTACTCCTCAACCACGACCGGCGAAACTTTTGGGATTGCGCTCTCAACTACCGACGTGGGAAACCCCATTGCAATCGACGTTACGGGCTTTGGCCAGCTCAACGTCAGGGCGTCCGTCGACTCGGCTTCCAACCCAGTCGTGACGACCGCCGACCAATGCAAAAACGGCGGATGGCAGACCCTGACCGACAGCCTGGGGAACGCGTTCAAGAACCAGGGTGACTGCGTGAGCTTCGTCCGCACAGGCGGCAAGAACCCAGGCAACGGCTGACCGACCTAGACACCTTTCCCGCCCCCGCGAGAGTTAACTACTCGCGGGGGCGCCGGTCTTCTTAGCCCGGCGCTTGGCCGCCGGCGCCCACAGGCCTTCGAGGTCGTAGTACGACCGCTCGCCTGGTAGGAACACGTGAGCCAGCACAGAGTCGAAGTCGAGGAGGATCCACGTCGCGTCCTCGTACCCGTCGACCCCCGTTGGCCTCAGCTGCTTTTCCTTCGCCGCATCCACCATGCCGTCGGCGATCGCGCGCACCTGGCGATCCGTCTCACCCTCGCAGATCACGAAGTAGTCGGCGATGGAGGTTAGCTCGCGTACGTCGATGACGACAGGGTCCCAGGCCTTCTTGTCGACCGCCGCGGCCCGGAGGAGGCGGGCCAGCTGCAGCGGGGTCAACCCCTTCGGGATCCTAGGTGCCAACGCTTCGATTATCCCCATACAGGTGCCGCGCTGCGATGTAGCGCTCGACGGCCGGAGGCAGCTTGCCGGCCACGGACTCGCCTGCGGCGAGCGCTCGCCGCAGCTCGCTGCCAGACACGTCGAGCGTAGGCACGTTGCACTTGATCACCCGCGCCGGAGGCAGGCCGGTCGCGACCAGCCCCGATGACGTGGGAGGTTCCGTCCCGGGGCGGGCCACGATCACGACCGAGGCGAGCGCGGACACCCGCTCGGGCTCGCGCCAGGTGCTGAACAGGCGCGCCGCGTCCCAGCCGAGAATCAGGAAGAGCTCGTCATCCGGACGATCGCGGTGCAGCTCACTCACCGTATCGACCGTGTACGACCTTCCACCGCGCGTCACCTCGATGTCCGAGACTTCGTATCGAGGCTCACCCTGGACGGCCAGCCTGACCATCTGGAGCCGGTCTTCGGCCGGCGCCGAGGCCGGACCTCGATGCGGCGGCTGCGCGCTCGGAATGAACAGCACCCGATCCAGCCGCGCGCAATCGATCGCCGCGGTGGCCGCCGCGAGGTGCCCGAGGTGGATCGGATCGAAAGTCCCGCCGAGGATGCCCAACCTCAAGGTTGATATTCGAACTCGATGCCGGAGATCTTCACGGTGTCCCCAGGCTGCACGCCCGCGGCCTCGAGCGCGGCGTTGACCCCCAGCCGGTCCAGCTCGAACTGGAAGCGGGCCAGCGCGCCTTCCGATTCGAGGTCTGTGCGCTCGACCAGGTGCTCGAGCCGGTCGCCACTGACCGCAAAGCCCCACGGCTGCTTCTCGATGGCAAGGCCGGCCGGGACCAGGCGCTGAGGCAATCTCGTCTTGGCTGGCAATCCCTGCGCGGTCACCTCGGGCGCGACCGCCAGTGCGCCGACCATTGCGTCCGTCAGCGCGGGGAGGCCTTCGCCCGTGAGTGCCGAGATGAAGAACACGCCCTTGCGACGATTTCGCGTCTTCACCCTTCGCGTCGCCTCGAGATCCAGCTTGTTGATGGCGACAACGAAAGGGCGCTCGGCAAGCTCGGGCGAAAACTGCTCGACCTCTTTGCGCACGGTCTGAAGGTCGGACCACGGATCGGGCGCCGAGCCGTCGAGCACATAGACCAGCACCCTCGTCCTCTCGACGTGACGAAGGAATCGAAGCCCGAGCCCGGCGCCGCGCGCGGCCCCCTCGATCAGTCCTGGAATGTCGGCGATGACGATGCGCCCGGCGGGCGATTCGGCAACGCCAAGCTCCGGATCCAGGGTCGTGAACGGGTAGTCCGCGACCTTGGGTCGCGCTGCCGTTAGAGAGCTCAACAGCGAAGACTTGCCGGCGTTCGGCTTGCCGACCAGCCCGATGTCGGCGATGAGCTTCAGGTCAAGGACCAGCGTGTGCTCGTCGCCCTTGAAACCCGGTTCCGCATAATCCGGGGCGCGACGGGTCGAGCTCTTGAAGTGGACGTTGCCGCGTCCGCCGACCCCGCCGTGCGCAACGATCGCGTCCGCGCCCGCTCGATCCAGGTCGGCCACCAGCACGCCCTCCTCGTCGAGCACCACCGTGCCAACCGGCACGTCGAGCACGACGTCGGCGCCACCGCGTCCTGTCTTGCGGCCGCCCGCACCGTCTGCGCCCGGTTCGGCGTTCCAGCGCGGACGCTGCTTGAAGAGGGCGAGGTCGGAGACTCCCGTGGTCGCCTTCAGGACGACAGATCCGCCGCGGCCGCCGTCGCCTCCGTCAGGACCGCCGCGGGGAGTGAACGGCTCACGCCGGAAAGATGAGGAACCCTTTCCACCGTGCCCACCGCGCACGGTGACGCGCGCCGAATCGATGAACTGCCGGCGACTGTCAGTCCGTGTTTTGCGTTTCGAGCTGTGCGCCCTGCGCGGCTGCGCCGACGCTGACGCGCCGGCCGTCCTTGCCGACCCGCTCATAGCGCACGTGCCCGGGGACGAGCGCGAACAGCGTATGGTCGCGGCCGAGGCCAACGCCCGTTCCAGGCGTGATCTTGGTGCCGCGCTGCCGCACGAGAATGGCGCCGGCGCCGACCACCTGGCCGCCGTAGATCTTCACTCCGAGCATCTTTGGTTGAGAGTCGCGGCCGTTGCGAGATGAGCCGCCTCCTTTCTTATGTGCCACTAATTCGTTTCCTTCTTTCGGGGTGCGCGCTTCGCGGGCTTGGCCTCAGCCGCCGGAGCCGCCGCCTCGATCCCGGGTTTGGCCGCGGCTTTGGCGCGCGGCTTGGCCGGTGCTTTGGCTTTCGGCTTGGCTTCGGTCGCGGTCTCCGTCTTGGTCTCGCCGGTGAAACCGCCTACGGCGATGATCTCGAGCGCCGTGAGGTCCGCCCGGCCGCCGTGGTGCACGCGGACGCGCTTCTTGGACTTGTACCGAATGCTCTCGATGCGAGGCCCGCGGCGGTGCTGCAGGACCTTGACCTCGACGTCCAGCCCGTCGACGCCCGGCGAGCCGACCGTGATGTCGTCCCCGTTCCGAAGCAGCAGCACGCGGCCGAGTTTCAGCGACGAGCCGGGCTCCGCCGTCAGGCGGTCGACCAGGATCTTGTCGCCGGGAGCGACGCGGTACT
>JBGPEO010000088.1:0-10731 GCA_041482895.1 Candidatus Dormibacteraceae bacterium | reverse complement strand
CCGGTGATTCGAATCGCCTCATTTGGCCTCGGCATGGTGTGATGGTCTCACCAAGTCGGAAGGCGATCACCGGAGCAGGCCGCCGTTGTCAGCGCCGGTGTGAAACTCCCCAGATAGCGCCGGTCTGAAATTCCCCACCCGAGCCCGGGTGTGCGAGGTTCCTGCTGAAGCAGTTCACGTTGCAGCAGGAGGTCTCGAGATGGTCGGCCGAGGAGAGTTCATGGACATTCACGAGGCCTGGGTTAAGGGGAAGAGCATCAGCGAAATCGCCCGCGTCACTGGACGCGACCGCAAGACGATTCGCCGGCTGCTCAGAGGCAAGGCGGCGGCGGAGCGGAAACCGCGTCAGGTGACATCGAAGTTGGACCGCTTCCGCGAGTACCTGCTGGCGCGCATGCTGGGCGAGGACCCGGTGACCAACGCCGAGGTGCTCTTCGACGAGATTCGAGAGCAGGGCTATGACGGCGGCCGCAGCATCCTCAAAGAGTTCATGGCGCCCTTGCGTGAGGTGGCGAAGAACAAGACCACCGAACGTTTCGAGACCCGACCCGGTCAGCAGGCGCAGGTGGACTGGGGCATGTTCAAGAAGGCAGGCCGAAAGCGAGTGCAGGGCTTTGTCATGACGCTGGGCTGGTCGCGCACGATGTATCTGGACTTCACTGACACTCAAGCGCTGGCGTTTTTTCTCGCCTGTCATGAGCGTGCCTTCCATTACTACGGTGGCGTGCCCGAAGAAATCCTCTATGACCGCACCAAGACGGTGTGGCTTCGCGACGACGACCGCGGCGACCCAATCTTTCATCCCGGGCTTCTCGACTTCGCCGGCCACTACGGCTACCGACCCCGGCTCTGCCATGCCTACCGACCGCAGACCAAAGGCAAGACCGAGAACGGGGTCGGCTACGTGCGCAAGAACTTCTGGCCCCGGGTACGCGATTACCGAGTTGCCCATGACCTGCTCGAGCTTCGCGGGCGCTGGCTAGATGAGACCTGCAACGTCCGCATCCATGGCACGACCGGCGAGCGTCCGGTCGACCGCCTGCCCCGTGAAGGACTTCGTGCGGTGGCCGGCGTGCCGGCCTACCGCGCCCTGGTCCTGGAGCGCCGCCGGGTCGCCCGTGACTGCTTCGTGAGCTACGCCGGCAGCTGGTACTCGGCGCCAGTCGAATACGCCGGAAAGGAAGTTTGGGTGCGGCAGACCGAAGACAAGCTGGTCATCAGCGACCAGGACCAGGTCCTCGCCGAACACCCCCTGGCGGAGCGACCCTACGAACGCAAGGTCATCCGCGCCCACTTCGAATCAATGGCCGCGCGCCGCGACCAGCGGTTGCACCGCGAGGCGCAGCTGGCCATGGCGCGAGCGAGCGCCAACCTGCCAGTACTGCAGGGACCAGAGGTCCAACGCCGACCGCTCAGCGTCTACGAAGGCCTGGCATGAGCGTCGCTTACCAGCGAGTGCAGGCGCACCTCGAGAGATTGAAGCTCAAGCGCGTGGCCGACCTCCTCGACCCCATCGCCGAAGAAGCGACCAAGGAGTCGCTGAGTTATGTCGACTTCCTCGACCGACTCCTGGAGGCAGAGTCCACCAGTCGAGCCGAGCGCCGTCTCATCGCCAAGACTCGACTCGCACACTTTCCTTTTCATAAGACGCTCGCCGACTTCGACTTCAGCTTTCAGCCCTCCATCGACCGCAAGCAAATCCAGGAATTGGCGACCCTGCGCTTCCTCGCTCACGGCGAGAACGTCATCCTGCTCGGACCGCCCGGGGTGGGCAAGACACATCTCGCCATCGCGCTCGGCATGGAGGCGGTGGCGCACGGTCACAACGTCTACTTCATCGCCGTGCCCGAGCTGCTCGACGAGCTCGCACACGACGTCCAGATGAATCGCCTCGGCGAGCGCCTCAACAAGCTGCGCGTGCCGACTCTTCTCATCCTCGACGAGATGGGCTACACCCACCTCGACCAGGTCGCCACCAGCTTTCTCTTTCAACTGGTGTCCAGGCGCTACACCAGGGGCAGCATCATCATCACCTCCAACAAGAGCTATTCGGAATGGGGCTCGGTCTTCGGCGACGAGTTCGCCGCGGTCGCCATCATCGACCGTCTTCTCCACTACTCCACCACGGTCAACATCCGCGGCGAGAGTTACCGACTCAAGGACAAGAAGCGGGCGGGGATCTTCACCGTGCCGCCGGCGATGGCGGCCGAGCCAGAGCCTCAGGTGGGGAATTTCAAACCGGCGCTCAGACGAAATCGGTCCTGAGCTGGGGAATTTGAGACCGGCGGGAACTGGGGACTTTCAGACCGGCCTTGACACCGAATACAGGAGAGGCGCCCTGATACGCCCTGAGATGCCCTGAGACGATGAGTCCGGAGACTCTTAATCCCAAGGTTCAGGGTTCGATTCCCTGCGCGAGCACCACACACGAGCACCATTCATGTTGTGCTGATTCGGCTGACGCGTCGACCCTTGCAGGTCGGTGAGCATGAAGGTGATCGTGCCTTCGGGCAGGCGCGCCATGGCACGCTGACAGTACGCCGGGGGTCCCGATATCCAAGGGCCGTCCGGCCCTAGTCCCGGTGGGACAGGCGGTGCAGCGTCGAGGGGTTCCTTGCGTTGACGCGCCGATACCGCGTCGCCGTCTTGAAGGAGTAGAGCGATGACACGCTCCTTGCGAACACTTGTCGCAATCCTGACCGTAACCTCGCTGTTCCTGGCCGGCGGACCAGCTCTCGCTCAAGCTTCTGGTCCTCTTCCCGTCCAAACTCCAACAACCATTGGGCTTAAGGCTCGTGCCGTGCCAGACGCTCGAAACTACGCCTCCATGGTGTATGACCCGATCCACGGGGACCTTATCTTGCTCGCGGCCCAAAACGGGTCGTTCCAATTCGTGCCGGGCGTCTGGAGTTTCGACGCCGGCAACCGCACATGGCACTACCTCGGCGACTTTCCGGGTGGGGACTTTCCCGATCTCGCCGCTTTCGACGCGTCGGCCGGCAAAGTCATTGTCCACATGAGTTGGCTCTTCACCACCACAGGTGAGATGGTCAGTGAGACGTGGGCCTTCGACCCTATGACCCGTGTATGGGAGAACCGCAACCCCGTTATGTCGCCCCCGCCGGGACTGTGCGGTTGTGGGGCGCAAATGGCCTACGACGCAGAATCCAAGAAGGACGTGATGTTCGGCGGCATCGATGTGGCAGCTTTCTACAACTGCGTTCAAAACGGGTGCGATGACGCGGGTTGGTTCGCGGTCGAGACCAACGACACCTGGGTCTACGACTATGCGAGCAATCGCTGGACGAAGATGCCCAGACCTGCGGACGAGAGCCGGCTTCCTTCGCGACGGAACTCCCACGGGCTGACGTACGACAGCGGTTCGGATCGCATCATCCTGTTTGGCGGGGGCGACGTCTGGGGCCCTGCAACGGATACCTGGGCTTATGACTACAACACGAATACCTGGACCAATCTCAAGCCGGCGGTGTCCCCTCGAGGGCGGGAATACGGGTACCTGGCCTATGACCAACGGGCGGACAAGACCGTGCTCTTCGGCGGGATCGGCTATGACTTCAACAGCGAGTGGCTGCTGCAACCAGCCGAGACCTGGACCTACGACTTCAATGCCAACAACTGGATGCTGAATTCACCGTCGACCAGCCCAAGCGCACGCGGGTGGCAGGCCATGGCCTACAGCAAAAAGGCCGACGCAGTTGTGATCTTCGGAGGTGGAATCGATCGGGCTAATCCGACCAACGAAACATGGCTGTATCGCACCCGTGCCGACCGATGGTCACAAGTGACCTGAACTCTCCTGGCTGCCCCGATATCCTCGTGAGCCGCCCGGTCCTCCGGGCGGCTATTCTGCAGTTCGTGAGCATGAACAGGCGAGTCGTGGGCTGGGGACAGGACGAGGGCGCTCTTGCCTACGACCGCAAGTTGAAAGAGTCGTCCGGCTGTCGAGCCTCTACGACTTCTATCCCGTCGTGAGCGACTCGGCCCTGGACTGGATATATCAGCCCGACCCGAAGGCCAGCGACCAGTTCGCCAACACTGTGGAGGAGATGGTCGACGTGGCCGACTTGCCTTAGCGGTCCTCGTCCCGGCCAGTGACTAGCCTTCGGCCGGGTTCCACGTGAGCTATCTCCCAGCGGCTTTGTGAGGACACCCTATTTGACACCTTGACCGGGAGACTCCCTGATCCTCTCTGAGACTCCCTGAGACGGTTGCGTCATAAACTCAAGTTCGATTGAGACTCCCTGATCCTCCCTGATCCTCTCTGAGACGCCGTGTCGGAAGACTCTTAATCCCAAGGTTCAGGGTTCGATTCCCTGCGCGACCACCATCTAAAACTGACGGAGTTCGTTGACACTTGGGGTCTCCATCGAAATGTAAGGAGGAGACCAATTGACGGAATGAGAAATCTCGAGGACCGCGGCCCGGCGCTTCGCAATCATCCGCCCTGCGCAGAAGGTCAGCGGGAACGTGGCCTTTACCTGCCGGCAGCTCGGTGGGGGTAGGAGGAGCTGGTCGAGTTCCCAAAGTCGGGTGGGCGCGTACCAGTACCCGAGAGAGGTACACATCGTTGACCTCGTGCCTTTGACGCCGGTTGGCAAGTCGCCTGCAAGGCGTTGCGAAAAACGGCTGTCTGGATAACCATTATCCCAGTGGCGAGGGGCTTGCCACAAGCCCTGGCCGCCGTGCGAGACTGCGCTTCCATAGCGTGGTTCTGCGTGTGAGACGAAGGAGGTGCGGCTTTGCCTGACGACCGCCGTCCCCAAGCCGACTACTACTTCGTACTCGGCGTCCCGCCTGACGCAACGGAGACGGAGTTGCATGCCGCCTGGCGGCGGCAGCTCAAGTACTGGCACCCTGACCGCGGCAACCATCCGGACGCGCTCGAGCACGCGAAGTTGATCAACTTGGCTCACGAGGTTCTGACCAACAGCACCAAGCGCGCGGCATACGACCGACAGCGGGCAGCCGTTGGCTGGCGCCCCTCCGCGTCGGCCCCGTCACACGGCCGCCCGGTCCAATGGAAGACCGTAAGCCGCGAGGGCCCGCCCCGCGCGCCGATGGGATTCGACCGGCACGGTTTCGTCGCGCGCCTGGAGGAGATGATGGACCGGGGCAGGCTGATGATTGAGAAGCGCAAGGACCTCGCGTCGGCGTCGAAATGGGAGGCGCAGACGCAGGCCTTGCTGCGAGATGAGCTGGGCGACCATGCGTATACGAAGCGCTTCGAAGTGGCACTGAGCCAGCCCCGCCCCGAAGGCATGGTGGCGGCGTACGGGGTGCTTTGGGCCGCGTATGAGGATGCGCTAAAGGGCGTTCTGAAGCCGGTGCTGAAGGAAAGGCACCCGTCCTGACCGGGTACCCGTAAGTTAGCGCCAGACCCTGGAGCGGTGTGCGATTGAGGATCTCGCCGAAGGGGGGACGGAGACGCTGGTGGTCGAGCACGAAGGTCGCGTCGCGGGAGCGATCCAGTGGCACGCCGAGGAGGAGCCCGATTACAGGCACGCCGGCATCGACATCTACCTGGATCCGGCCTTGCACGGCCGCGGATTTGGCGCCGATGCGGTGCGCACGCTGGCGCGGCACCTCATCGCGGACCAGGGCCACCACCGGCTCGTGATCGACCCGGCCGCCGACAACGCGGCCGCGATCCGCTGCTATTCGAAGGTAGGATTCCGCCCGGTCGGCGTCATGCGCAACTACGAACGCGGCGTGGACGGCACATGGCACGACGGGCTGTTGATGGACCTGCTCGCGGACCAGCTGATCACCTAGCGCCCATCCAGAACAGCTGAGTTTCGAGCAGCTCTTCTTCTGCCGCGTCGTCTGGATCGGGAATCAGCCCCGCCTCAGCGATGGCGGCTTGCATCGCCATGGCCAGCTGGGCGGCACGCTTCACCTCGCCGGCGTGAAAGGCGATGACCGCTGCGTCCAGCAGAAGGTAGGGTTCCAGCGCTTCATAGCTGAGCGCCCGGGCTTCCACGGCGGCGCTGAAGAAAAGCTCACGCGCCCGCCCGACATGGCCGTCGTGCAGCTCGACGTACGCAAGGCTGCGGTGCTCTGCCGCGACCATTCGTTTCTCGCCGAGCTGCACGTTCAGCTCGATGCTCTCTTCGTACAGGACCCTTGCCTCCCCATAGGCGCCGAGCATCCGGGTGGCGACCGCCTGCATGTGGATCGGCATCCTTTCGAGGCGCCGCTTTCCCGCCCGGCGTGCGAGGCTGCGCGCTTCCGCCGCCAGCTCGCCAACGTGTGCCAGGTCGCCGCGACGCAGCGCGACCCTGGCGAGCATGCACAGCGCGTCGACCTGGCCCATCAGGTCGGCCTCGTCACGGGTCTGGGCCAGCAGATTGAGGGCGAGCTCTTCCGCCTCGCCGGTCGCGCCCGTCCGGAACGCCGCAATCGCATCCTGGTAGGTCGCCATGTGGCCCCTCTCAGCCTAGTCGCATAATCCCATTGGTGGCCACCGCTCTCTCCCTGACGCACCTTGGTTCGCTGATGCGCGGCGTGCGCAGCGTCGACGAGGTCGGGGCGGACGAGCGCGCCGCGTCCCTGGCGAAGCGCTCAATCAAGAAGAGCTCGAAGCTCTGGGCGCTGGACCTCGCGGTCCGGTGCATGGATCTCACCACGCTCGAGGGTTCCGATACACCGGGCAAGGTGACCGCCCTGTGCGCCAAGGGGATCCGGCCTAAACCGGGCGATCCGTCGATCCCTTCCGTGGCCGCGATCTGCATCTATCCGGCCCGCGTGGCTGACGCGGTGGAGCACCTGCGCGGCAGCACGGTGCTCGTGGCCTCGGTCGCCACCGCCTTCCCATCCGGGCAGAGCTTCATGTCCATCAAGGTCGCGGAAACCGAAGACGCCGTACGCGCCGGCGCGCACGAGATCGACATGGTGATCGACCGCGGCGCGTTCCTGGCCGGCGACTACCAGCGCGTCTACGACGAGATCGTGGCCATCAAGGAGGCCTGCGGCAAGGCACACCTCAAGGTCATCCTCGAGACCGGTGAGCTCGGCACATATGACGCCGTGCGCCGCGCAAGCATTCTCGCGATGGCGGCCGGCGCCGACTTCATCAAGACATCGACCGGAAAGGTGCAGCCCGCGGCGACGCTGCCGGTGAGCCTCGTCATGATGGAATCGATCCGCGATTTCGTTCGGGAGACCGGGCGGCCGGTGGGCTTCAAGGCAGCGGGCGGAATCCGCACCGCCAAGCAGGCCATCGCTTACCTGGTCCTCTGCTACGAAACCCTCGGGTCGGACTGGATGACCCCGGAGCGCTTCCGGCTCGGCGCATCCACGCTCCTCAACGACGTGCTGATGCAGATCGACAAGGAACGGACGGGCGTGTATCAGTCGGGCGATTACTTCACGATCGACTGATGGCTCTCACCAAGAAGCAAACCGCGGAACTGGCCAAGCAGGTCTTCGAGTACGCGCCCGCGCCCGAGGCCATCGACCACGTCCGCATTCAGCCGAGCTACGGTCTTTTCATTGGCGGCAAGATGGTCGCGCCGCACGGCAAGAAGCGATTCCCGACCATCAACCCGGCTACGGAGAAGAAGCTGGCCGAGGTGTCCGAGGCCGACGCTGTCGACGTCGACCGTGCGGTCAAGGCCGCCGGCCGCGCATTCGATTCGTGGTCTCACCTCTCGCCTTCGCGCCGCGCCCGCTACATGTTCCGCATCTCGCGCCTGATCCAGGAGCGCGCGCGCGAGTTGGCTGTGGTCGAGACGATGGATGGTGGCAAGCCGATCAAGGAGTCGCGCGACGTGGATATCCCACTGGCCGCCGCCCACTTCTTCTATTACGCGGGCTGGGCGGACAAGCTCGAATGGGCTTTCCCCAACCGCAAGCCGCGACCGCTCGGAGTCGCGGGCCAGGTGATTCCGTGGAACTTCCCCCTGCTGATGCTTGCCTGGAAGATCGCACCAGCGCTGGCCGCGGGCAACACCGTGGTGTTGAAGCCGGCCGAGACGACACCCCTCTCGGCGATGGTCTTCGCCGAGATCTGCATGCAGGCGGAACTGCCTCCGGGTGTGGTCAACATCGTCACCGGCGCCGGCAAGACAGGCGCGCTCGTGGTCGAGCATCCAGGCGTCAAGAAGGTGGCGTTCACCGGCTCGACGGAGGTCGGAAAGCTGATCCAGCGCGCCCTGGCCGGCACCGGCAAGAAGCTCACTCTCGAGCTCGGAGGCAAGGCGGCCAACATCGTGTTCGAGGATGCGCCCCTGGACCAGGCGGTCGAGGGCATCGTCAACGGCATCTACTTCAACCAGGGACACGTTTGCTGCGCGGGCAGCCGGCTCCTCGTCCAGGAATCGATCGTCGAGCCTTTGATGGAGAAGCTGAAGCGCCGGCTCTCGACGCTGCGCCTCGGCGACCCCCTCGACAAGAACACGGACATCGGTGCGATCAACTCGCGAGCGCAGCTGGAGAAGATCCAGGGCCTGGTCGAGTCGGGAATCGAAGAAGGCGCCGAGCTCTACCAACCCGAGTGCCGGCTGCCCGAGCGAGGGTTCTGGTTTCCGCCCACCCTGTTCACCAACGTTTCGCAGTCCTACCGCATCGCGCGAGAGGAGATCTTCGGCCCGGTGCTGTCGGTGCTCACGTTCCGCACTCCCGCCGAAGCGGTCGAGAAGGCGAACAACACGCCGTACGGATTGTCGGCCGGCGTGTGGACCGACAAGGGTTCGCGCATCCTCTGGATGGCCGAGCGGCTGCGAGCCGGAGTCGTGTGGGCGAACACCTTCAACCGCTTCGACCCCACCTCTCCATTCGGCGGTTACAAGGAGTCGGGATTCGGGCGCGAAGGCGGAATCCACGGCCTCGCTTCATACCTGGACCTCAACTGATGGACGTTCGAAAGACCTACAAGCTCTATGTCAACGGCGAGTTCATTCGCTCCGAGTCCGGGCGCGCCTATCGCCCCGATGGAAACGTAAATGTCCCGCGTGGCTCGCGCAAGGACCTCCGCGATGCGGTGCGTGCGGCACGGACCGCCTTTCCGGCCTGGGCGGCCCGAACGGCGATGAACCGCGGCCAGATCCTCTATCGCGCGGCGGAGATGCTCGACAGCCGCGGCGCCCAGTTCACCGACCTGCTCGGCGGTGGAGCGAAGGCTCGCCGCGAGCTCGAACAGGCGGTGGAAACGCTGGTCTGGTATGCGGGCTGGACGGACAAGCTGCCGCAGGTCGCCGGCACCGTGAACCCGGTCGCCGGGCCTTACTTCAACTTCACTCTCCCCGAGCCGACAGGCGTGGTGGGCATCGTCGCGCCCGAAGAACCGGCTCTTGCCGGACTCGTAAGGCGCCTCGCGCCCGCCCTGTGCGGAGGCAACGTCGTGGTGGCGCTCGCACCCGAGTCCCAACCCTTGCCCGCGCTTACTCTCGGCGAGGTCTTCGCGACCAGCGACTTCCCGGCAGGCGTGGTCAACGTTCTGAGCGGGCAGCGCGGAGAGCTCATGCCGTGGCTCGCGGCCCACATGGACGTCAATGCGATCGACGTCGCGGGCTGCACTCCTGAGGAGGTCAAAGCGGTCGAGTCCGCCGCCGCCGACAACGTGAAACGAGTGATCAAAGTCACGCCCGATGAGGCCAGCCCGTACCTGATCACGGCCTTCATGGAGATGAAAACCGTGTGGCATCCCATCGGGGTCTAAAATCTAGAGTTACATGCCAGGGGTGCTGACCAAGCCGATCCCGGTCAAAGTCTCGGGATCAAGCGCGGATGCGCCCGCCACCGGCAAGCCGATGATCAGCGCGACGCGCATCGCGCGAAGGGTTCGGCAGCTCGGGAAGCAGATCTCCGAGACCTACGCCGACATCGAAACGCCGCTCGTGATGGTCGTGATCCTCAAGGGCGCGACAGTGTTCGCGGCCGACCTCCTGCGCAGCCTGAGCATCCCCGCCGAGCTCGAGTTCGTGCGCGCTTCTAGCTATCACGGCGGTACCACGAGCAGCGGCCGCCTCCAGCTCGCGCACATGGTCGACGGACCCCTGGTCGGACGCCACGTCCTGCTCGTCGAGGACATCGTGGACTCGGGCCTCACCGTCAACGTGATCACCAAGCGCATCCGCCGCATGGGCCCCGCATCCCTGCGGATCGCCGCGCTGCTCGACCGGCCGGCGCGGCGCGTCGTCGACGTGAAGATCGATTTCTGCGGTTTCGTCATACCCGACCGCTTCGTGATCGGCTACGGCCTCGACTACGCGGGCCTGTACCGCGAGCTGCCCCACATCTATTCGCTGACCTAGCAACGGCCGCCTCGCCCTACCTCGCGTGGCGCAAGGCAGAGCTGCACTGCCACCTCGACGGCGCGGTGCGCATATCGACGGCCGAAGAGCTGTCAGGCCGAAAGGGACTGCAGATGGTGGCTCCGGACGATTGCCCTAGTCAGGCCGACTACATCAAATACTTCGACGACGCGATCGCCGTGATGCAGACGGAGGCAGCCCTCGAGCGCATCGCGTATGAGCTGTGCGTGGATTCAGCCGTGGAGAACATCGACTATCTCGAGGTCCGGTGGGCGCCGCGACTGCACCTGCGCAACGGGCTGACGGTGGCGGACGTGATCGGCGCGGTGCTCGCGGGGCTGGACGCGGCCCCGTTGAAAGCGGTCGCGATCGTGTGCGCCATGCGTCAGGACTCACCGGAAGATAATGTCGCGCTCGCGCGCGAGGCCGGCCGTTTCGCCGGCCGTGGGGTGGTCGG
>JBGPEO010000087.1:0-10931 GCA_041482895.1 Candidatus Dormibacteraceae bacterium | reverse complement strand
TCGAGCGCGTTGACCGGACCATTTCCTGACGCCGCCGTGTGATAGACGGATGCGCCGACCTCGACCTGCACCGTCGCCTCCGCATTCACCGAATCGCCGTTCTTCCGGACGTTCGTCGTGAAGTCGGCCACCCTCCAGGGGGCCTTGTATCCTGGCTGCAGGCGGCGCACCAGCATCTCGAACGAAGCGTCGGCGGCCTCGTATGAGTAGCCGCGGTGCTCGAGCTCTTTGAGGTGCTGTACCAACCACCTCGTCTGCGGGTCGTCGCGGTCGAGCTCAAGGCCAAACTCGCGCGCCTTGGCCAGCACGTTTCCACGACCAGACAGCTCCGACACGAGGACCCGCGGCTCGTTGCCGACGACGCTCGGGTCGATGTGCTGGTAGGAGTCCTTGTGGCGGAGGACAGCCGCCACATGCTGGCCTCCCTTGTGTGCGAAGGCACCGTGACCGACGAACGGCTGCTGGAGCGGCAGGGCGAGGTTTGCGATCTCGGCCACGGTGCGAGAGAGCTCCGTGAAACGCGCCACCGAAGCGGCCGGGAGGGCTTCCAGTCCGAACTTGAGGACCAGGTTGGCCACGACTGAGACCAGGTTGGCGTTGCCGCAGCGCTCGCCGTATCCATTGATGGTGCCCTGCACCATGTCCGCGCCGGCCTGCACGCCCTCGAGCGAGTTGGCGACCGCGAGCTCGCAGTCGTTGTGGGTGTGAATCCCGACACGAACCGGACGGTCGAGATCCGCCAGCGCCCCGCGCACGGCCTCGACGCCGCGCTTGATCTCGGCCGGCATGCTGCCTCCGTTCGTGTCGCACAGCACGATCCAAGAGGCACCCGCGCGCGCGCCTGCCAGGCACACTTCGAGCGCGTACTCCGAGTCCCGGGTAAAGCCGTCGAAGAAATGCTCCGCGTCGAAAATGAGCTCGCGGCCGAGGCCGACCCCGTAGGCCACGGATTCTTCGACCATCGCAAGGTTTTCGCTGGGCGTGGTCTGGAGGACGGTGGTCACCTGCCAGGGGTCACTCTTTCCGACCAGCGTCCAGACCGGCGCCCCGCTTTCGGTCAGGGCTCGGAGGTTGGCGTCGTCCTCGCAGCGGCCGTTGGCACGGCGAGTGGCTCCAAACGCGGCCAGCTTCGCTCGCTTCAGCGGGTGCTTGGCGAGGCTCGCGAACAGCTCCTCGTCCTTGGGGTTCGACCCGGGGAAGCCACCCTCCACGTAGTCGAAGCCGAGCCCGTCGAGGGCGCGGGCGATCCGGACCTTGTCAGCCGCCGAAAAAGACACGGCCGGACCCTGCGCTCCATCGCGCAGTGTGGTGTCGTAGATGACGATCCGCCGGCTGGACATAAAAAAACCTCCCGACCCTGTTGCCGGGAGGTCCAACGACTCGAGCGGAGTGCGCTAAGTCGGGGGACCTCCCCGGATAATCTCGATCGCGATTCCGTACCTGATGGACATCGCTCGAAAGCCTAGGACATCCGTGGGGGTCGTGCATGGATTCGAGCACCAATTTGTCAGTGGAGGCTTAGTGGGAGGCTGACAGGTCTCGGGTTCGAACGCTGACCTCCATGGAACCGGTCGCCGAGCCGATGTAGATGCCGCGCGTGGGTGCGGCATCGCTGTAGTCGCGGCCTACGGCGAGCCGGACGTGATGCTCTGCGGCGCGCACAGGGTGGGTGGCGTCATATCCGATCCAGCCCCGCCCGGGCACCCATGCCTCAGCCCAGGCGTGCGATGCGGTGGTGGCCGCACCCGGGGCGTGGATGTACCCGCTCACGTACCGCGCCGCCACGCCCATCGTTCGGGCGACGGCGATGAACAGGTGGGCAAAGTCCTGGCAGACTCCAGCCCGCAGGTCGAGCACCTCGTCCACCGAGCTGTAGACCGTCGTGACTGCCCGGTCGTAGGCGAACTCGCGGCTGATCGCCAGCGTGAGCTCATCCAGCGCCTGCTCGACGGACGAACCGGAGCTCGGATCGGCGATCGGGTGCCGGCTCGCAAGCTCCCGGACCCCGGGCACGTCTTTCACAGGGGAGCGGAAGCGCAAGAAGTCCTGCACGAGTTCTTCTCCCGGGTCGGTATCGAGCCGGCCGCCCGTCTCCACCACCGATCGGCTGGTCACGCTCAAGCTCGTGTGCGGCCGGACGAGGTTGAAGTAGTGCACGTCGTTCCCGTACCCGTCGCGGTACGTACCGGGCTTGATACCCGAGCTGATTTCCAGGCGGAACTCGCGGCAGCGTTGACCGTTGCCGTCCATCGGACGAAGGCGCACCTCCATCACCGTCTCGGCGATCGGGCCCGAATACCGGTAGCGGGTGGCGTGCACGATCTCGAGCTTCATGGCGAGGCTCTCGTCCAGGAGGGCCTATTCATTGTTGCTGCTGCGGCATGGCACGGCCCTCATCGCCGATCACGTTCGCGGGGACCTTGCTCGGGTGGAAGTAGGTCTCGCGCATGGCGAGCTCGAGCTGCCGGAGCACGTCCCGGCACTCGTTCTCGAACTCGCGCGGGTGCTCGGCGACCAGCTCCGTGCGGGCCTCGACGAACATCGAGTGCAGCCGCGACAGCAGGCGTCGGGGCTTGGAGTGGCGTCCCGGGCCGTCGATTCTCGACACGGAGTCCAGCGCGACCTGCGCGGAGAAGCGTGCCGAACGCGGCAGGGTCGGGTCCAGCAGCAGGCACTCGATCACCCGGTCGGCCGTCACCCCGCCCGAGTAGCGCGATTGGTATGACTCGAAGGCGAAGCACGACTTCAGCACGGCCGACCATTCGAGCGCGTCCTCAGGCGTTTCCGCCAGCTCCGCCGACTTGCGCGTGACGATCGTCATCACGTTGGCCGTGCGCTCGACGAACTTGCCCAGCCGGACGAAGTCGCGCGCCTCGTCGTGCTGCATCGTGTCCATGAGCAGGCCGTCGACGAGCCTGACGCTCAGCTGCACGTCCGTCAGAAACGGGTACAGGTCGGGCTCCCATTTGGGTTCCTGGACGCGCCAGTGCAGGGCGTTGACCTGCTCGTAGAGCTCCGACGGAAGCGAAGGGCGGACCGCCTGGGCGGCCAGCCGGGCCGCGGCCACGCTGGCCCGCACCGACGGTCCGAGCGAACCCGTGACGATCAGCTCGACCGCCTGGTCCCGCCCGCTGGTGTCGCTGCCGGGCCAGCCGGCGAGCTCCATGAACCGGGTCCAGAACTCGGGGCCCGGCTCGTCGGTGCGGTCGAGGGAGAGCGAGACGTGCACGCCCAGGATGCGGGCGAGGTGGTCGGCGCGCTCGAGGTGCCGTCCGAGCAGGGTCAGCGATGTGGCGGCACGGCTAAGCATCCGAACCATCCGCCTCGTCTTCGGCCATGACCCATGTGTCACGGCTTCCACCGCCCTGTGAGCTGTTGACGACCAGCGAGCCGTCCTTCAGGGCGACCCGCGTGAGGCCGCCCGAGGTCACGTACACCTCGGGACCCGTCAGCACGAACGGTCGGAGGTCCTGGTGTGTGCGGCGCAGCCGCCCGCCGTCGAAGATCGGCTGCACGGAGAGCGCGACCACGGGCTGAGCGATGAAGCTCCGCGGTCGCGCCTCGATGCGCCGCGCGAACTCTTCGCGTTCCACTTTTGTCGACTCCGGCCCGATCAGCATCCCGTAGCCGCCGGACTCGTCGACTGTCTTGACCACGAGGTCCTTCAGGTTCTCGAGGACGTACCGGCGGTCGGCGTCGAACGCACAGAGGTAGGTCTCGACGTTGGGGAGGATCGGGTCTTCGCCCAGGTAGTACCGGATGATCTTCGGCACCAGCGCGTATACGGCTTTGTCGTCAGCGACCCCGTTGCCGAGCGCGTTCGCGATCGCGATGTTTCCAGCGCGGTAGGCGTTGACCAATCCCGCCACCCCGACCAGCGACTCCTGGCGGCCGAAGATCGGGTCGAGCCAGTGGTCGTCGAGCCGCCGGTAGATGACATGAACCGGCTTCAGGCCACGCGTGGTGCGCATGAACACCTGGTCCTGGTCCACGACCAGGTCGGTACCTTCCACCAGCTCGATCCCCATCTGCTTGGCGAGGTAGAGGTGCTCGTAGTACGCAGAGTTGTTGATGCCCGGGGTGAGCAGGACCACCGTGGGGTCGTCCACGCCGGCAGGCGCAAGCCACCTTAGGTGGCGTAGGAGCTCGTGCACGTAGCCCTCGACAGGCCGCACCGGGTGGCCCGCGAAGAGATCGGGCACCACCCGCTTCATAACATGGCGGTTGGCCAGCACGTACGAGACGCCCGACGGCGTGCGCAGGTTGTCCTCGAGCACGAAAAAGTCGCCCCTCTGGTCGCGGACCAGGTCGATGCCGGCGATGTGACAGTGGATCCCGTGCGGCACCGGCAGGCCCTCGATCTCCCTCAGGTATTGGGGGCTGGTAAGCACGATCTCGGGCGGAATCGCGCGCTGGTGAAGGATGAGTTTGCGTCCGTACACGTCATCGAGGAAGAGGTTGAGGGCTGCCAGGCGCTGCTTGAGCCCCGCTTCGAGCCGCCGCCAGGTTCCGGCCGAGATGATCCGCGGGATGATGTCGAACGGGAAGACTTTTTCCGTTCCCTGAGCGTCCGGGTAGACGGCAAAGGTGATCCCGTGGTTGCGGAACATCTCGATCGCCAGGCCGTGCCGGCGCGCGAGCTCCTTCGGACCCAGGCGGTTCAGCTGCTCGTAGAGCAGGCGGTACCCAGGTCTCGGCTGCCCCCGGCCCGCAAGCATTTCGTCATAGAAGCCGTTGCTCTCATAGCCGTCATCCAATAAGTTCACGGAGGCCACCGCTATAGTGTCTGCGCCATACCGAAATCAGGCAAAACGATCAACCTACGGGTTGGCTGCGAGTTCAGCTACGACGTGAGCGCTCCGACTCCCGCCACGGTGCAGGTCCGCCCGCGGTCCGACTCCAGCCACCAACTGGTCAGCGAGAGCTGGGCCACCACACCCCAGGTGCCCGTGGACGAATATGCCGACATCTACGGCAATCCTGTCAAGCGGTTCGTCATGCCGGCCGGTCCCGTCGTCCTCCGTTATGACGCCATCTGCGCCGTCCCCGACGAGACCGACCCCGACCCCAGTGAGGCGACCCAGGTTCCAGTCGAGCAGTTGCCCGGTCAGCTGCTGCACTTCACGTTGCCCAGCCGCTACTGCCTATCGGACGAGCTCATGAGCATGGCGTGGCAGCTGTTCGGCCAAACGCAACCGGGAGCCGGGCGCGTGCAGGCGATCTGCGACTGGGTCCATGACAACATCAAGTTCAAATACGGTACGAGCAATCCGCTGACGACGGCCGCCGACGTGCTCAGAGACCGGATCGGGGTGTGCCGGGACCTCACGCACGTCGCGGTCAGCTTCTGCCGCGCCATGAACATCCCTGCGCGCTACGTCTTTGGCTACCTGCCGGACCTCTACGTCCCAGTCGATCCCAACCCTATGGATTTCGCAGCCTGGATGGAGGTTTACCTGGGCGATCGGTGGTGGACATTCGACCCGCGCAACAACGTTCGCCGTGCCGGGCGCGTGCTCATCGGGCGCGGCCGGGACGCCCTCGACGTCGCCATGCTGACCACCTTTGGCCCGGCAAGACTCCAATCGATGACCGTCTGGGCAGATGAGGTCAAGGCATCTTGATGGCGATCGAGCCTTCGGCCGCCGACTGGGCCACCGCGAGCCGCGCCTCCTATCTCGTGCGCCAGACCTTTCGGTACGAGTACTCGGAGCCGATCCGGGAGCTCAAGCACCGCCTCGTCGTGATCCCGCCCGAGCGGTTTGGAGACCAGGTACGGCTGCGCCACGACCTTTCCGTCGCCGGCGAAGGCGTCCACTACACGGATCGGCGCGATCGCTTTGGGAACATGGTCTTCGACGTGTTCGCTCCTCGCGTTTCCGAGGCCATCGAATTCGTGGCCGAGGTTTCGGTCGAGCGGCACGCCCAGGAGCCCAACCGGCTTCCCGACGGCTGGCTCGCCGACGGTTACCTTCTCGAGCCGTCGCCGCTCACGGCCGCGGACGACCGCATCCGCCGGTCGGCCGAGATGCTCGCGGAGTCCAGCGAATGGGGACTGCCCCTGGCGGACGGCATCAACGACTGGGTGTACCAATCGATGACCTATCAGTACGGGGTGACGGGGGTCCGGACCACCGCAGCCCAGGCCCTCGCGCTGGGTTCGGGAGTGTGCCAGGACTACGCGCACGTGATGCTCGCCCTCTGCCGGGTGTGCGGGCTGCCCTCACGCTACGTGTCCGGCCACCTGCTCGGCCAGGGAGGCACGCATGCCTGGGTGGAGGTCGTCCTGCCGACCAAGGACGGCACCGGCGATGCGATCGCCTGGACCTTCGATCCGACTCACGCGAGCCGGGGCGGCCTGGGCTACGTGACGATCGCGGTGGGCGGGGATTACCTGGACGTCGCCCCTACGTCGGGGACCTACCTCTCGGCGGCCAAGGGACGGCTCGTCAGCACCAAGCATGTGACCCTGACCGGCCTCGACTACAACACGAGGTAAGAGGTAAGAGGTGGGAGGGGGCACGAGTCCCCTCCCGCTTGCTCTTCCCGAACTACATCGCCGGGCTGACCTCGTAGACCGTGATCTTGCCGCCGGACTGGAGCACCGGGCATCCCTTGGCCAGGTCGACCGCGGCGTTGAAGGAGTCTGCCTTGAGGATCGAGTACCCGGTCGCGGGCGTGCCGATCGCTCCGTCGTGTACCGCGCCGCCGTTCGAGACGTTCTTGGAGTGCTCGGCGAAGGGGTTGCCGGCGTCGACGATCTTGTCGCCGAGCTTCCCGAACCAGGCGCCCCAAGCCTCCATCACCTTTCCGCGCTCGGCCTCCGTCATGCCGGCGCTCCCGCCCGTGTACAAGAGAACGAAATTCGCCATGTCTGAACTCCTTCTGAGTGATGTCCCGGATTGCGGGCTCATCTGCACGACGAACGGCCGATTCGCTTTTCGACAACGGCCGGGAACCGCGGCCCGTTGCGCGCAAGCGGCGATAAGGATGGGACCGGTTGAATTCTTATCAATTCCTCACGCGGGGCTTATATAGCTCGTGTGATGGGAAGCTCCCGAATCCTGGTCGTGGAGGACGATGCCCGCCTCGGCGCGACGCTGCAGCGCGTCCTGACCGCCGAGGGCCACCATGTCGAGCTGGTCGGCGACGGGATGGAAGCGCTCCGGCACGCTCGGGAGCAGCCTTTCGACCTCGTCGTGCTCGACGTTATGCTGCCCAGCCTCGACGGAGTCGGCGTCTGCCGCCGTCTCCGTGCGACCGCGCGGGTGCCCATCCTCATGCTCACAGCCTTGAGCGGAACGGATGATCGCGTGCGAGGCCTCGACGCCGGCGCCGACGACTATCTCGTCAAGCCTTTCGCGTACGAGGAGCTGCTCGCCCGGGTGCGCGCGCTGCTGCGCCGATCCGGACCTCAAGATCATCTGCGATTCGCTGACCTGCTCCTGGAACCGCCGAGCCGAGGCGCGTGGCGCGGCCGGCGGTCGATGAGCCTCACCGCCACCGAGTTCGAGCTGCTGCAGCACTTCATGCGACATCCACGCCAGGTCCTGACGCGCGATCAGCTCCTGGAAGCGGTCTGGAAGGGCGAACCCGAGAACGACAATGTGGTTGCGGTATACGTCGGCTACCTGCGACAGAAGCTGGAGGAAGGCGGGGAGCCGCGGCTCTTGCACACGGTGCGCGGCGCCGGCTACGCCTTGCGCCAGTAGTGTCATTACGGAATCGGCTCGCGTGGTTCGGCGCCGCCGTCGTCGCGCTGACGCTGGTTTTGTTCGGTGCCCTGCTGTACACGCTGCTGGCGCATGGGGCAACGACCAACCAGGACGACGCCCTGCGCGGCCGGGCCTCCGTGGCAGCGTCTTCAATGCACAGCGCCGCCGGCATCACGACCCGCGCGCCGGTTGCCCCGGCGGACCTCCGAACCAACACCGACGTTTTCGTCGAGGTGTTCGATCCAAGCTGGACGGCCATTTACTCGACGGCACAGCTGAACGGTTCCCCCCCGATTCCATCGGCGCGGCTTCGCGCCGCCGCGGCTCAGGGTTTTGGCGGGTATTTCGACACGGACCAAGGGCTGCGCTTCTTCGCGCTCCCCATCGAAGGCGGCTACGTGGTCGCGGGCCAGTCGACCCGAGTTGTGCAGTCGAACCTCTCCGGCGTGCTCGGGTTTCTCATCAGTTCGGGACTCCCGACCGTGCTCGCCGCGCTCGCCGCGTCCTGGCTCGTCGCCGGTCGCGCCCTCAAGCCGTTGAAGGATGTGGCAGGCACGGCCGACGACATCGGTCGCGCGCGCGACTTCGGGCGCAGGCTGCCACAGCGCCGGAGCCGCGACGAGGTCGCTCTGCTTTCCACGAGCTTCAACCGGATGCTCGACCAGCTCCAGGATTCGTACGAGTCGCAGCGGCGATTTGTTGCCGACGCATCGCATGAGCTGCGCACCCCGCTGACCACGATCCAGGGCAACGCAGGCCTCCTCGCGCGCGGTCCTGCCGTCTCCGATGAGGTCCTGCGCGCGGCCGCGGCGGACATCTCGGCAGAAACAGCGCGGATGACCCGACTCGTCGATCGGATGCTCACGCTGGCCAGGGCTGATTCCGGGCTCGCGCTCGAGCTGACTCCAGTCGAGCTTGGCCGGGTGGTGGTCGAGGTCTGCCGCCAGGCGCAGACGGTCCACCCCGAACGCAAGGTGGAGACCGTAGCGGCCGGCGCCACGATCGCCGGCGACGAAGACGCGATCCGGCAGCTGATCTGGATCCTTCTGGACAACGCCCTGCGGTATGCCCGATCGCGCGTCTTGGTGACGGTCGCGCCCGAAGGCGCATGGGCTCGCCTGACGGTCGCCGACGACGGGCCTGGGATCGCGGTCGACGAACGCGAGCGTGTTTTCGAGCGCTTCTATCGCTCCGACCGCTCACGTACCGGGCATGGCGCCGGTCTCGGTCTGTCGATCGCGCGCTGGATCGTCGAGCAGCACCGAGGCCGCATCCTGGCCGGCGAGGGAGAGCTGGGCGGGGCGGCGATCTGGGTGGATCTGCCCCTGCAATAGACAGCCCCCTCCCCCTTTCAGGGGGGAGAGTTGGGGAGAGGGGGAAACAACTCTCGATTCTCTTACGTCGCTCTTAGCTTCGACCGCGACGCTCATCACATGTTCGACATCGCCCCGGATCATGCGATCGGTCTCTACGCCGGACTTGTTGCGCTGCCGCTTGCCCTGATTGCGATCAGGTTGCGACCAGGCCGTCGCCGCGTGCCTGGAACGGTGCTCGGAGCCTCAGTCCTGATGGCGATGGCGGGGGCGATTCACCTCGGCCTCATCGCCACTCATCGCAATCAGCCCTTGACAGTGCTTCTGTTCCTCGCGAACGGCACCGGTTACATCGCGCTCTCGATCGCGTTCACCTGGCGCTGGTGGCGCCTCGCGTCGGCATCGCTGCTCGTCGCGACCCTGCTGGGTTATCTCGTGTGGATCGCGATCGGCCTGGACTCGCCGGACCAGGTGGCGCTGGCCACCAAGCTGCTGGAGCTCACCGCTCTGGGCCTCGTCCTTGTACCGGCTCGCGGCGAGCTAAGAGCGCATCGGACGTGGCGTTGGGCCTCGCTCGGCGTCGCGGTGCCGCTGCTGACGATCGTCACGACCTCGACCGTCTGGATCGTGGACCTCGCGCGCCCCGACCCCCAGCACTCTCATGCCGGCGCCGTCCTCCAGGCGACGAACCAGGTCGCCACCCCGGAGCAGGTGGTGGCGGCGGCGCAGCTCTACGCCGTCACCGAGGCCGCCATCCTTCCCTACGAGGACTGGCACAAGGCGTGGGCCGCGGGCTATCGACCCGGTGGCAACCTCGGCGGGTCGACGCACTGGATGAACCAGCGTTACGTCGACGCGGGCTACGTCATGGATCCAAACCGTCCGCAGGGCCTGGTCTACGCCGACACGAAGCGCGGACCGGTGCTCATCGGCGCGATGTTTCAGATGAAGCACATCGGCCAGTTCGGTCCGGACCCCGGAGGCCCTCTCACCGCGTGGCATCAGCACGAGAACATCTGCGTCTCGCCAATCTTCTTCGAGTTCAGCCTCATGACCCCGTTCGCGACATGCCCGCTCGGGGCGATCGACCTCAGCGTCTCGCCGATGCTCCACGTGTGGATAGTCGACAACCCGAACGGTGGACCATTCGCCGTCGACATCGACCCGAAGGTGCTGAAGTCAATTGATCGCTCCTGAGCCCGCAGTCAACACATCGGACCGGCCGGAGGCGGCATTCGTGCTGCTCCTCATGCAGGCAATGCTCTGGACCGTCGCCGGAATCTCTGCTCTGCCGTTCGCGATCGCAGGGGAGGTGTTCATGCTCGGCCTGGGCCTGGCTTCGCTCCTGCTTGCGCTCGGCACCTGCCTGCTGGCGATCGGCATCCTGTGGCGGCGGAGCCGGGCTCGACGGTGGGCCATGCGCTTGGAGGTCACGTGCCTCGCCGGCTCGCTGCTCCTGCTGCTCCTGCCACTGGGCGCCAACCACGGCCCCGTGGGGCTGATGACGAACGTGGTGCTGCCGGTCGCGCTGATCGTGCTGCTGCGAAAGCCTCGAGAGGCGTTTACCTAGAGGCGCGGACCGAAAGCCCTCGACGGATCTTCGGCGCCCATGCGGCCCATCTCCGGGTTCAGCTCCTGCGCTGCTCGCTCACGCATGACGATGCGCTCGCTGCGCTGCTCGTCGCTTCACCCGGATCTGGGCCACCTGGATCGCCGAATCTCTCGCCGAGGTTTTCGGCCGCGCCTCTAGCCGCGCGAGGCGAGTCGCCCCTTTCGCGTGAGAGCTTCATCCGCATCGTCGGTCGTCACGACGCGGCGCCGGAAGTTCCTGAGCGCGAATCGGTCGCACGCGGTCTCTGCCGCCGAGGCCCTGCCGAGCACCTCGTGCAGATACCAATGCATC
>JBGPEO010000086.1:0-11277 GCA_041482895.1 Candidatus Dormibacteraceae bacterium | reverse complement strand
GATCAGCGGGTAGATGACAAACCCCACGGCGACGGCGAGCATCGCGACTGACCCGCGCCAGCGCCACCGAGTCATGAATTCAACTGGTCCCATCCTTAACGCCGCTTTGCGCGCTCGCGCCCTCGATTTTCAGCGCGCGCATGACAGGGGCCATCAGCCCGCCCTGCACCAGGAGCGACAGGAGCACGACGCCGTAGGCGATGACCGACACGCGCCTGTCAACGCCGGTGGCGCCGGCGACGGTGAGCGCCAGCGCAACCGACAGCGCGCCGCGCAACCCGGCCCAGAAGGTGACGTGTCGCCACGCCCAGGGGATGGACGCCCCTCGCACGTCTGCGAGGGCGAGCAGGCCGTATACCGGCACGGCTCGTGTCAGCAGCATGATCACGTATGCGATCAGCACGAGACCGGCTACCGGCAGCACTGTGGTGGCGGGCAACGCAGCGCCGACGAGGATGAAGAGCATCGCGTTGAGAACGAAGGCGAGGAGGTTCCAGAAGCCGAGCAGCTGGGGGCCGTGGAGCCGGCCGATCCGGGTTCCGTAACGCGCCACCACGATCCCGGCCACAACGACGGCCACGATTCCGGACGCGTGCAGCAGGTCGGCGGCAAGGTAGCTGCCGTACGCGATGACGAGGGTCGCGAGGATCTCCAACGGTGCGTCCTCCGCAAAACGGAGGAGGGCCAGGCCGAGGAATCCGACGCCAAGCCCGACCGCTGTCCCGCCGAGCGTGATCTCGAAAAAGCGAATCGTCGCGTCGCCGAAAGATGGGGCGCCGCTGACGACGGTGAACAGCACCGCGGAGAATACGGCCACGCCGGAGCCGTCGTTGAAGAGGCTCTCTCCCTCGAGAATCGCCGCCAGCCCCGCGGGTGCCTTGAGGCGGCGCAGCAGCGCGATGACCGCGATGGGATCCGTGGCCGCGAGGATCGCCCCGAGGAGCATCCCATTGGCCCAGCTGAGACCGATCGCAAGATGGGTCAGCGTCCCAATCAGAAGCACGGTGATCGCCACTCCCGCGGTTGCGAGCAGACCGACCGGCAGGATTCGCCGTCTAAGCTCATCGAGGTCCAGGGTCAACGCCGCCTCGAAGATTAGACCGGGCACGAAGGCCAGCAGAATGACGCTGCCGCCGATGCGGGGAAACTGGCCGCCGGGCAGCAGCCCGACCGCGATCCCGGCCGCGGCCAGGACGACAGGATAGGGCAGCAGGCGGGCTCGCTTCGATACGAGTCCAAGCACCGTCGCAACAGCGCCCACAAGGATGAGCAGCAGAAGAAATCGCTGTTCGGCTGTCATCTAGAGCTCGAGGCTCATCCCGTCACGCGCGGCCTTCACCTCGGTTCCGATTCGCTGCGTCAGGTCGGCGGCGAGCTCCCATGGGTGCGCGCGCCAGACCGTCATGCCGTAGTGCGTGAGTATGGCAAGTCGGGGCTTGGCCTCGCGGATGATGCGCTCAGCATCCTCGAGGCAGATGTGCGGAAGTCCAGGGCGGCATTCCATCAATACAAGGTGGATCACCATCACATCAGCCTTGTGCTGCTCCGCGATCCCGTCGTAATAGGCCGAGTCGGTCACCCATCCGAGGCGTTTGCCAAACCTGAATCCGTAGGTCTCGACCTGGTGGACGTGACGAGGCGTGGTCGTGAAGGTGACCTCGCCCACCGTGTATTCGGTCTCCGGTTCGAGTGCCACGATCTCCTGAGGGAAATGGCGGATGTAGCGCAGGACGACGGGGTCGTCCTCGAGGGCATCGCTCGGGCAGAAGAGGCGCCCGCGGTGGCGAAAGCCTCCGTCGGTCATCGCCTCGATCATCACGTTGACGTCGTTGCTGTGGTCGAGGTGCCGGTGGCTGAGGAGGATGGCATCGAGCTTGGTGAGGTCAACTTTGCGCTTGGCGTACTGCACGATCGCGCCGGGCCCGGGATCGAGGCTGATCCGGGTGTTTCCCTCTTCGATGTAGAGACCGCCGGAGGCGGCCAGCTGCTTGGCGACCATGAATCGCGCGCCGGCGGTCCCCATAAAAGTCAATCTCACCTCCCCACCTCGGGGGGAGGTCGGCCCGGCCCGCTACGCGGGCCCGGTCGGGTGGGGGTGCTTACTTCAGCCACCGCAGTCAACGAAGGCACTGTCTTCTCCCCGAAGTACCGTTCGTATAGCTCCGCAACACGCTCCAGCGTTTCGATCTCCTCGACCGCCTTGTCGTCGCGGATGCGCACGATGCGTGGAAAGCGAAGCGCGTAGCCGCTCTTGTGGCGCGTGGAGTGCTGTATCGAGTCGAATGCCACCTCGAGCACGACCTCGGGTTTGACCAGCCGCACGTGGCCGTGATCCTCGATCGTGATCTCGAGGAATCGCTTCGTCATCGTGGCGATCTCCGCATCGGTCAGCCCTGTGTATGCCTTGCCGATGTTGACGAGCCTCCCCGGGCTCGAGTCATTGACCGCGAACGTGTAATCGGACAGCACGCCCTTGCGCTTGCCGTGGCCCCATTCGACCGCGGTGACAACGACGTCGAGAGTCGCGAGCGGTCGCTTCAACTTAAGCCAGGCCAGCCCGCGGCGCCCGGGCGTGTAGGGACTCAGTGGATCTTTCACCATCAGTCCCTCGTTGCCCCGCTCGCGGGTCTCGGCGAAGATCCGGTCCAGGTGGGCGGGATCGGTGGCCTCCTCGACCCTCGCGAGCAGAAACGGGTGCTGGAGGCCGAGACCCTCTATCAGCCGGCGGCGAGTGTCGAGCGGCTCGTCCAGAAGGGGCCGGCCATCGAGCCACAGCACGTCGAAGACCACCAGCACGACCGGCACCTCTTCGCGAAGCTCAGCCGACACCTTCTTGCGACCGAGCCTCCGCTGCAGCTCGAAGAATCTCAGCACGCGGCCGTCGCGATGGGCCAGCACCTCGCCGTCGAAGAGCACGTCGTGCCCGATCGAGGGCGCATTCTCGGCCAGCTCAGGGAACGCCTCTGTCGTCTCCTTCAGGTCCCGCGAGAATAGTTCCGCCCGCTCGCCCTGCCGGTGAAGCTGGCAGCGAACGCCGTCGTATTTCTCCTCCGTCCAGACGCTGTCGGCGCCCATGCGCTCGAACGCCTCCGCGGGAGTCTCCACCGGGCTGGCGAGCATGAAACGCACCGGTTGAAACAGGGCGATGGTGGTCGTGTCGAACTGCTTGTGCTTGCAGCGGACGGCGGTTTCGCCGATGTCGCCAGTGATGAGATGGACGCGCTTGACCTGCGTGATCGGCACGTCGAAGGCCTCGGCGATCGCTGCCTCGACGAGGCCCTCGCTGAGGCCGATCCGCAGCTCGCCCGAGATGATCTTGATGAAGAAGCGTGCGGACCCAGGGTCCAAGCGTCGCAGGAGGGATGCGAGGGGCGCCTCCTTTGTTTTCCCGCGCGCGGTTCGAATCGCCTCCAGCGTCTGCTCGACTTCCTGCAGCGAAACCGGTTCGGGTTGCGTGCGGCCCTCGAGCGCTTCGCCCGCCCAGTCGCCCAGGTCCGAATGCTTGCGAAAGATGCGGCCGAGCTCGTCCTCGTCGCGTCCGGAGAGCGTAGACACTGCCTTGGTGACGGTCGCCCAGCCAAGTCCCAGGGTCCGCCGCTTCGAGGGGCTGAAGGCACGCCCGCTCATGAAGACAGCCGCGCGGCGAAGGTCGTCGTCGTCGAGCACGCGAAAGTACGCGGCCAGGATTCGCGCCTTCTCCAGTGTCGCCGCTGTCGATCCGATCGCCGAGCCGGCCCTGGCAAAATCAAGCATCCCGGCATGGCGGCGCAGGCGCGGATCGGCGGTCATTCGGCGCCCATGCGGCCCATCTGCGTTGTTGCGGCCTGCGCTTCTCGCTTACGCATCAACGGATGCGCGCGCTGCGATGCTCGGCCGCGCCTAGCATCTGGGCCGCCTGGATCGCCGACTGCCTCGCCGCCCGGCCTGCGCCGCCATGCATGGTGGCCTATCGTAGATCGCGATGCGACGCTGTCCTTATCTCGAGGAATACATGAAGGAGCAGCGCTCGGTGCTGCGCATCTACCGGTTCGACTGCCACGTGGACCGCAAGTCGAAGCGCAAGTACTCGTTAGGCGACAGCCCTCCCATCTGCGTGCGCAACTTCGAGGACTGTCCGCTCTACCAGTCCGAGAAAGGGCGCGAGGATCAAATCATCAGGCGCTACACGGATTGACCTGCGCAGTGTGCTCCGCGCCGGCGCTGCCCCTCGAGGGCGCGTGTGTCTTCTGCCACGCGCCTATCGCCGGTGAGGACGAGTCGGGCCAGCTTCTCGACTACCTGGTCGAGCGGATCCCTGTCGCGAAGGTCAAGCGCGGCCACTTGAACCGCGGCCCGATCACCGAGCTCGTGCTGGAGATAGCCGGCCGCAGCTTTCGCGCGCGAGTGAAGAATGAAGAGCTCGAGCTGCTTCCGCCTGTACACCTGATCGCATGGGTGGACCTGCTGTTGACGAAGCTGAGCGATGCCGCCGCCGTGGACCCAGACCTCCGTCGCGCCGTGCTGCGCTCAGGATGGGCCTTGCGCTGATTTAGAAGCAGACGAAGCAGGCGCGCGACACCGCCTCGAGCCCGATAAACATCACCAACGCGAGGACGCCCAACACCACGCCGAGCTCCGGTATCGCCAGCGTTGGTTTGCGAGTGAGGCCGGCGGCGCCCGAGACGGCGCAGACCAGGCTGGTCGCGATGCCCGCCCTCGCGGCCGCCGTATCAAGAGCCCCCGGGGAGTTCTCCGTTGCAATGAAGACGCCAAGTTCGACGACGATCGCGCCGAGGCACACGAGAACGACGACCACCGACCATCGGTACCGATTGGCCCGCAGCAATTTCGTCTAGAGCGCCAGCGCCAGCTGCTCGGTCGCTTCCAAGGCCGAGGCTCGGATGCCCTTTTTTCGAAGGTGGCGGGCGAAGTCGGCCGTGTAGCCGTGCACCGTGTACACCTGGTCGGCGCCTGACCGCTCGACGACCTCCATGAGCTCGTCGAAGTCGCAGTGGTCGGAGAGGTCGAACGTCGCGTCAGCGCCGAAGATGCGAGCAAACTCCGCGTCCTTGGCCCAACCCGAGACAAGCGCGGTTCGGTACCGGCCAAGGCGGCGGACCTCGTCCTTACCGGACGGTGGCGCAATCACCACTCGCCCGAGCGGGGCCTCTCCGTCGAGCTCGACCCACTCGGGCAACGGCCGTCCGGCCGTCGCGTATTCGCGCGCGCACGGAACGCATCGCTTCTCGAGGGCGAACGTGAATCCGTAGGGCGCGAGCGCGAGCATCATCTCCTCGGTCTTGCCGAGGGCGTGGCAGAGCAAGACCGGGGTGACTCTCCTGTCCAGGGCGCGGCGGCACCACATCGCGATCGCCTCGACCGTCGAGTCGGGATCCCCGAAGCGAAAGTGGGGACGTCCGTAAGTTGTCTCCACGATCAGCACATCGGCCTTGGGAACGAACGTCGGCAGTGCGCCGCCTGCCTGCCGCAGCTTGATGTCGCCCGTGTACAGAAGGCTCGTTCCGTCGTGCTCGAACAGCAGCTGGGCCGATCCGAGCATGTGGCCCGCCGGGTAGAGAGTGACGGTGGCGTCGCCCCGGCGCATCGTTTCTCGGTAGCCGAGCATCCGCCACCCTCGGGGACGCCGGGACTCGGGAATCAGCGCGAGGGTCTGCGGTGTGAGCAGGGCCTCCTTGTGGCGTCGCGCGTGGTCGGTGTGCGCGTGAGAGATGAACGCGAAGTTGCGGACCACGAGCGGGTCGAGCCACAGTCGGTGCGCGGGAAGCGAAACGCCGTGGTCCCAAACCACCTCTCGGGTCAAAGCTTCACCGTGCCTGCCTGGCCGAAAAGCCACTCGGGAACCTTGATGCCGAGCAACTCATACGCATCTTCGGGAACACCGATATCGGCGACCCATATCTCGCCGGCAAACCGCGGGCCGTCGGCCAGCAGCAGACCCTGCTTGGGCAAGCCCAAGGTGACCGTGATGTCGGCGCGCACACAAGGAGCGTAGGCGACACCGGTGTCAGCGTCGAGGCCGGAAGGTATGTCAACAGCAATCACTCGCTTTCCGGATCCGTTGATGGCCTCGATCCATTCCGCGTAGCGACCCTGTGGGGCGCGCGAGAGTCCGACTCCAAATATCGCGTCTACGACCATTGCGGCATCCTCCAGTCGCGGCTCGCTCAGCACCTCGACCCCGGCACTCCTGAGCGCATCGAGAGCGTGTGCGGCCGGACCTTTGAAGCGCGTGACGTCGACGCAGCACACACTCGTCAACTGGCCGGAGTTATGTAGGCGCCTGGCGCACACGAGTCCATCGCCTCCGTTGTTGCCTACGCCGCAAACGACTGCCGTTGGCTTGTTGCAGAACCGTGACACGCAAAGTCCGGCCGCCTCCATCAGCCAATCTACAGACACGCCAAAGCGCTCTTGGGCGAGCCTGTCGAGCTCTTTGACCTGGCTGCTAGTCAGCGACGGCAGGGCGCTGGACGACAAAGGAGCAGTAAGGGTCGTGGCGGTGGATGGAGTCGGCCTGCGAGATGTTTGTGCCGAGCAGCCGCGACATCAGCTGCGGGGTGATGGTGCAGACCTGGGGGAACTTGAGCGCCGTGTTGCGGAACGGGCAGTTGTGGATCGTGACCTTCACGCCCTCGCTGGTCTCCGTCTGCTCGGCCAGCGTGCCGGCGCGTCCGATCCAGGTCACCACCCGCCGCAGCTTCTCGTCGAAGTCGAGGCCTTCGAGGGCGGGCTCGATGGCGCTGGCGTGTCGGGTCGCCACGCGGGCGAAGACCTCGTCCAGCGCCTCCGGGCCGCACATCTCCTGCACCTCCTGGAGGACCATCGTGGCGAGCTGCCCATAGCGCTTGGGGAACACCGAATAGGCCCGCTCGGTGAGCGAGAAGAGCAGGGAGGGGCGGCCGCGACCACTGCGCTCGGGATGGCTCACGACAAAGCCGTCGCGCTCGAGGTTGGTGAGGTGCTGGCGGACCGCGTTCGGCGTCACGCCGAGGTCGGAGGCGATGATTTCCGCGCTTGAGCGGCCCCTGCGCCGAAGCAGCTCGAGGACTTCCATCCGGGTCGAACGGCCGGCGATCATGAGGGGCACATCCGGTCGCTGTCGGGCCATGCTAACAGAGCCCGGAGGCATTTATTACAGATCATCCTTGACAAATTGGCGGAGGCCCGTAAACTTTGGATCAGGAGAAAGAGACATGACCATGATCAAGCAGGCGAGCCGAGCCATCGAGCACATGACCGCCCGGGAGATGCGGATTCAGCGGGCCAAGTACGCCCGCCGGAACAAGATGCATCACATCGACCGGCTCCTGAACGAGCTGGAGATGCTCAACCTGGCCGACCAGCGGCAGATGCCGCCGGTGCTCTCGGTAGCCATCAACAAGGTGATCGAAGAGTCGCCCGAGGTCACCGTTCTGGCGCAGGCCAAGCCCGCCTCCGTGATGGAGGCGATGGACGCCCTGTACGAGATCCAGGACAGCCTCATGTACAACCAGATCGAGGACGAGTAGCCCAGATCTCGTAGCCTTCTTAAGGCCGGTTTCGAGTCAAATTCCGGCCTTTTCGCTGCCTTGGCCCGGTCCGTCCTGCTGGCGGATCCAGGTCCGGATGTAGCCCGATCGAAACGACCGGCGTTTGGGGCTGCACGTTGACTTCGAGGTGAAACAGATCCGGCCGCGCGTAATGACCGACTACATCGAAGTCGTACTTCCCGCGCGCCACGTCAGCGAGGTCGAGGTCGGCGTACAGGATCGTCTCTCCGTCGAAATGGGGGCCGGCCAGCACGTTGCCCATCGGGCCGACGATGCAGCTTCCGCCGAAGCAGACGATATCGTCGGGCTTTGAGGCGAGCTGGTTGTCGATGTCCGCGGGAAAGTCGGCAAGCCTTGTGAACTGGTTGGCGGAAAGAACAAAGCAGCGGCCTTCCATCGCGATATGGCGCACCGTGGACAGCCAGGTCTCCCGACCATCCGCGGTCGGAATGCAATAGATCTGGATGCCCTTCGAGTACATCGTCATACGCAGCAGCGGCATGTAGTTCTCCCAGCAGATGACCGCCCCCAATCGCCCAAACGGCGTGTCAAAGACTGGGAGTGTGGATGCGTCGCCATATCCCCAAACGAGACGCTCTGCCGCGGTCGGCATGAGCTTTCGGTGTTTGCCCAGATACCCGTCCGGCGAGACGAACACGGCAGTGCAGTACAGCGTGCCTCCGTCCCGTTCGATGACGCCGACGACCAGGTAAATCCCGAGCTTGGTTGCCAGGACCACGAGCTGGTCGACCGCTGGTCCCGGAATGTCGATTGAGCTCTCCCAATACCTGCGGAAGTGATCACGGCCTTCAGGAGTGCGATCGCCGATGACAGTGCCGAAAGAGATGCCTCGTGGATAGCCGGCTATGAAGGCTTCGGGAAACAGCACCAGGCCCGCTCCCTCGGCCGCTGCGTCGGTGGCCAGCTTCTGAACCTTGGCAAGGGTGGCGGCGCAATCGAATACGACAGGTGCTGCCTGAACCACCGCGACTCGCTTCGCAGTGGTCACGCTGGCTTCATTCGGAGCCTATCCTGGTGCTCGAGAGGAGGTAGGGCTACTTGTCGCTTTCCGCCTGGCGGATGCGCTGGCTCAGGACCTGGAGCAGCCGGTAGGCAACCTCGGGGTGCTCCTTGAGGAAAGGCTTGAAGCTCCACTCTGGGATCGTCGCCAATGTCACGTCCGTGTCCGCCTTGATGGTCGCGCTGCGGCCCTCGTGGTCGAGCAGAGCCATCTCCCCGAAAGAGTCGCCGGGCCCAAGCTTGCGTGCCTTGCCCTGGACGGTGTCGACGGTCACCGTGCCATCGAGGATGATCATGAATCCGACGCCGTTCTCGCCCTTTACGACGATCTCGTGACCGGCCGGATGCCTGACCGTCTTCATCTGCTTTTCCACCGAGCGCAGCTCCGAGTCAGGCAGTCCGCGCAGCAGCTTCGCTTCCTTGACGTCGACCATCCCCAAGATACTAACGCCCAGCCTTTTTGCCGTCGAGGTATTCCTGGTAGCGGCGGTAGGCGTCCTGCTTGCGGCTGTCGACGATTTTCGTGTAGCCCTGCAGGGTGTTCAGGTTGGCGTGGCCTAGGACCTCCTGCACCAGCCGCACGTCGCCCCCGGTCACCTCGAGAAGGGTGGTCGCAGCGGTGTGGCGCGCGACGTGGGGCGATTTGAAAGACCAGGCGCCGAGCTGGACGCGCAGCTTGCGCACGATGAATCGCGCGCCGGCCGAGGTCAAGCGGCGGGCGCGATCGTCCGCGGCGGCCCGGTCGTAGTTGACGAAGAGCGCCATGCAGGCGTCCTCGCGCACGGCCATGTAGTCCTCGAGCGCCTCGCGCGCGTCGGTGGTCAGGTAGACGGAGCGCTGCTTGGAGCCCTTACCGGTCACGACGAGGCGGTTTCCTGAGCGAGGGAAGTCCGTTCGATCGAGGGCGAGCGCTTCGGAGATCCGGCACCCCGTGCTGATCAGAAACTGCACGAGGGCTCGGTCACGCTTTTCATGAGGGGTCTGTCTCGGTAGGGCGCCGAGGAGCCGGGTGAGCTCGTCCGGATCGATTGGCTTGGGCAGCCGCTGCTCGAGCTTGGGCAGCGTGATCCCGTTCGAAAGGTCCCGGTCGATCAGGCCTTCTTTCGCGATCCAGCGGAGCCACGACCGAATTGCGACGAGCGCGCGCGCTCGTGAGGCAGGGCTCTTCAACCGGCCCGCGAGATATCGCTGATACGCGCGCAGGTCGTCGTGGCGCAAGTCCGTCACCGAGAGCGAGTGGTCGTGGGCGGCCAGGAAATCGATCAGCTTCTTGATCTCGGACGCGTAGGCCCGGACCGTGTTCGGGCTGCGGTTCGCTTCAAGCTGAAGCCAGCCGAGGTATTCAGTGGCGGCGGCCTGCAGATCGAGTGCCATGTCGAGGCCGATTGCATGTTGCCATACTCGAGGCGGTGGGAGCCCTTCGTGTGATCGATTCCGGCCACGCGCTGGAGCCACGAGGCGACGAATTCGGCTTCGATCCCGAGTTCACGGCGAGGATCCAGGGCGCAGCGCTCTGGTTGTATCGCAACTACTGGCGCGTCGAGGTCGACGGCATACAGAACGTGCCGGCGCGCGGACGCGCGCTCCTCGCGGCCAATCACGCAGGGATCGTTCCCTACGACGGGGCGATGATCCGCACCGCGATCATCGCCGAGCACCCGCAGCCCCGGCACGCTCGAATGCTGGTGGTCGATTGGGCCTTCGCGCTGCCTTTCACGAACATGCTGCTGATCAAGACCGGCAACGTTCTCGCGCATCCAGACAACGCAACGGCCCTGCTCGAGCGCGACGAGCTCGTTGGAGTTTTCCCGGAAGGCGTCAAGGGCGCGGCCAAGCGATATCGAGAACGCTATCGAGTCAGGCGATTTGGCCGCGGAGGATTCGTCCAGGTCGCGCTGCGGACCGGGTCGCCGATCATCCCTGTCGCCGTCGTCGGGTCGGAGGAGCTGCACCCGGTGATCTTCGACCTCCAGCCGATCGCCCGGTTCCTCGGTCTACCCACGATTCCAATCACTCCGACATTTCCATGGTTGGGTCTCGCGGGCCTGCTTCCGCTTCCGTCCAAGTGGTTCATCGCGTTTGGGAAGCCGATCGATGTTTCGCGTTTCGGCCCCGAGGGCGCGGACAACGCGCGCCTGGTGCTCGAGCTGACAGAGGAAGTGCGCAGCTGGATCCAGGAAACTGTGACCCAGCTGCTGCCGAGGCGCCGCACGATTTTCGGCTAGGCGCATCGGTTCCAGCGGGGTCGCTGTCAAACTGTGCCGATGCTCAAAAGAACGATCTCCGGCCTGGCAGTCACCGTGATGCTCGTCGCTTGCGGCGGGTCTGCGTCAAGCACCGTCACGGGACCGACCGCGGCCGGCGTCTCGGTTCAACAGGGTGATCTTCCCGCCGGCATGCAGAAGTGCGGCCTGTCGGGCGACATCGACAGCTTTCTGAACAAGTCGAAGACGAAAGATCCCAACACGTACACGTCCACCAAGAGCGAGTGGGACGCGGCGCAGAAGCAGGGTGCGACCGCCGCCTACGCCGCCTTCTTCTCCGACAGTACGGCGCATTGCACCAGCCTCGAATCGAACTCGTCCGACATCAGCACCGCGACGTACAAGCTGGTGGTCAACTTCGTCATCCAGTTCAAGGACGAGCCAAGCGCCAGCAGCGGCTATACGACTGAACAGATCTTCGGCTTCAGCACGTCATCGCTCAAGAGTGGGGGCGCACCGGTAGT